>JAIRKM010000006.1 GCA_031260125.1 Helicobacteraceae bacterium | reverse complement strand
CCGTCACGAGAATGGAGATAAAATTTCAGAGTTGAAATCCACTTTGCATGTACTCAAAACCAAAACCAACGGCTTTTTTGATTGGGAGCTACGATCGAGCGAAGGCGGAAAAACTAAATATAGCTACAGCGGCGGCGCATACAGCCCCAACTAAGCAGCACGCGGCAAGGCTGGCAGAGCGTATAATCACGCGATATTGTGTAAGGCGCGATCTATGAGCATAAATCCTTTGGCAAAACGGATCATTCCCTGTCTGGATATCAAGGAGGGAAGGGTCGTTAAGGGGGTTAATTTCGTCGGCTTATCCGATGCGGGCGATCCGATAGAAGTTGCGCGCCGCTACAACGACGAAGGCGCGGACGAGCTTTGTTTTTTGGATATAACCGCAAGCCACGAGAGGCGGGGGCTGATAGCGGACGTGCTGCGCGAGGTGGCGAAGGAGGTTTTTATCCCGCTTACGGTTGGCGGCGGCATCTCCTCTGTGGACGACATATACGCGCTTTTACAGGTGGGGTGCGACAAGATCAGCCTCAACTCCGCCGCCCTCAAAAAACCCGCGCTGATCGACGAGGCGGCGCGGCGTTTTGGCAGTTCGACAATTGTCGTCGCAATTGACGCGAAACGAAGCGGCGATCGTTGTACCGTCTATATGCACGGCGGACGGATCGACACGGGCAGGGACGCGCTGGAATGGGCGCGTGAAGCGGCGGATAGGGGAGCCGGCGAAATACTGCTGACAAGCATGGATACGGACGGCACCAAAAACGGCTACGATCTGGAGATTACGAAGGCGGTTTGCGATGCGGTTTCGATCCCCGTGATCGCAAGCGGAGGCGCGGGTAAAATGGCGCATATTGAAGAGGCGTTTAAGGCGGGAGCGGATGCCGCGCTTGCCGCGTCGATCTTTCACTACGGAGAAATCTCCATCGGCGATCTCAAAGCCTATCTACAAAAGAGCGGGATTTCGGTGCGCATCTAAATTCCCGCGCCTTTTTGCATAAATGCGATTGCGCGCCTCTTTTTTGTTACAATAGCCCATAGGAGTGTTTATGATTGTATGCGCAGGTAAATCTGAAACGTTTGATTTTGCTATGCCGATCGGCGTCGGTCTGATCGAGAGTGCCATACGCCTTACGGAGTTCTGCTTGCAGCTTCGCCCAAAGACGCTTATATTTGTCGGTTCGGCGGGCAGCTACGGCGGTTTTAAGCCTTTTGATATAGCAACCTCGCAGGGCGCGGCGAATATTGAGGTCGGGTTTCTAAAGAAGATGTGCTATACCCCGATTGAGAATGTGATCTTGTCCAACACCGGTCTGTTTGACCACCATTGCGTCGTCAACAGTTCCAACTACATAACGACCGATGCCTCCGTTTCTGATTATATGCTCAAGCGCTCGATCGGGCTGGAAAATATGGAGTTCTTTTCCGTTATGCGCGTCGCCGAAGAGTTCGGCGTTCCGGCGGGCGGCGTTTTTTGTGTAACAAACTTCTGCAACGAAAACGCTCATAGCGATTTCACCGCGAATCACGATCGCGCGCGCGCGTTGCTCAAAAAGCACGTTGAGCAGAACGTCATTGGCAAATTTGAATCGTAACATCCATTTTGTTCCTGCGCCGCCTCGTCTGTCGCGGCGGTTTTCGCGCGAAGATACTTCTATATGATGGGCGCTAGGTGAAACGGCTTCTTCTCGATCTCACCCCCGACGAGTTGAAGCAGGTGATCTCGCCAGAGTATCGCTCGCGGCAACTATTCCAGTTCATCTACCGGCAGTATGGGGAAACCTTTGACGCGCTCACCACCTTTCCAAAGGAGCTTCGCGCCGCTCTGGATGGCGAATTTACCATCAATGCGGCGACGATCGCAAAAAAGCAAAACGCCGATGATGGCTGTATAAAGTATCTCTTTCGTTTGAACGACGATCTCGCGATCGAGAGCGTCGCCCTCCTGATGCGCGAAGAGAGCGCCGATCGCTCGGCAAACTGGACTGTTTGCGTCTCCACGCAAGTAGGCTGTAAAGTTGGCTGCGCCTTCTGCCTCTCCGGCAAACGCGGTTTCTTCCGCAACCTCAGCGCCGGCGAGATCGCGGCTCAGGTTCTTATGGTGAAGAAGGACATTGGGTTGAGCGCGGAAAAGGCGGTCAATGTCGTCTATATGGGGACGGGCGAACCTTTGGATAATATCGAAAACCTGCGCAAAGCCATCTCGATCATCTCCGCAGAAAGCGGACTGAACATCGCGCCGAGACGCCAGACGGTCTCTACCAGCGGTATTGCGCCCAAGATCGATCTGCTAGGTACGATGAATCTGGGCGTTCTCTTGGCAATCTCGCTCCACGCCGTTGACGACGACACTAGAGATCGATTGATACCGATGAACAGGGCTTTCAATATCGCTCGGCTGCTGGACAGCGTCCGCCGCTTCCCGATCGATCTGCGCAAACGGATCATGTTTGAGTATCTCATGCTAAAGGGGATAAACGACTCTCTTTCGCACGCGAAGAAGCTCATCAGACTGCTCAGCGGCATTCGCGCAAAGATAAACCTTATTGTGTTTAACCCGCACGTGGGATCGGAGTTTGAGCGCCCCGATCGGCAAAGCGTCGAAGCGTTTCAGCGCTGTTTGCTGGACAGCGGTCTTTTCTGCACCGTTCGCGCCTCTCGCGGAACGGAGATTGACGCCGCCTGCGGACAGTTGAGGGAGCGTCAAATTGTTTCATGTGAAACATAATCCTTCCTTCCGCCGCGTGTTTTGTGAGCGGTCAAAAGCAGGCTGGCGCAAATGTTCCACGTGAAACAAAAAACGATATTTAGGAATTTTTATAATTTAGGATTCTTTTCGTACAATTGGATTGCAAAACATTATAAGGAGTACTACATATGGCACTTGTTGCAACTAAGGCGCCCGACTTTACCGCAAAAGCGGTGTTGGG
>JAIRKM010000066.1 GCA_031260125.1 Helicobacteraceae bacterium | reverse complement strand
GAGTCGTAGAGCGCCTCGATTACCGTCTTGGCGCGTCCGTTATCGGCGCCGATTACTATGCGATCGGGATTGAAAAAGTCGCGAACCGCGAAACCTTCGCGCAAAAACTCGGGCATAGCGATCAGATCAAAATCCGCGCCGCGATTTGTATCGCGGATAATTTTCTCTACTTCGTCTCCCGTGCCGACTGGGACGGTGGATTTAATGGCGATAACGGTATAGCCCGATAGATAACCGGCCGCTTCCGCCGCCGCCGCGTGAATGTACCGCATATCCGCCTCTTTGGTAACGGGATGCGGAGGCGTGCCTACGGCGATGATAACGATATCGGCGTTGGTAACGGCTTCGCTCGTTTCGGTCGTAAACTTTATAGCGCCGCTTGAAGCGTTTCTGTGAAAAAGCTCCTCTAGCCCCTCTTCAAACAGCGTGATTTTGCCCGCGTTCAGCGCGTCGATCTTCTCTTTGATCTTATCGACGCAAATAACCTTGTGACCAAGCTCGGCAAAGCCTACTCCCGTAGGCAGACCCACGTAACCTGTTCCGATAACGCAAACGTTCATCTTATAACCCCAATTTTCGCTGAAAATAGGCGATCGTCTTATCCAGTCCCTCGTCCAGCGCTACGCACGGCGACCAATCCAGCTTTTCGCGCGCCAGCGAAATATCGGGTTTGCGCTGCGTTGGATCGTCGCTTGGCAACGGCTTTAAGACGATTTTTGATTCGCTTTTGGTTTTTGCGATGACCTTTTGCGCCAATTCCAAAATCGTAAATTCGCCGGGGTTGCCTATATTGACGGGTCCCGTAAAGCCTTTGGGCGAGTTCATCATACGGATCATAACCTCTACTAGATCTTCGACATAACAAAACGATCTTGTCTGCTTGCCATCGCCGTACGCCGTTATATCTTCGCCCTTTAACGCCTGAACGATAAAGTTGCTTACGACGCGTCCGTCGAGAGGGTTCATTTTTGGCCCGTAGGTGTTGAAGATGCGAACGACTTTTATATCTACGCCCTCTTCGCGATGGTAATCGAAAAAGAGGCTTTCGGCGCACCGTTTACCCTCGTCGTAGCAGGCGCGAACGCCGATCGGATTGACGTTGCCGCGATAGCTCTCTTTTTGCGGATGTTCAAGCGGCTCGCCGTAGATCTCGCTGGTGGAGGCTTGCAAGATCGTCGCGCCGTCTTTTTTGGCGAGTTCAAGCATGTTGATCGCGCCGATCACGCTGGTTTTTGTCGTCTTGATCGCCGCTTTACCTTGATATGCGGCGGGCGAAGCGGGGCAGGCAAGGTTGTATATTTGATCAAAGCGCGGCAAAGCTGGATCGCTAGGGAGCGGATCGATTATATCGCGTTCGATAAAGCAGAGGTTTTTGCGATCTAAAAGCGATTGAACGTTCTCGATCGCGCCCGTGTAGTTGTTGTCTAAACAGAAAACCGTATGATTTTCGCCGATCAATCGCTCGCAAAGAAACGATCCTAGAAAGCCCGTTCCGCCTGTTACTAATATGTTCATCAATTTATAGTTTGCCCCGTCATCGGAGTCGCCGTTGCCAGCCCTTCTGCCGCCTTTCGCGCTTCCTACAAGTTTTGAGCGCGATTGTAGCGAAGTCTCCTTTAACATTTGCGCTACCCCCCCCCCCCCCGCCGCAGGATCAAAGCGCGCCGATCCAAGCCAATCAAACTGAAATTAAAGGAGAGTATAATTGCGTCATGAAAATTGTCTTTTTCCTGTCTTTTTTATGCGCCTCCACCGCATGGATCGTTAAACAGATATTTAATGCTGAACAGTCCTGTCCCGAAGATATTGCGCTTGCGAAAACAACCGATTACTACCAAACGTATAGAAAGATTTTCTTTTTATCCATAGTTGCGGTATGGTGCATGGGAATTGCCATATTTATATTCACGGCGAATAAAGGCGCATGGATTGTCATTCTTACGCTCTTTTTATGCGCCGCGCTGACCTTTATACTATATGCCGTCTTCGATCGCGTTTTCAAAAATAAGGCGCTCTTTATAGCGCGGAATGGAACTAGAGGTCTTCCTCTTTGCGTGTACAGCGGCATGCTTTTGATAAATCGTACATTTATGTGCGAACGCATTCCGCTAGAAAAGATACTGTGGATTCACTCCTACCGAGTGATCGATTTCTACGCCACTCCAGCGACGATCGCCTGTTTTCGCCTCGACAATGGTGGAGCGATCAGGCTCTTAATAAATCCCTCGCATGCAAAGCGGGTAAACGCCTTTATAGATAACCTAAAGGAAGATCGCCCTACCCTGCTTGTTTCGCATGGCTTCTTCAACGCCGAATACAAGGGGTGCAAAAACGCCTACAAAACTATGGTTAAATTAAAACTGCCCTAATCCCGCCGCCCGCCTCTGCCCTTTGTCGGTTGAAAAATGCCGCGGCGGTTTGCGGCTTGAGCGGCAAATACCGCGACACGTGTTTCAAACCAGCTTTTATTCAGCCTGATACCGCTGTTTTTGGGGGTAATTGCTTTCTCTGAGCAAACCGCTTCGCACTCTCCGCAGACGACGCACAGAGAGTCGTTGACCTTTAAAGCGCCGTTATCGGCGATCAAAGCGGCGCTTTTGCAGCTTTGAACGCAGTCCATACAGAGGACGCAGCGCTCTTCGTCCACTTCGAGATGTCCAAAACCATCGGCTGCCACGATGCCGAAATCACCCTCGCCTATCACAAATTTAAGGCGGTTTATCAGATCGACGCGCTTATTGATGCTGCAATTTGCGCTAAAACGGCTCTTGGGAACGAAACGAAGATTTTCCGATTCGTCAACGCCGTTTTGACCATAAACGCGCCGCCATATCTCGTTCGCTACTCTCGCGTACTGCGGCGTCTCGCCAAAAAACGCCGCGCTCGATCCACTCTCCTGTAAAAGCACGATCAGCAGGGCGAGATCGATAAATTTCATATTAGGCACTACAAACGGCGCAGTGCCGGCAGGTAGCGTTACCTCGCAAAACTCCAGTTTATCCGCCTCGACCACAAAGACGCCCAATCCGGCATACAGCCTCGCCACAGCCTTAAAAATCTCCCGCGGCATATCCGCCATTTCAACCGCTCCCGTAGGGCAGACGCCCACGCATGAGCCGCACTTATCGCATAGACATGGGTCAAACGCAAGCCGCCTTGCTTCCAAATCGACGGAGATCGCACCCTCTTCGCACGCCAATATGTGACGAGCGCAGCTTTTGCCTTGGCAATCGTGAAACAGACATAAGTTCTCGTTGTATGCGATCGCATTGAGGCGGATGGAAAGAATGCCCGCCGCTTGGGTCAAAACCTGCGCGATGCGTTCCTTCTCAATTCCGCCGCTTCTAGTGTGAGTTAGAAACCAGTCAAGTATCAGTATGCTCTTTCTCATACATTAAATCTATCAATTAGTTCCTTAAATTAATTTTAATTTAAGTCTACCTTATTTCGCCCTTTCGCCGCACAACATCAGAGCAAAGGCGGAAAGTAGGAACTTTTTTTGCTTGCCACACTTAAAGGGAGGCAGGCGGTGATGATCAACACGGTAGCTTCTAGTTCGACAAATTTATCTTCAGCGCAGACGCTTCGCACGCAAAACGTCGAAAGAAAAAGAAACGATCAGGCGATAACCGCCGATCAAAGCGCCGAACAGATGGACGAAATCGTGGCGGCATTTGAGAGCGCATCGGAAAAGATTAGCTCCTTTATAACGGCGGATATACGAATACGCCTGCTTGACGAAAGCGTTACTGACATAAAAAGCGCGCTTGAGAGGGCGGCGATCCTGCGGCGCGAAAGCGTAATTTTGAACGAGGAGATCGATCGGGTCATAGACGCGCGGAATATGGCGCTCGCGTCTCAGGGCAAGCCGCCGCTAAATCCCTACGAAGAGAGGCTTTTGGCAAACCGCATAGTCTCCGTTACAAAACAGCGCAATTTGTTCTTAGACAACTTTCAGCGCAATATGCAAAAGAGCGGATTCGATCAGCTTGCATAGAGCGGTTTGATAGCCCATTTGCCCTTCAATCTAATGCCCTGCGTTTGGCTATACTTTTGTAGATGATTTGCAAAGGAAAAGCGTGAGCGAAGAGCTGAAACGGCTTGAAGAGATTCTGCCGCTTGTAAGCGTGGCGCACCATATACCCGGACGGGTGCGGCTGAAATTCAAAGGCAGAGTTCCACCGCAGATTCTAGCAGCCCCGATCGGCGGGAGGTTTGAGAAGATTAAAGGTATTATAAGTGTCAGCGTTAATCCGATCAGCGCGTCGGCGGTTATTGTGTACGATCAGGAAGCGCTACCGCCGCTGCTGTTTGAGGCGCTGAGAAACGGCGATTGTAAGCCGATTTTAGAGTGTGTGAGGAGCGTTTTATGATGCAATTTTTTATAGGAGCGGCAATCGGCGCCGCAGTTGTAGGCGCGGCAGGCAGTGCCGATTTCAAGCGTTTTGTCAATAAAAGCCGCGGGGAAGTCAAGAGGAAATTTGACTACGCGAAGGAGTATATTGCGGCAATCGATCGGCTCGCCAAAGAGCAAGTCGATAAGAAAACTAAAACGCGCAAAAGCGTAAACGATGGCAAGTAACGGCATTCTCGCAAGCTCCTTGTGCGCTCAATCGCTTTTGGCGATCCGCGCTCGCAAAAAAGGCGCCGCTTTGAAGGCGATCTATGCGGCGCAAGGCGCGGTGGCGCTTGTGTGCGCGGCTTACGTTACAAAGCAAATCGAGGCAAAGCCGCTTAAAGCGATCGCGATCGCGGCGCTAGGAGCGGCGGCAATTTCGGTATTAAACAAATTGGAGGATAACTATGGCAAATGACGAACAAAAGACGGCAAATTCGATGCTTTCCGATATAGCTAAGGCGATTTTTGGAGGCGAACCAAGGGAGCAGTTTATCAAAGGCGCTCTGCTTGGCGGCGCGGCGGCGTTTCTTCTGACGAATAAATCCGCGCAGGAGGCGATCTTTAAGGCGATTGTCCGTCTTGGCACGGCGGGCGCGGAAGCCTTTGAAGAGATGAAGGATCGCTTTGAGGAGGCAAAAGCGCAGGTTGAAGCCGAGCAGATCAAAGAGGGCTGATGGGCTTTTTTTCGGGGGGCGACAAGAGCGCGATCAAGCGCGCCGCCATCTCTCTAGCGCTGGTGCCGTTTCTGCCAGCGCCGCTTAAACTCGCGCTTACCTTAACCGCGTCGTTTGGCGCGATGAAACGGGGCGTCAAGTCGATTGGGAAAAGAGGGGTAACAGGCGAAACGATGGAAGCGGCGGCGATCGCAATCTCGATCGCACGCGGCAATTTTGTTTCCGCTAACGCGACAAATCTCCTAATTGCCGTTTCTCAAAGCGTTGAAGAGGGGATCGTAAGGCGAAGCGACGATCTGCTGCTTTCGCTTAATCGCCCGTCGAGTGGGTACGTCTGGGTCAAGCGCGGCGGCGCGGAAACACGCGTCGGTGTCGATGAAGTGAAGATTGGGGATATAGTCGTCGCGTACGCGGGAGATACGATCGAGGTTGATGGCGTGGTTTTGAGCGGAGCGGCGGCGGTCAACGAAGCGGCGATGACGGGCGAATCGCTCTCCGTCCGAAAGGAGCGCGGCAGTAAAGCCACAAGCGGCACAATCGTTGAAGAGGGGCGCGTTGAAATTTACGCCGAAGCGGTCGGCGGCGAACGCGCTACGGCGCGAATTGCCAGGGTTGTAGCCGATTCGCTAAGCTCCCGATCCCAGTCGCAATACCGCACGAATCGGCTCGCGGATCGCCTGATCCCCTTCTCGCTTGGACTAACAGCCGTTACTTTTCTACTGACCCGCGATCTCACGAAAGTTGAAGCGCTTTTGCAAACCGATTACTCCTGCGCTCTGAGGCTGACTGTTCCCGTTACTTTTAAGACAGCGATGTATCGGGCGGGCAAAATGGGGCTGCTTGTCAAATCCGCGCAGTCGCTTGAAACGCTTGCGCGGACGAACCTATTTATTTTTGACAAGACAGGCACGATCACAAGCGGCGAACTAGACGTGGTAGAGACGATCTCGCTCAACCGCGCATGGAGCAAAGAGAGAATTTTGACGCTGGCGGCATCAATAGAGGAGCATTATTTCCACCCAATAGCGCAGGCAATCGTTGAGGCGGCACGGAGGGATGGCAACACGCGCCATTTTCAGCACACTTCTGTGGAGTTTATCGTGGCGCACGGTGTTTTCGCCTTTGTCGATGGCAAAAAGGTCGTTATCGGATCGCGCCACTATCTGGAGGAGGATGAAAAAATTGACTTCTCGTCGCTTAAAGATGTCAAAACTGGCTTCTCAACCGCCAATTTAACGCCGCTTTATATCGGCTTCGACGGCTCGCTTCTAGGCGTCGTGTGGCTCAAGGACGAGCCGCGCAAAGAGAGCAAAGAGGCGCTCTCGGCTCTGCGAAAACTTGGCGTAAACAAACTTGTTATGCTTACGGGAGACTCAAAGGACAAGGCGCTGGCGCTGGCGAATGAGCTTGGGTTTGACGAATGCCGCTACGAGCTACAACCGGACGAAAAGGCGGCGATTGTGAAAAGGCTGCGTGAAAGCAGCGCGGCGGCTTTCGTGGGCGATGGAATCAACGACGCGCCTGCGCTGCTAAGCGCTGATGTGGGAATCGCTATGCAAAAAGGCGCGGATATAGCGAGGATCAGCTCCGACATTACGCTTCTTAAAGACGATATTTTTCTGCTTGCAGACGCAAAATCGATTGCGCAGCAGACGCTTTCGCGGGTAAACAGCGGTTCAAAAGCGATGATCGCCGTTAATACCGCCATACTCTTTTGTGCAGCGACAGGCATTCTGACGCCGATCGCTACGGCGTTCTTGCACAACGGATCGACAATAGTAACGCTGGCGCTTTCCGCCGCAAAAGGTTTTAAAAGGCCTTCCGTCCACGCCCCGCTTTTGGCTAAGGAGTAAGAGGACGTAAGATGAAACAACGAGCCTGCGCGGGCATATTCCCCGCCGCCTACTCGTCCAGATACGGTTTTAATACCTTCTCTACAAGAAAACGTCCGCCCGCAATAGTCGTTATATGGTTGTCATCATAATACAGCCATCGCCCGTTTTCATCGGTCAGTAGGCAATTGTCTATAGGACACCAAGCGTCAAGCGAGCGGATAAGCGTTAAGCCCTTGACGCTGCTAACCGCGTCGTAAAAGCCTTTTTTTCTTTCTAGCATATACGTTCTTGTCGGCGGAAACGGTGTTTTGGTTGTGAAAACATTGAGAGGATGCGTCATATAGTTTTTGATATGCGCCGATAAAACCGGATTATTCTCGACAATATATATCTTGCGATCTGTCGCGTTTATATCGTCAATAAACGCCTGCAATCTTTTTCTATATTCGTCTGCGCCTAGTTTATAAAAATACACTTCGTGCATAAAGATATATACCTTTTTAATCGAAGTATTATTCCGAATCGCGTCGATAATCTTCTCGCGACTACTGGGCTGATAATACTTATGTCCAGCTTCGTTAATAATTGGATTTCCATTGCCATTGTGTCCAAATAAAAGCGTATTGGCGCCTTTGTCTTTGTTATATTCCGCGATGGCTTCAAACGCATGTCGCGCGTGAGAATCGCCAACTAACAGAATCATCTCTTTCGCGCCCGCATCAATAAAGCGGCAGTAGCTTTGCTCATTAAGCAGGTATGTTTTCTTGCATAGATCGTCTCGCTCAACGCCCCATGGATTTTTCTCTACGCTAAAACCATCATATCCGCTCCTAGTCAGCCATCGATCTGGCGGAGCGCCTTTGATATACAAAACCGATCCAATGCCCCCAATCCCCGCTAACACCACTATCAACGCAACCGCCTTTAATCCCTTTCTCTTCTTTCCAAACCTAATCGGTTTTTCGATCAGATAGTAAGTAAGGATCGACAAGACAAACGCGATCAGTATAAGAAGCGCTCTAAATCCAATTAGTTCAAAGCCTTTCGTTTCCCAGCCTCCTACGATAATCCATGCGAAGGACAAGAGAACCCAATGCCACAAATAAAGCGGATAGCTAATTAGCCCTATATTCACAATGGGCTTTACGGACAACAAACCGTTAAATAACGGAGGTTTATTAAAGCCACCCGCGTAGATAATCAGAGCCGTTCCTATAACGGGAAACAGCGCCTGATAACCAGGAAAACCTTGTTGAGATAATCCAATTGAGCTATACAAGATCGCCATAGCGCCAGCGATAGACAATATATTTAGCGTTTTATCGGAAGGTCTGGTAATGTTTGGCTTTCTTAGATAAAGAGCCAACAAACTCCCCGCCAACAACTCCCAGAATCTTGTAAAGGGCATATAAAAATTAAAAGAGTAATGATAATACGAGCAATAAACGTTAAGCGCGAACGACGCGGTAGTTCCTAACGCGATAATAGCGGACATTGGCAACTTTATTTTATATAGAACAAAGACCATTATCGGAAAAACCAGATAAAACTGCTCTTCCACTCCCAAAGACCATAGATGAAGCAGTACTTTTCTGTGAGATTCTACGTCCCAATAGCCGCCTTCAAAGTAAAGAATAAAGTTTGATACAAAGGTCGCTCCACCTAAAGTATGCTT
>JAIRKM010000029.1 GCA_031260125.1 Helicobacteraceae bacterium | reverse complement strand
CGGAAATCCGCACCTACTGGGACTTCTACTGGAAAGGCTCTCTTGTGCTGGTAGAGACCGTAGCGCTTAAACGTTCACGCTCCGACGATGGCGTAAGCTACGGCTATCTAAAAGTCCTAGAGCTTAAAATCCCCGAAGATGTTCTTCAATATAAATCCGAGATCTTACACGAGTTTAAAGCCGCGTTAGAGGCTCACTTTATCGGTATTGGAATTCGCGTAGGCGGTAAAACTAAATCTTGCAAAGTCGACCTAGAATACGAGGGAGAGGTAATATGATTACGCTTGCCGAAGCTTTAACGGAGTTAGACAGCGAAGGCTTTAAAAGCCTAAGCCTTACCTTTTTGCTTCGTTAAGTCCTAGCTCCTAACGCGAGAGATCGCGCTACGTTTATAAAGTTCACGCAACCGGTTAAAAAGAGTGCAGGCAAGCTCCTTCCGCGCTTTGGTATTTTCGCCCTCTCCCGTGTACTACGATAAACGTGGCGGTAGCAATAAACACTATTTTACGCTTCACCCATTACTCTTTCTAATACCTCTGAAAATTGCGAGATCGACGATATTCGTACGCGTTCTTTGTCGCTGTGCGGGAAGTCGATTTCCGGTCCTATGGAGAAAAGTTCAGCATTGGGCAGTTTGTCTTTCAAGAACGCGCACTCAAGTCCCGCGTGCATTACGATAAAACGCGCCGGAAGCTTCATGCTTTTCATAATGTCAAAAGTTCTTTTTGCCGCCTCACCGCCGCCATTTTGCCATGGTGGATACTCGGCGCTTTTCTCTATAGAAAACCATTTGTATTGACAGATCCGCCGGTCGATCTCGTCTAGCGCCTCAAACGAATGTCCCCGCGCGGACACGGAGATGGTGAGAGTGTTCGCGCTGGTTTTTGCCAGAGCGAAATTCGCGCTCGCGTGGATACCGTCTTCGCCGCGCCGCAAGACGCCGTGCGGCAAAGATACAAGCATTTGCAGCAGTTTTTGACTCTCTTTGATAACCTTTCGCTCGGTTTTGATCGGGCGGACATCAATAAACTCTCCCGATTGCGGCGCGGTGTCAAAAAAGGCGATTGCGCGGACGCTGCGGCTGATCGCGTTTTTCTTTTCGCCGCCATCGATCGAAGCGATCAGAGCGCCGCGATCAAAGCAAAACCGGCTTGCCTCAACAAGGGCTGAGCGTATGTTTTTGTCAATATCGACGCCGCTGTGTCCGCCAACGCAATTTTTCGCGCTAATGGCGTAAGGCTGATAACCGC
Source organism: Helicobacteraceae bacterium (assembly GCA_031260125.1). Lineage (GTDB taxonomy): Bacteria > Campylobacterota > Campylobacteria > Campylobacterales > SZUA-545 > JAIRKM01. The sequence goes on along the minus strand of JAIRKM010000029.1, from coordinate 18,705 downwards.
TTGGGGCGTTGATGTACTCAAGCGGCTCCGAAAGGGTATAGTCAGCCCCGCCGGCACAACCGATTATAATCGCGCCGTCTTCCTCTCCATCGAGGTTGATCAGGGTTTTCGACACAGGTATGACAGAGAGATTTTTTGCCCCCAGCAATCCAATTTCCTCATCGTTTGTAAAGAGGTATTCCCCCGCGATCTGCCGTTCGATCAAACGCAGCATCAAGGCAACGCCGACTCCGTTATCCGCGCCTAGCGTCCCGTTCTGCGCGCAGAGATAGCCGTTGTCGCGAATGACGCGTGGAGGATGATCGCCAATGGCGACCATGTCGTAGTGCGATTGAAGGCAGATTTTAGGCGTTTTTATCGTTACCAGTAGATTGCCGGCGCTATCGGAGTTGGCTGGAAAACCGCGCTTCTCGCAGAAGGCGCGTATGAACTCCCGCGCGGCCGCTGTTTCGCCGCTTGAACGCGGATATGAAGACAGCTCGTAAAATATCTCAAAAAAACGTTTCATAATCTGTACGCTACAGAATATACCCTTGCGGTCGCGGCGTTTTTTGCTACTGCTGAAGGTGAAACGATAGGGCAATCCAAAAGGCGCAATCTTGATATTCGGAGTTACCAAAACCTCCAATGTTTTGTTGCGCGATCGATGTTATTTTCCAACGTTTTGCGTCTAATTGATGGCGAATGTGGTGTAAAGTTATAGAGAGAAAAAGAGAGAGCAGGGTTCTAAATGTTTCGCATCGGCATCCACCCGTTCCGCGACGCGCTCGCGATATGGGCGGTTTCTGTCTCTGTCTCGTTGGTTGGTTTCGCCGTTTTGGGGGCGAGGCTTTCTCTTACCTACACGGAAATGCTTGACGCCCGCCTGCAAACCTACGCGACGATCGGCGCCTCAATGATCGATGGCGAGCGCCACAATCTCATTACCAAACCAGAAGACACCTATTCGCCGCTCTACAACGAGATTATCGCGCCGCTTGTGAAGCTGCACAGCGTCATTCCGCAGATTTATTTTGCCTACACAGTTGTGCGCAACGAGGACGGCGGGGAGTGCGTCTTTCCACCGGAAGTTACAGCGCCAGAAGATAAAGTGTGTGATTATTACTTTGTGCTGGATACGACCGAATATGTGATGAAAGCGCGCGGCGGGACGCCGAATGACCATGAGCCGCCCATCATGTCACTGGTTCGGGACGCTTCGCCTCAACCTAGCGCCGCGCTGATCGATACGCTGACGTACGGCAGGAGCAGCGCCAGCGATATTTACACCAGCAGATTTGGCACTTTCAAAAGCGGCTTTGCGCCCATCTACGACAATACCGGCACGAAACCGATCGGCGTGGTCGCCATTGATATGCACATTTCTGATTACACGGCGTATATGTCGCGCATCTGGCGCGTTCTGCTAAACGGCGAGATCGCCTTTTTGATACTCTCTACGCTGGCTGCCGCGCTGATATATTTCAAGCGGCTGCAAACACGACGTGTCCTGCTGAACGCCGCTGTTGAGCGCAAACGACGGATAAAGGAGATCCAAGAGCGTACGATAGAAAATGAGCGCCTTCTGCGCAGCATATTGCCGGGCGGTATCGTAGAACGTCTGCGGGGCGGCGAAGAGCTGATTGCCGATAATTACGAGCGCGTGAGCGTGGTCTTTATCCACGTGGGCAGATTCGCGCAAATTTCGACAAAAGAGGAGGCTATCAGCCTAATCCCAGCTTTGGGTACTGTTTACGACAGGCTCAACGAATTAACGGTTAAGTATCAGTTGGAAAAGATCAAATCGAACGGCTCGTTCTACGTCGTTGCGGGCGGCTTCGATCGCGACTCGCGCGATCAGCTTGTAAAAACCGTCAAAATGGCGCTGGAGACGATGGCGATCATGCGCGAGGCGGGTTACGAGGCGCAGATAGGCATATCAGCCGGTGCGGTAATCGCCGGCGTGATTGGACACGCCAAATTTACGTACGATCTGTGGGGCAGAACGGTGATAGAGGCTGATGCTCTGGCGCGATACGCCCAAAGCGGACGCATCTTGTGTAGCGGCGCTTTTGTCCGTTTCCTCGACGATATGCCATTCTCCTTCATTGAGGCGGGAGATGTGAGGGTGAACGACAATTTAACCATAAATGCCTACGAGTTAAGCAGCGAGAAACAGGAAAAAGCGGATATAGTGAAGAAACAGGGAAGCGATGAAACAGGAAGCATTTGAATTCGGCGTTCGTCCCATACGCGAAGCGTTTCTAGTATGGATATCGATCGTTACTATCGCCACGCTTAGTTTTGGCGCGATCTACAATCTGTCGATCTCATACGGCGAAAAGATAATTGAGCGCGAACTGGTGGAGTACGCGGAAATAGGCGCGTCGATGATCGACGGCGAAGCGCACCGCCAACTCGTAAGCCCCGATCAGGCGGGCGGCGCTACCTATATGCGCCTGATCGAGCCGCTGATAAAATATCACCAATTGCTACCTGATATTCATTATATGTACACCGTAGTCAAAAAAGACGATAAATTCTATTTCATACTTGATACGGCAAAGTTTATGCGCGAAGCAAGAGCTGGCATGTCGCTGATTCACAATCAGGTGATGGACAGCTATGCGGATCCGGAAGATACGCTGATAGAGGTGTTTGAACGCGCCGCGCCGCTTGCCGGCAAGTTGCTGACCGACGATCTTGGCACCTTCAAAAGCGGTTTCGCGCCGTTTTTTGACAAGAACGGCGAGCTCTCCGGCGTGTTTGGCGCGGATATGGATATGCGAAGCTACAACGCTCGTGTGAGTGCCATAAAGCGCGTTCATCTGTTTGGGGTGCTGCTCTTTGTGGCGCTGGCGACCGTTGTGGCGGTGGCAGTCGGCGTCCTGCGCGCAAACACGCTCAAGACCCTGACAGACGCAAACAGAGAGCGTCAGCGGCAGGAGGAGGAACTTTTAACCAAGAACCACGAGAACGAGCTACTGCTTACGAATATCCTGCCAAGCACCGTTGTCAAACGGCTTAAAAGCGGGGAAAAGGTGATTGCGGACAGCCACGAGCGCGTAACGGTGATGTTTATTGATCTGGTCGGTTTTACGACGTTCAGTTCGCTTCTAACCGCGCGGGAGGTCGTCTATGTGTTAAACCGCATATTCGGTATGCTTGACGAATTGGCGATAACCTACCGCTTGGAGAAGATCAAAACGATCGGCGACAGTTACATGACCGTGGGAGGGCTGGATCCATTCGATCGTGATCATATGCGGCGCGTGGCGGCGATGGCGCTTGACGCCGTGCGGTTGTTCAATGAGATAAAGGCGGAGCTGAATATAGCAAATTCTGGCATCCGCATAGGAATCGCCACCGGTCCCGTCGTCGCGGGCGTAATAGGCAGCGTGCGCTCCGCTTACGATCTCTGGGGTAGCACGGTAAATACGGCGAGCCGTATGGAAAGTTACTCTCTGCCCGACAAAATCCACTGTGAAGAGACATTTGCAAAGTTTGTTGAAGACGAATTTATCTTTGAAGATCGCGGAGAAAGTAAAATTAGAGGCAGAGGCATGATGCACACCTATTTTCTCGTAGGCAGACGCTAATACGGCGCTATGATCGAGATTGCGGCGCGGGCGCAACCGCTTATATATAGCGTAGCTCCTCCGGCTTATCTTTTTTGCGGATCAACTTCCTAAAGGAGTGTATTCCTTCGCTGGTTCCAATCACAATCAGCCGACAGTCGAGCAAGATCTGCGCGTTTCCCTCCGGCATTGGGAGAAATACTCCGTCCTTCGTTTTGATCCCCACAATGTTTGTCTTGGTGATCTCCTTGAGGTGCGTTTCGCTGATGCGTTTAAAGATGATCCAACTATGGCGCGGAACCTCTATCTCCTCCATATCCAGCGGCACGTCGCGGCGATAAAGGAAACTCTCAAGCAAATTCTCCATCTCCGGACGAATCGCTATCGCGCTCAACCGCTGCGCCGTAAGCCGCGTGGGACTGACTACGTTGTCCGCTCCGAGCTTCTTGAGCTTCTCCGCGTCGCTCTGTTCCTCGCAGCTTGCCAAGATTCTAAACGGCTTGCGATCTAGTTCGCGTTCGTACAACCTTAGCGTGCTGATCATGGCGATGTTGTCGGAGATGTTTTTTGATAGGCAGAACGCCCCCTTCGCGCTGGAAAGGTGCGATTTGAGTATTGCTGCGTCAAGGTGCGGCGCTTGGTGAACAAAGTATGGGTATTTATACGTTTCCGCCTCTTGAGGGAATTCGGGACTGCCGTCTACGACAACGAAAGGCACATGAGCGGCTATAAGCTGCCTGCCCAGTTCAACGGCGTATTCATTGTGAAAAAATATGACAAAGTGGTTTTTTAATCTGGCAATTTTGTACAGCATTGTCCGCTCCTTAAAAAGTGAAACGAGCCTGCCGCGCCCTAGCACCTCGTTTAGCATTCCCAGCGAGAAGGTGAAGATCGCAAAGCCCATTATGATCAAGACGATCGTAAATACCCTTCCCTCCGACGATATGGGCGCGACTTCGCCAAAACCCACAGTGGTGAAGGTGATGCCGGTCTGATAAAACGCGTCAATCAGCGACATATTGTCAATAGCGATATAACCGAGCGTGCCTATCATAGACACGACGGTAATGAGAATTACGGGAATGCGAAACGGGCGCAGATGGCTGTAGATTTCACCACCTATATCCACCTCCGGACGCTCCGCGTTACTCCAGTGAAGAAAGTGTTTGAGTTTTTTGAGCATCGCGCCTTAACGCGCTTATTTCGGCGTTTTGCGAAGAGTACGCAGTGTGGATGCCGCAACGCGTATTTTGCGCGTTGAGCCATCCTCTAGCGAAATACGCGCCATACGAAGATTGACGCCGAAAACGCGCTTTTTCTTGTTGTTTGCGTGGCTGACCTTGTTGCCAATTAGATGGCTTTTGCCGGTGATGGAACACTTTTTAGACATACATTATCCTTCTGAAAAATTGCGGGGATTATACCCGCCTTCGCTTTAGCCGATCAGGGGGTGATCTTTTTTTTGATCAGCTTACCTCTAACATCGCCGAAAAGAAAGGTATCTTTCAAAACGGCGTATTTTACGATGTTATCTTTGTCAAGGTTGACATACAGTTCGCCCGTGTCGCTGGTAAATATCTCCTGATTGAGCAGCACCAGAAGGTATGTTCCTTCCTCCTTTTTGAGCAACTCCTTCGCGGTTTTGAGCTTCTTACCCTCCGGAACTTCAATAACAACAGGCTTCTTTGAACCGACTGCCTTTGTCTCAATCCGTTTCCCGCCGGAAGCGACAAACATCGCCGTCAGATTATGATAGAGCGTAAGAATATCCTGCGCGGTGTAGTTTTCATCGGCAAGGACAAGTGATTCGTGCGTGCATTTCTCTTCACGGCAGTTTTCTTTAATAACCGTTGCGTTATCGTTTTCAAGATCGAAGAAAACGCCGAAGTATCGACTTTTTTTGTCGCTCTTAGTCCGACTTTCAAACTGTTCAGGCATCAACATGCCGTCCACGACTCGTCCGACGCTTTTGTAGCGCTCCTCTCTATGTCCGGACATAACGCCCGCGAAACCGGTCGCCTTGGCGTAGATAGAACTTTCGTATGTGCCGTTTTCATCTTTTTTTAGATACGCTTCCGCTTCGCCTAGCGTGAGGAAGCTGTAGCTTACCTCGTATGAGGCGTACGATTCGTAGGCGGACGCGCAACAGAGCGCAAAGGCAAAAACAAGCAAAATACGCATGGGCAATCCATTTACGATTAAGGTTTAATATAATTATACATCAATGAAGGCGGCGGTTACATGAAACTTCTTATCAGCGCTTTGGAACCATCGGCGAATCTTCACCTCAAACCGCTCTTTGATCGGCTTGGGGATGTGGAGATCGAAGGGATTTTCAGCCGATCGTTCGGTTCGCCGCTCTTTGACAGCGCGGAATTTGGCGCTATGGGCTTTATTGAAGTGATTGGTAAGGTGCCGCTGGCGAAAAAGGCGCTTGCGGCGCTTACAAAAAAAGCGGCGGAGTGCGATCTCGTTCTTCTTATCGACTCTCCCGCGTTTAACATTCCGCTCGCCAAGTCGATCAAAAGGGAGTATCCGCGCAAAAAGATCGTCTATTACGTGCTGCCGCAGGTGTGGGCGTGGAAGGCAAAGCGCGTTCCTGCGGTCGAAGCGGCAACCGATATCCAAGCGGCTATCCTTCCTTTTGAGAAGGAGTGGTGGAAAAACGGCGTCTATGTGGGGCATCCGCTTATGGAGGAGATCGCACGGTTTAAGGAGAGCGTAACGAGGGATGATGTTTATGCGTTTTTACCCGGGAGCCGCGCCGGCGAGATTGAACGGCTCTTTCCGGTACTGCGCGAGACGGCTAACGGGCTAGATGGCAGAAAGTTGCTGGTCGTACCCAAACATTTCGACGTGCGGACGACGGCGAAACTATACGGCGATACCAGCGGCTTTGAGATAACCCATAGCGCGCATGACGCCATTTTGCAGGCAAAATTCGCCTTTGTGTGTTCCGGCACGGCGACGCTGGAGACCGCGCTTATCGGTACGCCTTTCGTGCTGTGCTACAAGGCGAAGGCGATCGACTTTGCCATAGCCAAGCGTTTTGTAAAGCTGCCGTTTGTGGGGCTTTCCAATCTGATATTTCATTACGAGGGCAGACCGCGCCTTCATCCGGAGCTGCTACAGGGCGAGTGCGAGGCGGACGCGCTGATCGGGTGCGCGAAAAACGCCGATCCTGACGAATTTTTGACGCGATCGATTGAGCTTAGGCATCTGCTCTCTGGCAGAGAGTATCACATCGCCGATCTGATCAGAGAACAGGCGGATATGGCATGATCTTAGCGCGTATATATCTGTTGAGCGCCAGAACCCAGCGTGGGAGATCGCGGTGGCATTAGTATCGATCATAGTTCCCGTTTACAACACCGAAAAATACCTTAAAGAATCGCTGGAGAGCCTAGCCAATCAAACCCTAAAAGATATTGAGATTATCTGTATAGACGACGGCTCTACAGACAGATCACCGGAGATATTGCGCGAACAGGCGGAAAAAGACGGGCGCTTTACCGTTATCATTCAGCCAAACAGCGGGCAGGGAGCCGCTAGAAATAGAGGGATTGAGATATCGACGGGTGAGTATATAGGCTTTGTCGATTCCGACGATCTAGTTTCAAGCGACTATTTTGAAATTTTGTACTCCAGCGCTGTACATTTCAAAGCCGATATCGCTGCCACAAACAACTCTATGCACCTCTACGAAAACGGTAGGCTTGAGAAGATGAGAATAGGCTATTTTCCTATTCCCAAAAGCGGGATCATAGAGGCGATCGGCGCAAAGCAGAAATTTATTTTAAGAGGCGCTATGGTATGGAATAAGATATATCGCGCAAAACTTATAAAGGAAAATGGAATAAATTTTTCAACCTCCGCTCGCATAGGAGAAGACAGTATTTTTGACATTTTTTCCGCCATATACGCAAACCGTATGGCACTGACCGATAGGGCGGTATACTATTACAGGCGTAGAAGCAGTTCCGTTACACAGCAAAAAGATCGAAATATCCTACTGATCATATCTATATATGAGGAGCTGTTCGACAGATTTGCGTCCCTAGATATTGGGTTTATACAAAAACTTATGTGGAAAAGAACGATCCGTGCCTATGCGTTCGCCGATATGACAGACGCAATGAAGGGCTGCGAAAAAAGCTTGCGCGACAAGTTTAAATTGATGGCGCGCGCAAAATTTCCGAGCTTTGGCATGGGGTCGCCGTTAAAACGGATTTTTCGCTTAACCAACGAGTATCGGGACGGAGAAAAAATGAAGACGCTTATATTGTTCAACATCAAACTTATCTCTAAAAGATGGTAAAACCCCCTATGACATTTGAGGCGCATGCAACTATGCGCGCCGATCGCCTTGTGGCGGATCTGCTCAAGATTGGGCGGAATGAGGCAAACGAGCTTATAAAAAATGGCGCTGTTTTCTTTGACGGGACAGCGATAAAGAAGCCGTCTGCGATCGTCGAAGCGGGAGGAAAAGTGTTTGTTGCGCCAACGCGCAAGGAGGCGGAACAGAGAAGAAAGCAGGTCGATTTTGATGTCGATATATTATACGAAGACGGCGATCTGCTGGTGATCAACAAGCCGCGCGGCGTCGTTGTGCATGGAGCGCCCAGCGTAAAAAGCGCCACGCTTGTCGATTGGCTCAAGGCGAAAGGAGTTGTCCTTTCAAACATATCCGGAGAGGATCGGATGGGTATCGTCCATCGAATAGATAAGGAGACCACCGGCGCGCTACTTATAGCCAAGAACAACGACGCGCACAGGGAGTTAAGCCGTCAGTTAGAAAAGCGTGAGATGGGGCGCTACTACATAGCGGCAATCGATCGTCGGCTTAAAAACGACATAATCGTGGACAAACCGATAGCGCGCCACCGTACGATTCGCGTTAAAATGACGACCTCAAAGGTTGGCAGGGAGGCAAAGAGCGCGTTTATCCACCTTGCCGATCTAAGCGCCGGAAGATCGCTGATCGCATGCAAGCTATTCAGCGGCAGGACGCATCAGATACGAGCGCATCTGCAATCAATAGGGGCGCACATCATCGGCGATAGCTTATATGGCTATAATTCTTCATCAGACGGCGGCATTTTGCCGATTTTTCTGCATGCCTATCTGCTGTATTTCAGGCGCCCCAAAAGCGGAGAGGCGATGCGCGTTAAGGCACCGCTGACTGCGAGTTTTGATGAGCTTTTACGCGAACTTGGAGAAAAAAAAGATGAGATTTTGGAAGTTGAGCGCGTTGAGCGCGGTTTTGATATTCTTTGCGGGTTGCGTAATGCAGCCAAAGGCGCCGGCGGAACGTAAGTTCGATGTCGGTTTGGAGCGCGTTTCTGAGGCGCTACCGATGAGCGATCGCAATGCGGTGGCGCTTGAATGGAAAGAGATCGACGATCCGCAGATCGCGGGCTTTATCATCTACCGCGGCGAGCCGGGCACGAAGCTGACAGAGGTTGGTGTTACCGGCTCTCGTTTTAATACGCACTACGTGGATACGAATGGTCTGCTTGAGGGACGCCAATACATCTACCGCATTTCAAGCTTCACGGCAGATGGCAGAGAGTCTGATCCCAGCCTGAACGTTACGGCGAACACGATCTCTAAGCTGGAGCCGGTCGGAATCGCCGCCGGTGTCTCCAATCTGCCCAAAACCGCGAAGTTAATCTTCCGTCCGCACCCAAACGAGCGCGTAAACGGCTATAGGATCGAGCGGCGGGACAAAAGGAATTCCGCGTGGAAAACGGTTGGAACGCTAAAGGGCAGGCTCAACGCGGAATTTATCGACACGCCGCTTGAAGACGCAACGGAGTACGAATATCGCGTAATTGTCGTTTCGCACGACAATCTTGAATCGCTTCCAAGCGAAACGGTGCGGGTTACGACCAAACAGCGTCCGCCTACGGTCGGCGGCTTAACGGCGACAACGGACATAAGCGGCGCGATCAAAATCTCATGGACGCGCCTTCCAAACGACGCAAAGGGGTTTTACAGGCTCTACGCAAGCAGCCGCGAGTCCGGCGGCTACGGCGTGATCGATGAGATAAGGGCGGTGGGTAGCGCCGTAGAAAGGTTTGAAATGGGAGAGATCGAGCGCTTTTACAAGGTTACCTTCGTCGATCGCGACGGATTGGAATCATCTTTGCAGGATCAAGGAGTGCGCGGAGCAGCGCTCCCTGAAAGGTAAAGATGCCGCATCTAATTGTCCGGTGCTTCACTCCCTTTAACACGCCGCTTAAAGAAAACGGGGCGGTGTTTACGTTTTGCTCGGACGGAGACGAGGGGATATGCGGCGTGGAGATGGCGGACAAAAACTTTCTGCTCCGCTGGTTTCGCCACGAAAAAGGGACGATCCTCAAAGCGGATAAAACGACAAGACCGCCGCTTTTGAACGTCGTCAAGCATGCCCTTTTCCTTCTTGCGGCGGCGGGGCGATCGACGATCATTTCACGCGGGATGGAGGACGCTAGAGCGGATACGCACCAGGCGCTTTTTGAGCCAAACAGCTTTCTTGAAAGCCTGCCTCCCGATCAGAAGCTGTGGATCGAAATCGGCTTCGGAAGCGGCAGAAATATGCTTCACAACGCAAAAACCTATCCGGATACGCTTCATCTTGGCGTTGAACTGCACCGCCCCAGCGCAGAGCAGCTTCTAAACCGCGCCAAACGGGAGAAATTAAATAATATCGCCGTGATTATCAGCGATGCGAGAGCGTTTATGTCCGCGTTGGGAAGCGCTTCGGCAGAGAGGATTATCGTTCACTTCCCTATTCCATGGGACGAATCGCCAAAACGTAGAGTCTTTACCGATTCGTTTGTCGCTCAATCGCTGAGAGTATTAAAAAAGGGCGGTATTCTGGAACTGCGTACAGATAACGAATCCTATTTACAGTACGTTCAGGAGTCATTAAAAGATGTCAAAGAAATTAAAACTCAAAGTTATAAAAACGCTGAGGCGGCGGTCTCCAGCAAATACGAAGATCGCTGGAAAAGGGAAAACAGAGATATTTATGAACTTATCGTTACAAATCTAGGCGCGTCTGAAGCCGCAGGAGTACGCTGTGATTTTTCCTTTAAGAAGCCAATTTCCGACAAAAGGGCGATCGGGCGGCTGTCAAACGTTTCTATCGTAAATGAGAGGTTCATCTTGAAAACACGCCATATATGGCGGCTGTTGGGCGGCGGCGCGTTTTTTCAGCTTGTTTTCGGCGCGATCGAATCGCCTTCTGCCATATTTTTGCTGATTAGAAATGAGCGTGCGGAATACTACCCATACAATCCGCTTCAAACGGAGCAGAACGCCTTGTCTCACAAAGAGCTGCTAGAGGTTTTGTATGCGTAACGCGCAGATTCGCGCCAGCGGCGTTTCGCTTTTTTACAAGGCAAGCGAAGTGATTTTAAGCGAGATGAATTTTGTGATATATGAGGGCGATCTAGTCTTTATAACCGGCAAGAGTGGAAGCGGGAAATCTACGCTCTTAAAGGCGCTTCACGGCGCGATAGCGCCGGCGGAGGGAACGCTTGAAGTGTGCGGTACTAAATTTCCAACGGGCAAAGAATCCGCGATCAACAAACTCAGGCGCAAATTGGGGATCGTCTTTCAGGACTACCGTTTGATCGAGGAGTGGACGATCGAGCGCAATATCGCCCTTCCTCTGATCATCGCGGGGTACGATCAAAAACGCATCAACGATCAGGTGGAACGCCTATTAAACCACGTGCGGCTCACCCATTGCAGAGATCGCTTTCCGCAGGAGTTAAGCGGCGGCGAACAGCAGCGCGCGGCGGTGGCGAGAGCGCTTTCGCATAACCCCATGCTTCTGCTTGCGGATGAGCCGACCGGCAACCTTGACGACTACTCCACATCGTTGGTTTTAGAGCTTTTTTTGGCGATCAATCAGCTTGGCAAAACAGTTGTGATCGTTACGCACAGAATGCCGTTAGACCTGCGCATCAAGTACCGTCATTTTCACATAGAAAAGGGCAGAGTCTGTGAAATCGCTTAAAAACCACTTTTCTCTTGTGATCGCGCTCGTTACGATTCTGATGGGATTTCAAACGCTTGTATCAATTACGCAGATGATCGATTACTATGAAGAGTCTTTGCGGAATGACTACGCCATAGTGATTCTTTCCAAGTCAAAACTTGAGCTGGAAACCATAAAAAAGATCATTCCATATTCGGAGCGTTTAGAAGCTGTAGATGTCGCTGATTTTTTAAGCGAGATAAAGGAGACTGTGGGAGATAGCAACTATGCGTTTATAAAGGGGGCGATGCCATTCTTTTACCGTTTGAAACTAAATCGCTATCCGACGATCGGCGAACGCGACTCGATCGAAAAGGCGATATCCGCCATAAACTCCGTTACCCGTGTGGAAACCTTTGCCAAAAGCGAGAACAAAACCTACAAAATGCTACTTTTGAGCAAACGGATACTTTTGATTTTTGCCTTGCTGATCGCCGCTGTCGCCATCTTGCTGATCGTGAGGCAAATGGAAGTGTGGCGCTACGAACACTCCAAACGCATCGTTATAATGGCGATCTTCGGCGCTCCTTTGTGGCTTAGAAGCGCTGTGCTTCTGAAACTAGTCTTCGTGGACTCTCTCGTTTCAAGCGCGGTCGTAGGAGGTTTATTTTATTATCTTTCTGCCGATTCTAGCATTAGCGCAATGATGATCGATATGGGTCTAGCGGGTATTCGCTATCACCCTCTGCTTTCAAGCCTGACGTTGCTTGGGTTGTCGGCATCGGTTTCGCTGTCCTGTGCGGTTTATGTAATTTATAGCGTGAAAGAGAAAAGTGAATAAAGCAATTCGTCTTCTGATCCTCTTTTTCATTTGCTTTGGCATGATATCGTCCAAGACGCTCTCGGAGATAGAGGGTGAGATCGCGTCTGCTCAGAAAAATATCGCAAAAAAACAGAGCGATCAAGGGGCTTTGCAGAGTAAAATTGACAAGCTTTCAAAGGAGATAGTCGGCATAACGGCGGAGCTAAAACAACTCGATAAACAGATAGAGGCGAACAAAAAAGAGATCGCCGGACTACTTAAAATTGTAGGCGCACAGCGCAGCGAAAGAGAACAGCTTACCGAGGAACGCGGCAAATTGCTCGCAAAAAAAGATCATATTGACAAACAGCTTGCAAATCTTCTGGTGAGACACGCGGCGCAAAGCATTGTTTTGGACGGCTCCGATACTTCAAGCGAAGAGGATATTGTTAAAGAGACGATGTTTTTTATAATGAAAGAGCGCGTAAGAAACGAAAGCGTTATACTAAAAACGGCATACAGCTCGGTTTCAAAGGATATTGAAGCGGCAGAGTTAAAGATAGCGGCTATGCTTAAAAACCTTGACGATCTAACCGCAAATCAAGAGGTGCAAAAAGAGCTTTACAAAAAACAGACGCGGCTTTTGGCGAATCTGGACAAACAAAAGAGCAGCTATCTGTCGCAATTGGAAACGCTAATCGTTCATCAAAATCACGAGCGCCAGCTTCTTGCCGATCTTAATATCGTCCGTCAGAAAACTGTCGATCAGATGAAACAGGCGCAGCTTGACAACCGTGTTTGGGAGGGCGCAGACACCCTTTCTGTCAAGCATTACGGATCGTCGTTCCAAAGTGCGGGCAACAGCCGCTACAACGGACAAAAAGTTAAAGCGCCGCTGGATTCCGTCCCGATTTCAATCATTAAAGAATTTGGTCCATATACCGATCCAATTTACAATATAAAAATCCACAACGATTCGGTAACACTAAGACCAAATGACCGCGATGCATTAGTGCGTAGCGTACTGCCGGGCAAGGTTGTATTTGCCGATAACCTAAAACTTCTTGGAAAAGTAGTAATTATTGAACATCGCGACAACATTCATACGATATACCGTAACCTTGAAAGTATTTCACCAAACATAAGGATCGATCGAAGCCTAAAAGAGCGCGAATCGGTAGGCAGGATAACCACAGAATTGGTATTTGAGGTAACAAAGGACGGACTGCCCATCAACCCGCTGCAATTGATAATTTTGTAGCTTTAGCACGTTGAAAAGATCGCGCTCGCGTTGTTCCGGCGGCGCGCCCGCCGGAAACGCGCTTTGCGAGAATGTCCTCGGCGGTCAGTCCGACATTGTTCCTCTCTGCTTTGCCGCAATAAGCAGGAGAAAAAGAGCCGAAAGCGCGGCAGACAAAAGAAGTCCGGCGGTTATACCCAACGCGTAAGGCGCCGACGCGCTCCCCGCGGCGCTCGCGATAAGCGGTCCAAACCCCTCGCCGGCGGTAACGATGTAACTGGTTACCACCACCGTCATAAATGCCGCCGGTATGAGCGCGATCCAGTAATTTTTGTCAGTTTTGGCGAGGTAGGCGCTGATCGCCCAAAGCGCTATCGTGGCGAGAGTCTGATTTGACCATGCGAAGTAACGCCACACTACGGCAAAGTTGTCCGCGCTAATCTGAGACCAAAACACCAGAGCGATACCGATGGCAAAGAGCGGGAGCGCTACGATGAAGCGGTTTTTGACAGGCTTCTGATCGAAGCGCAAGGCGTCGGCAATGGTAAGCCGCGCGCTACGAAACGCCGTGTCGCCCGATGTTATCGGACAAGCGACAACGCCAAGAACGGCGAGCGCTCCGCCGACGACGCCCATCAGATCAACCGACACATTCGCTACGACGGTCGCCGCTGAACCCGCCGCCGCAAGACCCTCCTGGCTACCGAAATGCCCCATCGCCGCCGCTGCCCAAATCATGGCGACAATACCTTCTAAAATCATAGCGCCGTAGAAAACCTTGCGTCCGTCCGTTTCGTTTTTTATGCAGCGCGCCATAAGCGGCGACTGGGTGGCGTGAAATCCAGAGATCGCGCCGCACGCAATTGAGATAAACAGAAACGGGAAAAGCGCGCTACCATCCGGATGCAGATTTTTAAACGCAAATTCTGGAACTGTGGCGATCTCTCCCGTCGCAAAAAGCATGACGGAAATGCCAACGCTCATGATGAGAAGCGCCGCGCCGAAAATCGGGTAAATTCGTCCGATCAGTTTGTCGATCGGCAGAATGGTCGCGCAGATATAGTAAACCATAATGATAATCAGCGCAATGGTAAAGATACTCTCGTTATTTGGGTCGATGAGTACATTTAGTACCTGAGCCGGAGTGTAAACGAAGACTACGCCGACAAAGATGAGTAGCACAACGGAAAAGACGCGCATAATGTATTTGGAATTTTCGCCCAGATACTTGCCGACAAGTTCAGCTATCGACGTGCCATCGTTGCGGAGCGAGAGCATGCCGCAGAAGTAGTCATGCGTTGCGCCCGCAAAGATACAGCCGAAAACGATCCATGCAAAAGCCGCGGGTCCCCAGAGCGCTCCCGCAATGGCGCCGAAGATAGGACCTGTTCCCGCAATATTGAGAAACTGGATAAGAACCGCCCGCCACGTCGGGATAGCCACAAAGTCAACTCCGTCGTTGATACGAATTGCCGGTGTCTGACGGTTCGGCTCAACCTTAAAAACCCTTTCTACTACTTTGCCGTACACAAAATATCCGCCTATTAAAGCGGCGATACCAATTAAAAACGAAACCATACAATTACTCCTTTTGCTCATTATAATGGAGTAATACAAACTTGTCAAAATAAAAAGCAAAGTCATTATTAACCGCATGGGTCAGTTTTGAAGCTGATTTAAGTAATAAGTTAATCCACAAGGCGGCGCGGCACAAGCTTTAATGTGTTAAATAGGTTTCAGCTATCACCAAACATAATTAAAGAGGAAATAGCCGTGCTTTTACCGCATAAAAATGCGTCCGATCTCTATTGAGGAGTAAATATTTTATGAAGCGTATTTGCTCTTTGCATCCATTCGCCAAGTTCCTTCCAGCGCTCCTCCTTGACCAGCTTTTTTGCCATGGAAAATTCGCGCTCAAACACCTCAAGCGCCGGCAGAAGCGCCTGCTTGTTCTGCGTAAATATATCTATCCAGACCGCGCTTGGGCTTTTGGCTATGCGGCTCATATCCCTGAATCCTCCTGCCGCAAGTGTCAATATGCTTTTTTTATCCTCCTGACTAAGCACCGAATTCGCAAGCGCGTAACTGATCGCGTGCGGCAGATGGCTGATAAACGCCGCATGATGATCGTGGTCTGATGAGCGCATCGTAACGGTGCGCATACCTACGCCAGTAAACATGCCGCCTACGCATTCAAGCGCCTCCGGCGAATTTTCCTCCGTGTCGCACAGCACGGCGATTCTCTCTTTGTACAGCGCAGCGAAGGCAGATTTTGCCCCCGAATATTCCGTTCCAGCCATTGGGTGCGCGGCGACAAAGCGTTTGCGAATCTCACTTGGTATCGCGTTTACGATCGCCACCTTCGTACTGCCCAGATCGGTAAAAAACGCGCTTTTTTTGGCAGCCGCGAGCTTTGGCAGTAGAGAGACAATCGACTGTACCGGCAAAGCTGCCACGATCAGATCGCAGCTTTTGATCAACTCCTCCAGCGCAAGCGCCTCGTCGATCATTCCCGTTTTGAGCGCGAAAAAAAGGCTTTCCTCCGAGCGGTTATAGCCCGCGACGCGATTGAATAGCCCTCTTTCTTTTACAGCAAGGGCGAGCGAGCCGCCCATCAGTCCAAGACCAATAATTCCAAGTGTCATTGCAACCTCGTCAATAAACGAAATCTTATCTAATGCCATTTAAGCTAAAATCCGCCCTTTAATAAAATAATGGAAGCCAATGCGGATACTGCTTTTAATCGCGATATGTGCCGCCTCGTTATGGGCGAAAGTTTATTCGGACGTGCGCTTTGAGGGGCTTTTGCGTCTTTCCCCCCTTTCGGCAACGGAAATTATCGGCTTTGGCGCACGCGAGGACGTGAGCGAAGAGAGAATAAACAGCGCCATACAGCGGCTCTTTGCGCAGCAGTACTTCACCGATATATCGGTTGAGGAGCAGGGCGGGGCGCTGATCTTTCGCTTCAAGGAAAAGCCTGTCGTAGCCAATATCTCCTTCAAGGGTCTCAGCGAGACAGAGATAAACGACAAATACCTTCCCGTTTTTGGCATTAAGCGGGGCGAGATATACGATCAAGGGCGCGTGGAAGCGGCAAAGAAGCGGTTGATCCTGCTTTCGCAGAGTGAGGGATACTACGATCCGCTGGTTGAGGTAGAGACGCAAATCGACAGGAAGAACAACCGTGCGGACTTGATCGTTACTTACGCAAAGGGCAATCAGATCACGATCAGCGAGGTGAATATAGCGGGAGCGAAGGCTCTGGACAAAAGCGATCTTCAAAAGCAGTTGGCAAACAGGGAACGGCAGGCTTTTGGCTGGTTTCCGGGGCGTAGCAGCGGCGAGTTGAAACTTCTTGAGCTACCGTATGACAGCGCGAGAATGCGTGATGTTTATCTCCGCTACGGCTATCTGGATGCAGAGGTAAGCGATCCGTTTCTACGAGCCGATTTTGACAGCTATTTCGCCACGCTGGACTACACCGTCGTCGAGGGCGAGCAGTACGGCGTCTCCTCCGTGTCAATCGAATCCAAAGAGCGATCGGGCGAGTTGAATTTTTTGCTGCCCACTCTCAAACTTCAGCCAATGAACCGCTTTGACATCACCAGAATGCGCGCCGATCTAAACACGATCCGCGAAGAGGCGGCGGGAGGCGGCTACGCCTTTGCCAGAGTAACGCCCGATATTCGCAAGAACGCGGAGAACCACACCGCGTCGATCGTCTATTACGTTGAGTATGGCAAAAAGGTATACATTCGCGACGTGATCATCACCGGCAACAGCCGCACGCTCGATCGCGTGATCCGTCGAGAGATATTTCTGGCGCACGGCGATCTTTACAGCCTTCGCGATATACGAGAATCCAAAGCGTCGCTAGGACGACTCGGCTTTTTTGAAGACGTGCAGATCGACGAACAGCGCGTAAGCGAAACGGAGATGGATTTGCTGGTAACCGTAAAGGAGACTTCAACGGGCAGTTTGGCGATCGGAGGCGGCTACAGCACCTACGATGGGTTTATCTTCAACGCCTCGATCAGCGATCGCAACCTTTTGGGCAGCGGCTTTGGATATGGACTTGCTATTGATACCTCCAAGCGTACGCGCCGCTTTGAACTCTCTTTGGACAACCCGCGTGTGCGCGATAGCCTCTATTCGCTTTCGTTTTCGCTCTACAACACCCACTATGAGGCTACCACCTATGTCCGCGATTCAGAAGGGGGAAGCATAACTCTAGGACGCCGCTTTGGGCGCAACCTGCGAAGCTCCCTGACGACGAGCGCTTCAAACAACAAAAACGAGTATGAAGAACCGGACGACTTCTACGTAAACGGCGAGACGAGCAAGCTATCTCTAACGCCCAGCGTTTCGTACGACACCACAGACGACTATTTTGTGCCGAGAGAGGGTTTCATACTCTCGCAGTCGCTGGAATTCGCGGGCTTTGGGCAGGACGAAGAGTACACAAAAAGCAGCACCTCTTTCGCCTTTTACTATGGTTTCTCGGATCTTCTTGACTACGATCTGATATTTCGCTACCGCGCTCGCTTTCAGGCGATCAAAGCCGACATAGACGACATCGTCAAATATCCGATCGCATCGCGGCTCTTTCTAGGCGGCACACGTAGCGTCAGGGGCTATCAAAGCGGATCGATTGCTCCGTATCGATACGACAGTAGCGGCGAAATTGCCAGAGATAGCAATGGCGACGTTCGTTATATGGGGGGCAAGATGGCGTTTAACAACTCTGTGGAGCTTAGCATTCCCGTCATTGAGGAGGCGCGAATGCGTTTTACCTTCTTTTACGATTTCGGCGCAATTGGGATCGACGATCTGTCTATGCAGCGCAGTAGCTGCGGTGTAGCGTTTGAATGGTTTTCGCCGATGGGACCGCTTCAGCTTATTTTCGCCACGCCGATCGACGACGAACCGCAGGATACGATCTCGCGTGTTGAGTTTAGCTTGGGGCAGAGATTTTAACGCCCCAGCCGCCCAAAGCGGGCGGCAGGCGTTTCTATTGAAGGAGTCTTAAAACGTTCTGTTGAAGGGCGTTTGCTTGACTTAAAGCGTAGCTTCCCGATTGGATCAGGATGCTCTGCTTGCTAAAGTTGGAGCTTTCGGAGCCGAAGTCAACATC
>JAIRKM010000052.1 GCA_031260125.1 Helicobacteraceae bacterium | reverse complement strand
GACGGGTTAATAGCGGCGTTGTTGGTTACGGTACCGTAATAGACACTTCCCACAACGCCGCCGACATACTGTGTTCCGCTAATATTTCCTGTGGCGTAGCTGTTGGTTATATCACCACCAGTAGCAACATATCCCACAATGCCGCCGACATAATAGTCCCCTCCGCTGATATTTCCTGTAGCGTAGCTGTTGGTTATACTGCCGTCAGCAACACGTCCCACAATGCCGCCGACATACCGCGTTCCGCTGATATCTCCTGTAGAGTAGCTGTTGGTTATACTGCCGTCAGCAACATATCCCACAATGCCGCCGACATAATAGTCCCCTTTTACCTCTTTGCCGTTTGCTATCTCAACGCCTATGTTTTTGATCACAGCGCCATTGGTAAAGCCAAAAAGACCGACGTATTGCATTGAAGAGCGGTCGATCCTCAAACCCGTTATCTTATGCCCGTTGCCGTTAAAGATACCGCTGAAGGAACTGTAACTATCTCCGATCGGCTCCCAACCCGCTGTTTCATTAAGCGTTGCGCTTGTTAATGCAATATCGTTTATAAGGATATAGTTATGGCTGAGGTTGTCTCTTACGGCGCTTAGTTCTATCTCCGTTCGTATCTCCTTTACGCTGGCAATAGCGTAGAAGTTGGTATCGCCCGTTATAGGATACAAGGCGTTCGTTTCTACCTTCTCTGCGCTGCCTGCCCTATATAGTTGCGGCGCGCTTAGAGCGAGATCGGTCTTTAGCTGGGCGATGTCGATCGTTGGATTACGCACATCAACTTTGGTCTGTCCTTCAAGATCGAGATTGACATCGTAGAAAGAGACGGTGAAATAGCTTGGCTCTTTTCTGTTATCGCCGCCGCCGTTCTCGCTTTGGCTAACATCACAACCGATCATCAGCAACGAAACAAAGGAAACCAAACCTATTAGCGATCTAGTTAAAAAATGGGGGGGGGGGGGCGAAGGCAATCTTTGCTTGAGTAAGCGGCATTGACGATCCTTTTGATGGCGTTAGAATCAGCGATCATAGCATAGTTTTAACCAGCATTTCATGCCTTCTTACAGCAACATCAAGAGAGACGGGCGATCGAAAGAATACGCGCCGCCATCTGCCCCTTTGCGGGTTTTATCGCTTTGCGGTGATAGGGCGCGATCGCGCCGCGCTTTTGGATCGATATAGCAGAAACGAAGGGTGCAGCGCAAAGGCGTACGGCAGCGCGATCCGCGCCGTTTGGCGCAAAAGTTTGAAGTTTAACGGGCGCTTAAAAGCCTCATTTCGCTTGCAAAGATGTCTTCGTAGGTTTCGCGTTCGCGGATCAGCCGATAGCCGTTTTTATCCACCGCCACCTCAGCGGCGCGCCTGCGCGTGTTGAAATTGCTGCTCATTGCAAATCCGTAAGCGCCCGCCGTATGAACCACCAGCAGATCGCCGCGCTCAATCGGCGGCAGCACGATGTTTTTGGCAAAAAAGTCGCCGCTTTCACACACGGGACCTACCACGTCGCAAAGCGTCTCATCGCCCGCCGCGCCAATGGCTTCCACTCTATGATACGCGCCGTAAAGCGCGGGGCGGATCAGATCGTTCATCGCCCCGTCAACCACCACAAAACGCCGCCCTTCCGAATACTTTTCATATATGACGCGGGTTAGAAATACCCCTCCGTTCGCGGTCAGAAACCGTCCCGGCTCGCAGATGATCGTCATATCCAGACCTTGGAGCGCGCCGAAAACAGTGTTTGCGTATGCCGCGAGATCGATCGTCTTTTCGTCTTTGTACGTTACGCCTATGCCGCCGCCGACATCAAAAAACTTCAGATCAATTTCAAGCGCGATCAGCGATTTGGCAAGCTCGGCGGCTTTTCGCGCCGCCTGCTCGATCGGTTCTAGCTCAACGATCTGGCTTCCAATGTGAAAATGAATGGCGATCGGCTCCAGAAATGGGGAGTTTTTGGCGTAAATATACAGCCGTTTGGCGACCTCAACGCTCACGCCGAATTTGTTCTCTTTCAGCCCCGTCGAGATATACGGGTGCGTCCTCGCGTCGATCGCGGGATTGACGCGGACGCTGACACGCGCCGCCCTGCCAAGTTCTCTAGCAGCCGCCTCCACGCGCATAAGCTCCGCTTCGCTCTCAACGTTTATAAACAAAATGTCCTCTGTGAGCGCTCCCAGAATTTCATCGTCGCGCTTGCCCACCCCGCTGAATATGATCTTGTACTTTGGAACGCCTGCGATCAGGGCGCGCTTTACCTCGCCGAAACTCACGCAGTCGGCGCCCGCGCCCAGCGCGGCAAAGCAGGCGACCACGCTTAGATTGGAGTTTGCCTTCATAGCAAAGGCGATCAGCGACTTTTTGCCCTCAAACGCCCCTTTCAGCGCGGCATACTGCTGTGCCATATAGTCCAGATTGTACACGTATAGCGGAGTTCCATACTCGCGCGCGACTTGCGTATAGTCCAATACCTTTCCTTTCAGTAATCTGACGGGCAATTGTACATACAGAGGGCTTGCCTGCGCTATTTAGACCGCGCCTGCCTTTTGCAAAAAGGTTTCGATCGTGTCGCCGTAGTCGATTATCCTCTCAAACGGGCGTAGCGCCGAAGCGGAGTGGTACGTACCGCCTTTGGGCTGTTTTTCTGGAGCTATCTCCAGCCGCTTGATCCGCGTCCAGTTGTCCTTAAAAAGCCGCTGAATATGGGTGTGGGATTTCAGATAGGAGCTTTCAAGCGTCTCGGTTTTATAGTCAAACTCCACTCTCTGTCGAAGTAGAATATCGCCGCCGTCTATTCTGTCGTTGATCCTATGTATGGTAACGCCCGCCGCCGTTTGCTCCAAAAAGCTCCAGATGTTGGGGTGCGCTCCTCTGTTGTACGGCAGAAAAGAGATGTGGAGATTGACCATCTTCGCGCCCATCAGATCAATGACGCCGTTTGGAATGATGTGCCGATAGCCGTAGCTGACCACAAACGACACGCCGCGCTTTTGGATAAA
Organism: Helicobacteraceae bacterium; assembly: GCA_031260125.1. Taxonomy (GTDB): domain Bacteria; phylum Campylobacterota; class Campylobacteria; order Campylobacterales; family SZUA-545; genus JAIRKM01. Next base: position 10,342 of record JAIRKM010000052.1, on the reverse strand, counting down.
CGCCGCGTCGATCGCGCCATCGCAAAGAATCACGCTCTCTTCCCTCTCTTCCAGCCACTTAAAAAGCGGCATGGTGATGTCGTTGTTTGTCAAAAATAGGAGGTTTTCGCCGCAACGGCGCGAGGAAGAGTTCTCTGCATCGGTAAACGCCGCGTTGCCGCGCATCTATTCCGCCTCCTTTTGCGCGCATTGTAGCAAACGGCGCGGCATTCCCCGCCCGCCGCGAATGCGGCACCAAGCTCCAAAAACCTCAAATGTGAAAGATTCGTTAAAATTCCCCACATTTAACCGAAAAGACCAGCGTGGAACAACCGTTATACAGCCTGAGCCTTGAGCGCGCCATTTTGAGTACGATCATCTTTGAGCCAAAGAACTTTGACTCAGCGGCGGCGCTGATCAAGCCCGAACACTTCTACTTTGCCCCTCACCAGTCGATCTACGCGGCGGCTGTAACGCTTGCCGCCAACCAATCGCCGATCGACGAGGAGTTTATCCGCAAGCAGCTCGTGAAAGAGAGCAAGCTAAACGAGGAGGCGCTGCTAGATGTCTTAGCGACCGCGCCGCTTTCCAATCTGCTCGCCTATATTGAGGAATTAGCGGAGCTTCATATAAAGCGGGAGCTAGTCGATCTCACGGTGGAGATCAGGCGGGTGATCTACGAGGAGCGGCTGGATTCGATTGAAGCGGTCGATCGCGTGCAGAAGCGGCTCTTTGAGATAGGCGTCGGCTCCGGCACGAAACTCTTTAGGGACGCGGAGGAGGTTATCCGATCGACGTTGGCGCAGATCGAGACGAACAAAAAGCGCGGCAACAAACTTGTGATCGGGCTGGATACCGGTTTTTACGGGCTAAATAAGATCACCGCTGGCTTTAACGCAGGCGATATGATTGTGATCGCGGCGCGTCCTAGCATGGGCAAAACCGCCTTTATGCTCAACCTCATTTCAAACGTGCTAAACAGCGGCGGCGGAGCGGCGGTATTTAGCCTAGAGATGCCTGCCGAACAGCTTATGCTCCGCCTGCTTTCCGGCAAAACGAGCATTCCTTTGCAAAAGATCAAGCTGGGCAATCTGGACGACAACGAGTGGGGTCGAATGATCGCCGCGTGCGACTTCTTCGCTCAAAGCAAGCTATTTGTCAACGACGACGGCTTTCTGACGCTGCCGAAACTTCGCGGCAAACTAAGGCAGCTTGTCCTGCGCCACCCAGAGGTAAAGATCGCGGCAATCGACTACCTCCAGCTTATGACGGGTACCAGCGGCAAGGAACGCCATCTGGAGGTAAGCGACATATCGCGCGGAATTAAGATGTTAAGCCGCGAGCTGAATATCCCCATCGTGGCGCTCTCCCAGCTCAACCGCGCGCTGGAAACCAGAAGAGACAAAAGACCGATGCTGGCGGATATACGCGAGTCCGGCGCGATCGAGCAGGACGCGGATATTGTGATGTTTGTTCATCGCGAGGACGTTTACAAGGCGCAAGAGGCGCGTGAAAAGCTCAAAGAGGCCGGCGGCGATAAGAGCAGAAAGATTGCGCCGTTTGTCGAGCGACCCAGAGAAGATGCGGAGATCATTGTGGAAAAGCACCGCAACGGCGAGACGGGCGCGGTTAAAATGATCTTTTATAAGGCGTGCGTTCGCTTTGAGGACAACACCCTTCCGCCGAGTGAAGACGGCGGAATGCACACGCGCTTGGAGATGCCGCCCGACGTAGAGATACCGCCGTTCTAACGTGGAATCGCAGAAACTCCTTGAGGGTTATCGGGAATGGGGAGTCTTTTTCGCGTTTTGTCTAATCCTGTTCTGCGTCAATTTGTTTCTTGAGTATAAAAATTTCCGCGTTCTGACGGAGCGCAAATTCTTCGATATTGAAGCGGTGGTCGTCGGTCAAACGCAAAAAACCAGCAAGCGCGGGGCTTCCTACTGGGTTTTACGGCTTTCCAGCGGCAACTACGGCACGTTTTATACATCAACCTATGAAGATATAGTGTCCATAGTTAATAAAAAAGTACGGCTCGTGGTGATTACTGACAATATAACATTCATCAACTTTTTGCGCGGCTTTTACGCGCCAAGTTTCAATATAGCGCTCTTGCCCGCGCATAAAAGCGGCGAGCGGCTCTACGACAAGGCTGTTACTTACCTTGCCGATCAGCACGAAGATGGCTATATGCGCGAACTCTTTCCAGCCATGTTTCTCGCCGCGCCGCAGAGCGCGCAACTGCGCCTCAGCGTTACAAAATACGCCGCCGCGCATATGATTGCGCTCAGCGGCTTTCATCTGGCGATCCTTTCGCTCCTTTTAGGTGTGGTCGTAGGCTTGCCGTACCGCGTTTTGCAGGCGCGCTTTTTTCCGTACCGCAACGGCTTTATCGATCTAGGGGCAATATCGCTCGTTCTGCTGGGGTTTTACCTTGTTTTCACCGGTGTGGTTCCCTCCCTGCTGCGCGCTTACGTTATGTTTGCCTTTGGGTTTTTCCTCGTGATGAGGCACTTGGAGCTGATCAGCTTTCAAACGCTGCTTGTTGTGGCGGCGGCGATTGTCGCGCTGGATCCGCCGATCATTTCTAATATAGGATTTTTACTCAGTGTAAGCGGCGTATTTTATATATATTTATTTTTACGCTATTTTGGTCATATTCCAAAGATTGCGGCGGCGGTGATGATCTGTATCTATGTCTTTTTTGCAATGCTTCCGATCGTCCATTTCTTCTTTCCGATTTCCGCGCATTCACAGCTTTTAAGTCCTCTGCTGACGCTTCTTTATTCCCCGTTTTTTATCGTCGAGCTTCTGCTTCATCTGCTGCGCGTCGGCGATCTATTCGATCCATTTTTGATCGCCGCGATCAATCTGGAAGTTCCCGTGTGGCTGGTCTCTCCTCCTCTCTGGCTGATGCTATCCTACGCCGCCTTGTCGATCGCCGCCATCTTTCACCGCGCGATCCACTACGCCCTTATCCTCTTTATCGCCGGCTGGGGCGTTTATCAATATGTCGTCGCCTACTACTAAACACGCGGTGTAAAGTTTGGCTCGTATAATAACGGTATGGTTTTATTAGGACACAACGGCGCGGGAAAGAGTACTTTAGTCGGCTATCTGCTGGGGTTTTACAGGGGGGTTCATCAGCACCCGTTTCTGCCTCACTTCGCGGAGTTCGCCGAGCCTCTCGATCGGCGGGAAGTGGGCTACGCTCCAGAGGCGGCGTGGCTGGAAGAAAACGCTTCCGCGCTGGACTATCTGCGTCTTATGGCTGGGCTTAGAGGCGTCAAGGATTTTGATGCCGTCGAATTGTTTGGATCGATCGGGTTGCGCGCCGATCCAAAGGCGCTGATCAAGACCTACTCAAAGGGAATGAAACAGCGGCTACTTCTGGCTATCGCGCTTTTGGGCAGCCCCAAAACGCTGGTGCTGGACGAACCAACAAGCGGGCTTGACCCATTCGGGCGTGAAGAGATTGAAGAACTCCTGCTTGAGTTGAGCGCGAGACACACGTTGATCCTATGCACACACTCGCTGGAGCTGGCGTACAAGCTCAACGATGAGGTGTGGATTCTCTGCGAGGGCAGGATCGCGGTGCGAAAGCGTTACGAGAAATTTGACGATCTAAAAGACGACTTTTTCGCCCTCAGACCAACAAAATTTGACTAACTACTACAAAGCCGCGCTGGTTGGTTACAGGCTTGCGCCTCTGACCTATGAGAGCGATCTGGAGATTGAGATCGGACGTGAAGCGACGGTGCCGCTTGCCTCTAAAACAAAGACGGCGATCATTCTGGAGCGCGTGGAACAGCCGACTTTTGCGTGCAGAAAGATCGTTGAAGTAAGCGATCGGCTGCTTAAAAAAGCCTATCTCGACACGGCGCTTTTTATCGCCGAATACTATAGCTGCGAGGTGGGCGAAGCGCTGGCGCTATTTTTCCCCGCTAGAGAGACTCAGTTGGAGCCGATCGCAGTTTCAATCGATATAACGCTTTCGCCGCCGCAGGAGGAGGCGCTCTCTTTCGCGGCGCACAACAGGGCGTCGCTGCTATTTGGCGATACGGGCAGCGGCAAAAGCGAGATATATATGAAGCTGTTTGAGCGCGTTCTGAACGACAATAAAACCGCCCTTTTTCTTATGCCGGAGATCGGGCTGACGCCGCAGATGGAAAAGAGGCTTAGAGTGCATTTTGGCACTCTGATCGCGATTTGGCACTCAAAGGTTACCGCCGCGAAAAAACGCGCAATTCTTGAAAGTATTGAGCGCGGGGAGACGCGCATTGTGGCGGGGGCGAGAAGCGCCCTCTTTTTGCCGATGCCCAATCTAGGCGCGATCGTAATCGACGAGGAGCATGACGAGAGTTACAAAAGTCAAAGCCGCCCGCGCTGGAACGCGCACGATATGGCGGTACTGCTGGGCAAAACGCTCTCGATCCCCGTGGTGCTTGGCAGCGCGACACCCAGCGTTGCCGCCTGCGCGAAATTTCCCGTGTTTCGGCTAAAAGGGCAGTTTTTCAGCGAGGCAAGCCGCAGCGTCTCCTTTGTTTCGGGCGCTCTGGACGAACCTTGCGAGGCGGTGATCGAGGCGCTAAAAGAGACGCTTGCGCGCAAGAAACAGGCGATCGTCTTTCTGCCTACGCGCGCGAACTTCAAGTACCTCATCTGCGAACACTGCGGCAAGACGCTTACCTGCCCGTTTTGCGCGGTGGGAATGAGCCTTCACACGCAAAAAAGGGCGCTTGTGTGCCACTACTGCAACACCCATTTACCACTGCCAAAGCGCTGTCCAGACTGCGGCGGCGGTATGCTGCGGGCCGAGCGGCACGGAACGGCGGAAGTAGCCGATCTGCTGCGCGGCGTACTGCCGAAAGCCTCAATCGCGCTCTTTGACCGCGACGCGATCAAAACGGATACTAAACTCCGCGAGGTGTTGAAGCGCTTCAACGACAAGGAGATCGACATACTTGTCGGTACGCAGATGCTCTCAAAAGGACACGACTATCACGGCGTGGAGCTTTCCGTAGCGCTGGGAATTGACCGCGTTCTCGCGCAAAACGACTATAGGGCAAGGGAACGCGCCATAAGCCTGCTCGTACAGCTTGCGGGGCGCGCGGGGCGCAGATCGAAGGCGCGGATAATCGTTCAGACGCGCCGCAGGGAGGAGTTTGAGCCGTTCTGGGAGGATTACGAAACGTTTATCAAAGACGAGACCCAAAAACGCAGGGCGCTGTTCCCGCCGCATGTAAAGCTGCTACGGCTGGTGATCAGCGCCGATAATCAGGAAGAGGCGAAAAGAAAACAGGAGGACGCGCTAAAAAGGCTTGCCGCCGTGGAAGGCGTCGAGGTGATCGGCGGCGGAGAGTGCGCGATCGGACGGCTGAAAAACCGCTATCGCTATCAGATAAATCTGCGTAGCCGATCGGCAAAGGCGCTGATCGCCGCCGCAAAAATCACGCCTCAGATGGAAGCGGATATGGATCCGATCCGTTTCGACTGAGCGCTTTAGACTGCCAAGCGATCACGCGGCTTAAAACCTCTGCTCCTACACGCCGCAAAGGCGCGCGCCAAGCTCCGCGCCCGCCGCGCCTCATCGCAATGGCGCGGAAGGGAACGTTTTTTGTTTATCTCCCCTCAAAGAGAAGGAGGAGATATGAGCAGAATAGCCTCGATCAGAACCGATATTCCCGTCGGCGTTATCAGAAGGACAATCAAAAACACAACAGACGGCATCTTTCGGATCAGACTTATGGTGGTGGAAAAACTTTTGAGCAATCCGCATCTTAGCTTGCAGGCAACGGCGAACGCCTTGCTTGTAAACCGCGAGACGGTTACAAAGTGCCTCAAGCTGTTCAATCAGGGCGGGATCGATCTGCTGCGTCCAAAGCGGGCGGGACGCAAAGAGGGCAACCCTAAGTACGACGGCGAGATATTTTTGGAGCTAATCCGCGTTTTGGAGCGAAACCGCGGCGAGTGGTCGGTCTATCAGATGCAAGATTACATCAAAGAGCGCCACGAGGTAGTTGTGCCGGAATCGACCATTTACTACCGCATAGCAAAGCTCGGTTTTGCCAAGCGCGCTAGAACGCAGAGGAGCGCCTGATGCGCTTTTTTCTGATGGTCGTTTTGATCTTCGCGTTTTTCGGTTGCGATCAGAACGAGCGTGAAAGCATAGCCACGCGAGCGCCCTCTACTCCATCGTACGACGCTGAAGAACAGCCATCAGGCGACGGAGCGGAGGAAGATGGCGGAAGCGGCGGCACCTCTATTCTCGAACCGGTGATCACGAGCGCGTCCGGATCAACGCCGCCGCGGTATGGGATTGAACCCGACTAACGCGGCAACTCCGCTAATTGAGATCGGCGGGAGTAACGTCAAGCGCCACCGCCCTCACGGAGGCGCTCGCGTCGAGAAGCTCAAACTCCTCCTCTTTGCGTAGCTCTTTTGCCTCGATCACTATGCCGTTTTTGACGATCTGCGCGGTTTTGGGCGCTAGTCTCTTTGCTGGCTCAAGCGCGGCAAGCCTGCTTTGCGTATAGACGATCTCGCTTTGGCGCGCACGTATAAAAAACCCAAAAGCCGCCGCCAGCGCGTTATTGAGCGCTTTTATCTCGCTCTTTACCCGATCAAACCTCATTTCAAGCGAGTGGCGGCTGAGCATCGCCCTAAAATGTTTGAGATTTCCCTCTTTGTACATCAGCAGCGATCGATAGATCTCGACAAGCCGCGTTTCCGCGCTTCCTATACGCATAAGCTCGTCCGTTTTGTCGGGCAGAAGCATCTCCATCGCCGCGCTGGGAGTGGGGGCGCGCACGTCGGCGACAAAGTCGCTGATCACAAAGTCAATCTCATGCCCCACCGCGCTTATAACCGGCGTGGAGCATTCAAAGATCGCCCGCGCCACATCTTCATCGTTGAAGCACCAGAGGTCTTCCTGCGAACCGCCTCCTCTTGCCAGCACGATCGCAGAGGCTTTTAACGTATCCGCGAAACGGATCGAAGCGGCAATCTCCGCCGCCGCCTTTTCCCCTTGCACCAGCGTATTGACGCAGACGAACCGCGCAAGCGCCCATCTCTTCTCCGCCACCCTAAGCATATCCTGCAAAACCGCCCCTGTCGCGCTGGTTACAAACACGACGCTTTTGGGATAGGTCGGCAGCGCTCTTTTGCGATCGAACCACCCCAACGCCCCAAGCTTTTTTTTAAGCTGCTCAAACGCGAGAGCAAGCGATCCCGCGCCATCAGGCTCAATAGAGGAACAGTTGAAGGTATAGCGTCCCTGTGGGATATATACGCTCAGCGATCCCGCCGCTATGATCCGCATTCCGCTTTCAAGTTGAAACTTCAGCCGCGCCGCGTTGGAACGAAACAGCGCGCATTCAAGGGCGCTTTTCTCGTCCTTGATGGTGAAATAGATATGCCCCGAAGAGTGGCGGGTGATCCTCCCTATCTCCCCGCGCACGGAGACGACCGCAAAAAGCGGCTCCAGCGCCGCCTTGATCTGCGTGTTTATCTCGCTGACGCTAAGCGTGATCACAGCGGTTTTCTCGCTATAAAGCGGGTAGACACGCCAAAGGTTTCATCTTTTACCTGCGCAATCTCAAACCCGTTTTTTTTGAGCTTTTCGCACAGCTCCTCCGCGGTGAGAAACCGCTCTATCGATGCGGGCAGGTAGGCGTAGGCGCGCCGATCCCTACTAAAAAGCCGCCCGATTGCGGGAAGAATTTTGAAGAGATAGAGTGAAACGGCGCGGTCAGAAAGGGTCTGTTTTTTGTGATTCATAAACTCCAAAATCAGCAGTACGCCGCCCGGACGCAGCAGGCGGTAAAACTCGCCAATCGCCCTGTCGATCTCGATCACGTTGCGAATTCCGTAGCTTATGCTGATGAGATCGGCGGCGGCGTTCTCCAGCGGAATGTCGGTGGCGCGGTGCTGTAGGAACTCGGCGTCTTTGACCTTTTTGCGCGCGATATCAAGCATCTTTGCGGAGGGATCGATGCAGATCGCCCGATCGATCGGCAGATTGAGCCTGCAGGAAGCCTTTCTCCAAAAGAGCATCAGATCGCCCGTGCCGCTCGCCACGTCCAAAAGCGTTCCACACGGCTTGCCGAAAATTTTAAACGCCTCAAGACAGCCTTTTCTGCGCCAGCTTCGATCGACTCCAAAGCTCAAAATTCGGTTTAGGCGGTCGTATGTTGACGAGATGTGATCGAACATTTCGACGATCTCCTGCTGTTTGTCTGTCCGCGTCATCTGATCTTTATCCTCCGCGCGCGCCCAAGACGGATTATCCCGCTTGGCGCGTTTTCTCTAAAACCGTCCGCTCTCAAAACAAAGCAGTCGCTCACGCTCTTTGCCCATTCCAGATCGAAGCGCTCCCCGCTTCTGTTGGCGCTGGTGGAAAACGCCCATTCCAGACGATCAAAAAATCGCCGATGGCTGCCAAAAACCACCCTAAGCGACTCGCCGTTTGGAAAGACAAAGCTGCGCCCGCGCGATCGCCTCACAAGGTTTCTGTGTGCGCAAGGCACGCGCGCGAACTTTTTAAGCGTTGTAAACGAACCGACCGCGCGGATCAGCTTCTGATCGGCATCTCTGCCTTTGACGGCGTTCAGCGCGGTTTTGTTTTGAGAGAGTAGCCCCGCTGTCGTATCTGTCTGTACCAAAAAGATCATCTCGCCCTTTAGCAATCTGTATAAACTGCCGCGAATTGTACAATAACGCACGTTCTGCACGAATCTCTTTCGGAACGATCGCGCTTACGCCTAAGGCGCGGGAGCTTACGCGGGCAAATAAGAAAACGTCGATCTTAATCGTCCCAAACGGTAACTTTGGTAAAGGTATTGCGACTCTGATTGTTGCCTAAACCAAGCTCGCCAAAGTGATTCCAACCCGCCGCATAAATCTTACCGTCGTTAGACAGAGCAAGGGAATGTCCGATACCAGCAGAGATGGAGACGATGTTTTTATCGCTTAAAGAGCTAACTTCGGTAAAGGTATTGTATTTATTATTGTAGTTACCTAAACCAAGCTGACCATTGCCGTTCCATCCCGCCGCATAAACTTTGCCGCCGTTAAATAGAGCAAGGGAGTGATGGTAGTTCGCAGATATGGAGGTAACTGCTTTGCCAATTACACCGCTAGCTTCGGTTAAAGCGCTAACGTGGGTAAAGGTATTGCGATCGTTATCGTCGCCTAAACCAAGCTGACCAAAGTTGTTGCTTCCCGTAGCACCGACTATGCCGCCGCTAGACAGAGCAAGGGAGTGATAAGCACCCGCAACTATGGAAGTAACGACAAAACTGTTTAAAGAGGAAACTTCGGTAAAGGAGCTTTGATCAGACGAAGTGCCAACGCCACGCTGACCAAAACTGTTACCTCCCGCCGCGTAAACCTTGCCGCCCTCAGATAGAGCAAGAGAGTGATTGAAACCGGCAGATATAGCGATAATGTTTTTATTGCTTAGATCGGTAACTTCGGTAAAGGTATTGTGACCAGTCGTATCGCCTAAACCAAGCTGGCCATAGCCGTTGCCTCCCGTCGCATAAACCTTGCCCTCGCTAGATATAGCGAAAGAGTAATATTCTCCCGCAAATATGGAGGTAATGGTTTCATCGGCTAAAGAGATAACTTCGGTAAAGCTATTGTAATTGTTATAGTCGCCTAAACCAAGCTGGCCATTATTGTTCTTTCCCGTCGCATAAACCTTGCCATCATTGGACAGGGCAAAGGAGTGATCTATGCCCGCAGATATGGAGGTAATGCTTTTATCGCTTAAAGAGGTAACTTTGGTAAAGCTATTGTAATTGTTATAGTTGCCTAAACCAAGCCGACCAACATCGTTCTGCCCCGTCGCATAAACCTTGCCGCCCTCCGATAGGGCAAGGGAGTGATAGCCGCCTGCGACAATAGCTTTGAACTTAACTTCGCTTCCGTTGTTCTTATTGTCGCCGCCTCCTCCGCCGCAACCAACGATCAGCAACGAAACAAACAAAACAGATGAAAGTAAGCCTATGAGCGATCTAGTTAAAAAATGGGGGGGGGGGGGCGAAGGTGGATTTTGCTTGAGTAAACGGCATTGACGATCCTTTTGATGGCGTTTAAGTTGTGATCATAGCATAGCTTTAGCCGCTATTTCACCCGCTTTTACAGAAACGTTAAGCATAATTAGATGATTTACGATTGAAAAGGCAAAAACGGCGATCTTTTATCTAATCTTTAAGTTTCGGGCGTTAAACGCCGCTTGAGTTTTGGCTTCTTTTTCTCTATCCGAACGCGATCTGGAGTGATCTCTCTCGTGTTGGATTGCGTTTGATCCGCTCTCGCAGCCAAAACTCGCGCTTATTAAAACGTCGATCTTAATCGT
>JAIRKM010000021.1 GCA_031260125.1 Helicobacteraceae bacterium | reverse complement strand
TCCGCGCTTGTAACCTATTTTATTGCGCTTGATAAAGAAACCAAAGCGCTCTCAAAACGTCCATTGCTAATATTGCTCGCTCTTTGCGCGATCTTTTTGGGTTCATTTGCGTTTATAGATCCATTCAAATTAATTCTGAATAATTTTTTGTTGTCGATCTTGTTTTTGGCGTCTGTTATTATCTTTTGTATCTACAAAAAGATCAAATCTCGCCGCACGCTACGAATTCAACAACGCCCAAGCGGGGAAGCGAACGCAAGCGTTTCCGCAACAAGCGACGATCTAAACGCGACAACCGTAGATCAAAGGGAAATAAATACAACTGAATCAAGCGCTTAAAATGCGACTTTATTCTGCTTTGCGCCAAAAACGCGCATAAAATACGACTTTTTCGCAACATACCCATTCCGCAAGCATAACCATAAGCGCTTCCTAAAAGTCTTATTCTTTGCGAACTCCTACAGCCGCTATGTTGTCGGCTAATATCCGTTTTTAGCGTAGCTAAATGCCTTGCGCACTAGGTTGCTGGCGGATTGTAGAGGGTTTTCGCGTATTTCCCTCTCCTTGATGGCGATCTCAGAAAAGATCGCCGAAAGCGCCTTGTCTAAAACGTAATCCTCCAAGTCTGTCTTGATGGGAGAGAGTTTGGCGGCTCTGCCCGCGAAAGAGTCGGCTGCCTTGTTGTAGCCGTTTGTGAGCGTTTCCCACGACTCTTTGGCGGAGACACCCGCGATCAGCCGCTCGTTTAGCGCCTCTCTTATGTCAGGCGCGAAGGCGGCTTTAAGTTTGGCGCGGGTCTTTTGATCCAGATAATCCGTCGCCGCGCTGCCGCCGCTTTTTAAGATACCCGCCGCGTCGGCTATGCTCATTTCCACGATCGCCTCCGTAAATATGGGCGCGGCCTTTGAGCTTGCCCTCTCCGCCGCTCTGTTGATTCTGGCGATCGCCTCATTTAAGAGCTTTTGCCCGCCCGGAATCAGCGCGATATTTTTTGTAATGGGTTGCGCCTCTTTTGGCAGAACAATCTTGTAGATATCGCTGGCGCTAAACCCGCCCGCTTTGCCCAGTTCTTCAGCCGCGCCGATCGCGCCGGCTTTGAGCGCCTCTTTTAAACCCCCGATCATCTCCGCGTTTGTCGGCTTCGCGCTCTGTTCCAGAAGCGTTTGAAGCTGCGCTTTGCAACCCGTGAGCAAAACGACAATCAGGCAGCAGGCAAGGATAGATTTCATAGACAAAACCTCCGTCATATAGGACAAAGCCGCCATTATAACGCTTAACGCCCCACTCTCAAATGCCGTTTAAGCGGCGGAAATTTTGCGCTTACCTACGGACTTAGACAAAGCGCTTTTGGCGGCTCTATACCCGCTTTCAGGCGTATCTTTCCCTTGCTTCAACCAGCACCGTTTCAATTGCGTCCGTGTCGAACTCGTTTCCGCGCCTTGTCAGGATTGCCGCCGCCAGAGCGCCGCCATATACGCAGCCGGCGTCAATGCCCAGCGCATACTTGTAGCGGCGAATTCCGTGCGGTGTGTGGCCGTAGATTGCAAAGCCCTGATTCCCGTTGTAAACCTCCGCCCAGAACCGTTCACCGCCGCCAAAGTTGATGGAGCGGATATGGGTAAGGATGCTTTTTTGATCTTCCGCGATGCTGTTAAGATCGATCTCGTTGGTCAGCCCCGCGTGTACCACGACGACATTTGTCAGTCGCAGAAAACGCGGCATAGCCAGCATATAGGCGAGATCGTTTTCGTTCATGTCCGTAAAGTAACGGGGCGTATTGTCCGAGTTTTCGCCGCGCAGATTGACCAGAGAGCGCTCTTCGCGGCTGCCGATAGCGCAATTCGCCTCGTAAGGACTTACTTCGGCTTTTTTTGTTCCTTTGCCGATCAGAAGGTACCGCTCTTCGTGGTTGCCAAGAACGGTAATTACTCCGTGTTCTCTAGCGAAACGGATCGTTTCGGCAGGCTTTGGCCCCTTGCTAAACAGATCGCCCACGGCAATCTCCGCGTCCGACTCTTTAACGCCGATTATTCTTCGCAGCTCGCGCCACTCGTCAAGGCAACCATGTATGTCGCCGTAGATGATTATCCGCGGCAAACTCTGTTCTTTAACGCCGCCACGCGCTCTTGCGCCTCTTTGACTCCTAGAATGGCGAGTGATTCCGCCAGCGCGGGGCCTTGCGCCGCGCCAAAAAGCGCCACTCTCATCGGTTTGGCAAGCTGAGGCATTTTGAGATCGTTTGCCTCCAAAAACTCTCCGATCGCCTGATGAAATTCACCTTTATCACGCGCAAATTCCAAAAAGCGCTCACACAGGGCAATTGCGTCCGCAGAAACCGCCGCCGCGTCCTTCTCGTCGTAGCTTTCAGGACGAAGCAGAAACCGCCGCGCCTCAGACGCAAAATCCATCAGCGTCCGCGCCTTCTCCTTGCAGAGATTAAAGAGCAAAGCGGCGTTCTTGAAACCGCCCACGTCGAGGGAGAAGTCCTCTTTGAGCAGGGCGATCAACTCTTGGTCATTTTTTTGTTTTATATATTCGGAGTTGATCCAGAGGAGCTTGGAGGCGTTGTAAGCGGAGGCGGATTTGTTGATCGAGCGCGGATCGAAAAGTCGCAGCAGCTCTTGGCGCGAAAATATCTCCTGATCGCCGTGGCTCCAGCCCAGCCGCACCAAAAAGTTTAACAACGCCTCCGGCAAATAACCCATCTTTTTGTACTCCATCACATCGGTCGCGCCATCGCGTTTGGAGAGCTTCTTCCCTTCGCCGCTAAGGATCATTGGCACGTGAAAAAACTTGGGCACGGCAAACCCAAGCGCGTTGTAAACGACGATCTGCTTGGGTGTGTTGGATAGGTGATCGTCGCCTCTGATCACGTCGGTTACACCCATCAGCGCGTCATCTACCGCCACAACGAAATTGTACGTGGGCGTTCCATCGCTGCGGGCGATGATAAAATCATCCACCGTTTCGCTCCATTCAAACGAAACCGCCCCTTTTACGCCATCTTCGATCGTTACTTTGCCGCTTGTGGGCGATTTGATCCGCACCACCGGCTTTACCCCTTCTTTGGGCGGAAGGCTACGGTAGCGCCCGTCGTAACGCGGACGCTTGCCTAGCTTTATCTGCTCCTCGCGCAGGGCGTCAAGCTCTTCTTTGCTCATATAGCAGCGGTACGCTTTGCCGCTGTCGAGAAGTTTATTGACGTACTCGGCGTATATGTCAAACCTTTTGGATTGGTACTCAATAGCGCCATCATAGTCCATCTTCACCCACTCAAACGCCTCCAGAATGGCTTTTACCGCCGCTTCGGAGTTGCGCGCCTGATCGGTGTCTTCGATTCGCAGCAGAAACTTTCCGCCGTTTTTACGCGCCCAGAGGTACGAAAACAGCGCGGTGCGAAGCCCGCCGATGTGCAAAAAGCCTGTAGGCGAAGGCGCAAAACGAGTAACGATCATTTTTTCTCCTCATTAAAGGCTGGGATTTTAGCAAGCTGGCAATGAAACGTCAGTTCCGATCTGCTCGTAAGCGCCCACAACGCGGCGATCTTCCACCGCCGCGCCGTGACATACGATCGCCCCCTCTTCAAGCCGCGCGCGCGCGCCCACAACCGCCTGAGGCAGCACTACCGCTCCTTCGCCGATATACGCCGTGGGGCTTACGTCCGCGCTTGGATCGATCACGCGGACAATCTCATGCCCGTCGGCGCGCAGCCGCTTTGCGATCTTTCTGCGCAAAAGGCTCTCGCTGACTCCGAGCGCGATGGCAAAGCGTTCTTTTCGCGATCTTGATCGCAATTCTCCGTAGGCAATCGACCGCGCCCCTTCACCGTCAATAAACCCCTCCACGCGCAGCCCTATTCGCTCTGCGCTGTCGGCGACCGCCTTCGCGTAATCACCGCCGCCGTAGATAAAGACGCGATCCGCGTTGCCAAGAAAGGGCGGCATGGTCGCCTCGCCCGCCGCGCTGATCCCCTCTCTCTTAAACACCTTCCAGAGGGTGAGAAAAAAGATGCGCGCGTCCAGTCGGAAGGAGAGATTTTCCGCGTAGAACGCGTCGAGATAGAGGCGTTCGCCCCAGTTGAGCGCGTTGCGCCCGTTTATCTGCGCTAGTCCCGTGATGCCGGGTTTGACGAGGTGGCGGCGTGCCTGCGCGGGGCTGTAACGCGGCAGATATTCAATGAGAAGCGGACGTGGGCCGATAAAACTCATCTCTCCGCGCAGGACGTTAATAAGCTGCGGCAGTTCGTCAAGGCTGAGACTGCGTAGCAATCTGCCGGCAGCGCTAAGGCGCCGTTCATCGGACAGCGGCTGCCCTTGAGCGTCAGCCGCGTTATTCATCGTGCGGAATTTGTAAATTGTAAAAATCCTGCCGTTCCTGCCCGGACGATCCTGCCTAAAAAATACGGGTTTACCCATCGTACAACGCACGATCAGCGCGCAGAGCAAGAAGATCGGCGAAAGAAGCGCCAGCAGAAGAGACGCGAAAAGGCGATCTGCGATCGGTTTGCAGTAGTTTTTGTACACGTTTTCCCCTTCAGAAAGCGCGATATTTTACATAAAAGCCGCGCCTGTGTAAAAAATATGTTGAATTTATTGATAAAACAGATTCTTTTAGGCACAATGGGTTATCGCGGTTTAAGAAATAAAGACAATTAAGGACAAAAATGACGGAAGCAACTGTACAGGACACACGCTACAAGCAGGTGGATAGAACGATGCGCAAGCTAGGCTATGAAAGGAGCGCTTTGATCGAGGCTTTGCATACGGCGCAGGAGGTGTTTGGATATTTGGAAATCGACGTATTAAAATTTATCGCTCACGGGCTCAAACTGCCGCAAAGCAAAGTGTACGGCGTCGCGACCTTTTATCACTTTTTTCAGCTCAAGCCAAAAGGAAGGCGCGCTAGCGTAATATGCACTGGAACCGCCTGTTATATCAAAGGGGCGGAGAAACTTGTCGAGGCGATCACAAAGCGCTACGGCGTTAAGTCGGGAGAGACGACAAAAGATGGCGAGCTGTCGCTTATGACCGCCCGCTGTTTTGGCTCCTGTTCGTTGGCGCCCGTCGCCGTGTTTGATAAAAAAACGATCGGCTATCTTGACGAAAACAGCGTGATCGAGGCGTGTGAAAGGATGCTGAATGATACAGACAATTGAAGAGCTTGAAGAGCTTGAAGAGCGCCTAAGCAAAGAGCGCGGCGAGACACAAAAGGAGATCAATGTCTGCGTCGGCACTACCTGTCTGGCGATCGGCGCGGACGAAATCAAAAAGAACCTTAAAGAGTGTCTGGCAAAAAAGGCGGCGGGTCATAGCTGTAAAGTGCGGCAGGTGGGGTGTAACGGCTTGTGCGCTCAAGGCCCTCTCGTTATGGTCAATTCGACGAGCGGGCAGGATCCGGAGGTTATATACCAGCGCGTCAAACCAGAAGATGCCGAGCGGCTCAGCGCGGTAATCGCGGGCGAGGCGAAGCCGGAAACGGTCAAAGACCTCGCCTGTGAAACAAACATTCCATTCTTTACAATGCAGAAAAAGGTCGTGCTGGAAAACGCCGGATACATCAATCCCGACAGTTTGGAAGACTATATCGCGCACAAAGGCTACAACGCCCTCTTTTACGCGCTTAGCCGCCTGTCGCCCGAAGAGGTGATCGAGCAGGTCAAGGCGAGCGGTCTTAGCGGACGCGGCGGCGGTGGTTACCCGACGGGGCTTAAATGGGAGAGCGTCGCCAAAACGATCTCCGATAAAAAATATGTGATCTGTAACGGCGACGAGGGCGATCCGGGCGCCTTTATGGATCGCGCCGTAATGGAGAGCGATCCGCACCGCGTGCTGGAGGGAATGGCGCTGTGCGGTTACGCAGTGGGCGCGGACGCGGGCTATATATATGTACGCGCCGAATATCCGGTTGCCGTCGAACGGCTCAAAAGGGCAATCAGAGAGGCGGAAAGAAACGGGCTTCTTGGAAGCAAGATTGCGGGGACGCAGTTTAGCTTTATGGCAGAGGTGCGACTTGGCGGCGGAGCGTTTGTGTGCGGCGAGGCGACGGCGCTGATCGGCTCCATTGAGGGCAACCGCGGCAATCCGCGTCAGAAACCGCCGCATTTGAGCGATCGCGGGCTTTGGGCGCAGCCAACGGTGCTTAACAACGTAGAGACCTTTGCCAGTGTTCCGCCCATTATGCGCAACGGCGGCGAATGGTACGCCGGCTTTGGCACCGAAGGCTCAAAGGGGACGAAAGTATTCGCCTTGAGTGGGCAGGTCAAGCAAACCGGTCTAGTCGAGGTGCCGATGGGGATAACGCTAAGAGAGCTGATCTACGACATTGGCGGCGGCGTAGAAAACGATCGCGCCTTTAAGGCGGTTCAAACGGGCGGGCCAAGCGGCGGCTGTATCCCCGAAAGCCTTCTGGATACGCCGATCGCTTATGAGACTCTTAAATCGATCGGATCGATTATGGGTTCAGGCGGCGTGATTGTGATGGACGAGACATCTTCAATGGTCGAGGTGGCGAAGTTCTTTTTGGAATTCTGCATGACCGAATCGTGCGGCAAGTGCGTGCCTTGCCGTGTGGGAACGGCGCAGATGTATCTGCTGATCGACAAATTTGCCAAAAACAAGGCAACGGAAGAAGATTTGACTCTTTTAGAAGAGCTGTGCGAGACGATCAAGGAAACCAGCTTGTGCGGACTGGGACAGACCGCGCCGAATCCCGTGCTTTCGACGCTGCGTTATTTCAGAAACGAGTATCTTGCCGGTATCAAAAAGGAGGCAAAATGATGGAATCTGTCATGCAGCGCGCCCGCACCAAAACGCTGACTATAAACAATCAGGCTTTCAGCGGACGAAGCGATCAGACTATATTGGAAGTTGCCAGAGAGAACGGTATAGATATTCCAACGCTATGCGCGATCGACGGGCTTAGCGACATAGGCGCCTGCCGTCTCTGCCTTGTGGAGATCGACGGGCAGCGCGGACTCCGTCCGGCGTGTACGACGCGGATCAAGGACGAGATGGTCGTCCACACCGATACGGAGCGTCTGCGGAAACATCGAAGAAAAATTTTGAGTTTCCTCTTTGCGGAGCGCAATCACGTATGCTCAGTCTGCGTTTCTAACGCGCACTGCGAATTGCAAAAGATGGCGGTAAAGGTGGGGCTTACGCACGTGGAAGTGCCGTATTTATATCCCAAGATGAACGTTGATGCCTCTCACCGCCGCTTTGTAAACGATCCCAACCGGTGCATCTTATGTACGCGCTGCGTCCGCGTCTGTGATGAGATCGAGGGAGCGCACATATTGGATATTTTCGCGCGCGGAATGGATTCGCGCATTGTCGCGGAGATGGGGCAGCCGTGGGGACAGAGTGAAAACTGTACCGGCTGCGGCAAATGCGTTCAAGTTTGTCCGACGGGCGCTTTGAGCGAAAAGGGGCTTTCGGTAGCTGAACAGCACAAACGGCGCGGCTTCCTGCCGTATCTTACTGCGATGAAAAGGGGGCGCTAATGGCAAAGATTCGTCTTGCGACCGTCTGGCTAGATGGCTGCTCCGGCTGTCATATGTCGTTTTTAGATATGGACGAACGGCTTCTTGAGATCGCCTCTAAAGTGGAGGTGGTTTGCAGTCCGTACGTCGATGCCAAAGAGTTCCCCAAAAACGTGGATATTACGCTGATCGAGGGGGCTATAAGTAGCGAAGAGGATGCCGAAAAGCTGCGCAAAATCCGCAAAAACAGCAGGCTGATCGTGGCGCTGGGCGATTGCGGTGTTACCGGCAACGTCTCTGCCATGCGCAATCTGGTTGGCTTAGAGGCGGCGTTTGAACACGCTTATGACGGGTTGAGCGATCACAACACAGGCGCGCGTCCCTGCCGTGTTGTTCCTAAACAATTAGAGCGCGTCAGTGCGCTGCATGAGATGGCGCGCATAGACTATTTTCTGCCGGGCTGCCCGCCGCCGGCGGACGCTATTTACCATATTTTAACGACTCTGATCGAGGGCGGAGAACCCGCTATCTTCGATCACACGCGATTTGGAAAGTGAAACCTATGAAAACGATTACAATTGATCCCGTAACACGGATCGAAGGACACGCAAAGATAACGATCAGGCTAAACGAAAAAGGAGGCGTTGCGGATGCCAATCTCCATGTTACGCAGTTTCGCGGCTTTGAGAAGTTCTGTCAGGGAAGACCGTTTACCGAAATGCCCTCTCTTACTGCCCGCACTTGCGGCATCTGCCCCGTAAGCCATCTGATCAGCTCGTCTAAAGCGGCGGATCAGATATTGGCGGTGGAAATTCCGCGCACAGGGGCAAATCTAAGGCGGATCATCAACCTCGCGCAGATCGTTCAGTCTCACGCGCTGAATTTTTTTCACCTCTCTTCGCCCGATCTACTGCTGGGCTTTGATGGCGATCCAGCGAAACGCAACATCTTCGGCGTGATTGAAAAGTTTCCTGACATTGCCAAAACGGGGATCGCCATTCGCTCCTTTGGTCAGCGGATCATTGAGAACATCGGCGGCGGCAAGCGGATCCACCCGATCGCGATCGTTCCGGGAGGCGTGCGCAAGCCTCTCGAACCACAGGTAAGAGAGACGATTCTCGCCGAGCTGCCCACGCATTTAAGCGCCGCTCGCGATACGCTGACGTGGTTCAAAAGAGACTTGAAAAAATACGCGGAAGAGGCAAGGGTGTTTTCCAACTACCCGACGCTCTTTTTAGGAATCGTCGATGAGGAAGGGCGAATCGAGCATTACGATGGCAAGGTGCGGATTATGGACGCGTCCGGCAGGATTGTGCGCGATCGACTCGAACCGTGCGATTACCAGAGCTATATAGGGGAGGCGGTGGAGGAGGAGAGCTATCTCAAGTCGCCGTACTACAAGCCGCTCGGCTATCCAAACGGCGCTTACCGCGTGGGTCCTCTAGCGCGCTTAAACATTGCCGATTCGCTTGGTACGACGATTGCTGACGAAGAGTTCGCCGAATTCAGGCTGATAGAGCATGGACCCGTTTTAAGCAGCTTTTACTACCACTACGCAAGGCTGATCGAAATTATCTACGGGTTAGAGAGAATCGAGCAGCTTTTAAGGGACGAGGAGATACTCAGCCCTCACATCCGCGCGAGGGCGGAACCGAACCACTACGAGGGCGTGGGTATGAGCGAAGCGCCGCGCGGAACGCTGATTCACCACTACAAAATTGACAAAAACGGCTTGATCGAGTGGGTGAATTTGATCATCGCCTCCGGACATAACAACCTTGCGATGAATCACGGCATAGCGCAGGCAGCCAAACACTTTATCGACGGGAACAATATCACCGAAGGCGCGTTAAACCGCGTCGAAGCCGTCATTCGCGCCTTTGATCCCTGCCTTTCTTGTTCTACCCACGCGCTTGGTAAGATGCCCATTGAGATGTTGCTGATCGATGCAGATGGAAAATTGGTCGATCGAAAGAAGCGTTGAGTCTCTGCCGGAAAGGACCCTTATAATAGGGTATGGCAACACGCTAAGAGAAGACGACGGATTTGGCGTTTATGTCGCGCGGAGACTCGCAAAAAAATTCAAAGCGATCGCCGTGCGGCAGCTAACGCCGGAATTGGTTGAAGCAATGGCGGATTTTGATCTGATTATTTTTATTGATGCGAATATAGAAAATACGCCCGGAACGCTCGCCGTTCCGTTAGCCAGCGTTAACGAACCTTTTAATCATTCGTTATCGCCGCGAAAAATCATCGCGCTTGCGGATTTAATCTATGGCAAAAAGACGAACTTTCTTATCTTTTCAGCAGGAGCGGGAAGCCTCTCTTATAAAGAAAAACTCACGCCCCCTCTGAAAAAAGCCGCGAAAACGTTACTTGGTTTTCTTTTCGCGCGTTTGGTGCAGAACCGATAGGATTTTGCCCTTGCGAACGGACAGATTGCCTTTTACTTTGCGCAGAAATTCCGATTCGTTCAGACCGCTTGCGCGAATCGTAATGCCGATCTTTTTGATGAGAGCGTCGATCTGCTCTTTCGTGCGCGCCCTGTCCTCTTCGGAAACGGCTGTTGCGGCTTTTGTGATCTTTCCGGTTTTTTTGGTCGTTATGATCTTTTTGCCTGCGACAATCTTCTGAATCTCGCCAATGTCGTTTTCCGACAAATGGTATTTAGATTTTAGCAGTCTTAGTAACTGCCTGTCGCTTTGCGCCTTTGCAGCTTTTCCCGTCGAGCGTCTGCGCCCAATTGACAGATAGCTGTTGATATGATCGATGAGATCGAGTATGTCTCCCAATTCATCTGTGTAACGTTTGTTACCCGTTGGTCTGGCCATTGTTTTCTCCTTACTGAAAATATAGCGAGATTGTATGCAAAGTTTCCTTAATAACTAATTTTAAGACTTAAAAAGCTCCAACTTCCTTTTGAGATTTTTCGCTGAATCGGAAATTGTTCTAGCGATGTCAGAGACGTTGTTGACAGATTTTGCATTTTTCTCTGCCAGCGTTTCTACCTCGCCCATAAAACCGGCGAGCGATTTTATCTTCGTAGAAATATCAACGGTAAGTTTTGCGGAATCTTGTGAAATCTGTATACTCTCTTGCATCTGAGCGGTTGTTTCGCTTGCCACTGTACTCATTGCGCCCGCATTCGCGCTGAGAGTATCCATTTCGCCGGCGTTTATTTTCATGCGCTCTGCCGAACTGCCGATCTCTTGAATCAGTCTCCCAATCACCGCGTCAATCTCCAGAAGGCTTCGCTGCGTGCGTTCCGCCAGTTTGCGCACTTCGTCCGCCACTACCGAAAAACCCCGTCCGTGTTCGCCCGCCCTTGCCGCTTCAATCGCGGCGTTGAGCGCCAGCAGATTGGTCTGATCGGCGATCTCTCTTATCACGCCCAGCACCTTTTTGACCTGATCGGCCTCGCCGTTAAGCAAAGAGAGCTGTCCGCTCAACTCTGTCTGCCTTTTGCTTGCGTCCAATATCATATCGGATATATTTTCCAGTTTGGCATCAAGCGTGTAGAGCGTTTGCGCGGTTATTTGCAGATTTTCCGCTGTCGTGATCGCCGCCCTTTCGCTTTTGCCAAGATCGCCGCAAACGCCAAAAAGTTCGTCGCTTATCTCTTTCGTCATGCCGGTCTGCTTTTGAATGTCGTTGCGTATGCCGTCGGCGATGTTCATAAGTTCGTTGCCGTACTCCACCGAGCTTTTCGCGGCGTTTTTCGCGGCGTTTACCGTATCTTGAATCTTTTCTATAAATAGATCGACGTGTTTGGCGGCGTCGCTTAATTCGTCTTCGCGCTCAAACTCCAGCCGTTTTGTCAGATCGCCGTCGCCGCTGGCAAGGTTTTTACTCATAACCGCAAGCTGCGAGATTGGGACGAGCAGTTCGCGCTTGAAAAACGCCATAAAGACAGCTATGATTGATAAAAGCGCGGCAATCATCATAGCGGCTATTTTAAGCTTTGATCGGAAAATATCGGCGTCGGACTCCTCAAGCGAAATCCGTAGATCCATCACTCCCGCCGCGCCTCCGATCTCGGCGTTTATGTGGCAGGTTTTGCATGATTCTTCTATCAACAGCGGCTCTAGCAGTCTTACTTCATGCGTCTTGCTGTCTAAAAGCTCCTTGATCGAGCTTTGCGGATCGGCAAAGGCTTTTTCTATCTCCTCATCCGCGATCAGACGATCATTATCGCCGTAAAGCTCCTTTACGTCGTTGCTGCGGTAAACGTTCAGCGTGGAAATTGAAGGGAGGCTTCTTGCCTTCTCCTTCGTGGCGGCGATCACATCGGTATCACCGCCGCTCATCGCCATTTGCAGCGTTTGAAATACCGACTCGGCGAGCGAATAGGCGGATTTTTCCGTACCGTCGGCGATCAGTTCCGCGTAGTCTTCAGAAAGAAACCAGAACAGCGCGGCAAAACATACGCCTTGAACGAAAATCAGCGTCAAAATAATCTTGCTTACAAGGCGCTTAGGAAGTATGGCAAACATCTGTCAATTATACCAATGTCAAGTTCCGTACGATTCTATTCCGATACGTAGCTGGTCTTTATTCCGTGTTGAAGGTATTATACGGACAATGATAGAATCTCACCGACAAGAGGAGTTGAAATCATGAGTCATAGGCTTCACAGTCTGCGCATCCTGAGCGAAACCGACCCGGACGGAGGCGTATGGCGGAGCCTGTATGAGCCGCGGACGGGGGTGTTGCTGGAATCGGAAGACCCCTTGCGGCAGAAGACGCGCTACGAATGGGAAACGCCCTTTGGGCCGAAGAAAGTGACGGGGCCTGGGGGAGACGAACAGTATTTCGAGTGGGACAAGCGCGGC
>JAIRKM010000012.1 GCA_031260125.1 Helicobacteraceae bacterium | reverse complement strand
AAGGGCCATCGCTCAAAGGATAAAAGGTACCCCGGGGATAACAGGCTGATCTCCCCCAAGAGCTCACATCGACGGGGAGGTTTGGCACCTCGATGTCGGCTCATCGCATCCTGGGGCTGGAGCAGGTCCCAAGGGTTTGGCTGTTCGCCAATTAAAGCGGTACGCGAGCTGGGTTCAGAACGTCGTGAGACAGTTCGGTCCCTATCTTCCGTGGGCGCAGGAGCGTTGAGGAGAGCTATCTCTAGTACGAGAGGACCGAGATGGACGCGCCTCTGGTGAACCAGTCGTCCTGCCAAGGGCGCCGCTGGGTAGCTAAGCGCGGATGTGATAACCGCTGAAAGCATATAAGCGGGAAGCCGACTCCAAGATGAACGCTCCCTGAAGGCGTCAGATAGACTATCTGTTTGATAGGTCGGAGGTGTAAGCGCAGCAATGCGTTCAGCTGACCGATACTAATACGCCGATCGGCTTTTATTGTTCTTTTGGACATCGTCCAGTCAAGGATCAACCCCCTTAAAGAGGAAGGAAGCGTTAAAGTTGACAATACCCCCACCAGAGACAGAAGCCCTTTATACGATCAAAGCGTTTCTGTCTCCGGTGATGATCGAGCGGTGGAAATACCCAGCCCCATTCCGAACCTGGAAGTCAAGCGCCGCTTCGCCGATGATACTGCAATCGACGATTGTGGGAAAGTAGGGCGTTGCCGGGGGTTGTTTATCAACTGCTAATTTCTCGATCCAGATTGACAAATTTATAGCGTTACGACAAAAGAGATTTTAATTTATTTATAAACAATACCGCGCTTGTCCTTGAAGGTGAAGGATATTAAATAAACTGCGCGGGTTTTACCAAAAAAACTTAGGTTTCGAGCTGATAATGGCTGTCTCTGTAACGCAAAATGGCATTGATCAACAAGTGTCGGACGATAAGGAATACGTCTATGCGATGTTGAAAAAAGACGGCATAATGTTTTATCAAACAAAGTTAAAAACTCCCTTGCAAGCCTAACCAAAATTGGCGTCGCCGAAACAATACTATCAGCCTGAAATGGGACGGTCAAAAGCCGCTTCGCCGTTTATCGCATCCAGACAACACTCAAGCAGTAGCTTTCCAGCTGCGTTCCCGCTGCGCTCAATTGCATAAAGCCGTCCGGAAGCCGCCGTAATCTCGGCGTAAAGGCGAATGTTGCCGTTATGCCCGGCAACAGAAACGCTGTCGATCAAAAGTTTTGGAGCCGCCGCCGAAACCGCTTCCAACGTGTTTTTTCCGCTCCCAGAGAGAATAATCTCCGTATTGACATGCCTGAGCGCCGCCTTGATCGCATAGCGGCTTTTTTCGCCTTTTGCCTCGAAGGTTTCCGAATATGAAACGCAGATCATCGGAGAGATAAAACCGCGATCAAGCGAAGCGAGCAACGCCATAAACTCCGTTATCCCAATTGTCCGTTTGCCATCGTTTTTCAAGGACTCGGTCAATTTTCCCAGCAGACGGGGTGTTCCGCCCAGATCGACGTTGCAGTAGCGGTTAGCGAACATCAGCACGCCGGATCGTCCAGAGTGGCGCGAAAGAACGATCCTCTCCGGCGCGATTGGCTGTTCGATCGGAGAAGAATAACCGCCGTTTTTGACACCGTGCTGGTGAATTCCGGAACTGTGGGCGCGGACGTTCCAGCCGCTGATCGGTTTTAAGGGCGAGGCGGCGCGAGAAAAGCTCATGGCGGTTTTTATAAGCGTCTTGAGCTTTTCGCCCACAATTCCGCAGAAGGCGTTTACGCTTTGCAGATTCACCCATACTTCTTCCAGCGTGGCGTTACCCGCGCGTTCGCCGATGCCCAGCGCGGTAACCTCCACTTGCGAACAGCCCGCTTCAATAGCGCTGAGCGTATTCGCCGTCGCCAAGCCTCGATCGTTGTGGCAGTGAACGCTCAAGATCGCCTCTTGCGTCCTGAACTCGCCGACGCGATCACAAAGGAATCTTACGAGATCGCTTATCTGCCTCGGCAGGCTTCTGCCCATCGTATCGGCGATGTTGATCGTTCGCGCTCCCGCCTCCAGAGCCGTTTGGCAGTAATCCGCCAGAAACTCCCTGTCTGCGCTTACGGCATCTTCCGCGCCAAGCTCTACGCTGGCTGCGCCGCAATCCAGCGCGATAGAAACCGCCTCTTTTGCCATAGTCAGAATTTCTCGCTCCGCCATGCCCATCTTCGCCATGGCAAGCCCCTTGCTGACGGGAAGCGAAATGTGCAAAATCCCCGCCTGAACGCCCTTGAATAGCTTCGCTGTCCGCGTGATATCGTTTTTGTTGCAACGGCACATCAGCGCGGTCGCGCCGGGGAACTCCACGGCAAGCTCGCGGCAGACTTCGTAATCAAGCGAAGAGGCAAGCGCGAAACCGCTTTCCACTATATCTGCCCCCGCCGCGAAAAGCAATCGGGCTAACGTAATCTTCTCCTCTTTGGTAAAGGCGAAGCCCGCCGCCTGATCGCCATCTCTTAACGTCGTGTCAAATATTATTATTCTGCGCACAAGCAAGTTCGCGCTCGGCAAGCTGCGCCACTTTGTCAATCGCCTCTATAAAAAGAGCCGCGTCTTCGCGGCTTGGCTTCGTGATCTTAAAATTATCAAGCGAACACAGCGATTGCAGCGAATCCATATAAAGAAGCGTCGTTTTCAGCTTATCGGGAAGCTCAAGAAAACTGCCGCTTTCTTCCAAGAGGTCTCGCATCGTGTGGTTGCGCGGCAACGTGTTTTTTTGCATAAAGATCGCCATAAAATACTTCTCGATTCCCATTGCCGCGATATTTTGTATTAGTTCCGGCGTGAAAAGATTCGGGCGCTTGAGGCTACCGATCGCCGTTTTGTGATAGGCGCGCGCATCGTTGTAAAACTCTTTCCATTCACCGCTACGCTTGTCCAGATGTTTCAATCTCCGCTCCTGATTAAATAAAAGTTAGTGATTATATGTAAAAACGTGGATTAAAGATGGTGCTTTTATAGGCAATAGAAACTCCACGATTTTATGGACAAATCGCGGGTAAAGCAAGCCAAAACTTAACACCGCACGGTCGGCGCACGCTCCTAGGTTGAAGCTTATACCAGTCTAATTTCGCTTGACAAGACGAGCGCGGCGTCGGCGCAATGCAAGTTCTGTTAGAATCGCTGGTTATGAAGAAAACATTGATTTTTGCTTTTTGCGTAAGCGTTGCTCTGTGTTTGGACGTGAGTCAGCCGAGCCTCTTTTCTCCTATTGGCGCGCCCAAAAACGAGATGGTCGATCTAACGATTACTACCTGCAACGAAACCTGCCTTACAAACCTGCTTGAGAGAGAGAAGTTTTTCTCTTTTCTCGCGAAATATGACAACAGCGTATCTTCGCAGCTACTCAGCTTTGAGTATCAGCGGCTTTCATCGCTGATGAACTTGCGCGTAAAAAGACTTGCATCCGACAACCGTATCGCGGTTCTCGTACCCGTCGAGTCGATTGGCAGATACTCTGTGGTGGTTGCAAACAGCGTAAACGCCTATATGCTCTTTAAGGGCGACTCTTTTGAGGTAGAGGTATTTGATTCTACCGACGAGTCGCCGGAAAATCTTGAAAAGGCGGTGAGGAGCATCGAGTCGAGCGGCTATCTGCGCGTTATTGCTGCGCTGACGCCTGAAGGCGCGTCCACGCTTTCCTCCATACATACGCCTTTGCGATTTTTTATACCCACAATCAACAAAAACGATATGCCGTACGGACCGGATAATTTCTATTTTGGCGGCATCAACTACACGGAACAGATCCTGCGGCTTTCACGATACCGTGTGGACGATCAGATAACGATCTTTGATGAGCAGATAGCCCTTAGCCGCAGGCTGGCGGCGGCGGCGCAAACCGTCTTCCCCGTGCCGCCAAAGCAGATCACGCTGGACAATCCGCGTGTCAATTTTACGCAGCTTTTCAAGGCAAACGGGGTGGAGAGCGGTTCGGTGATCTTGCTCAATACTCAACCCGTACGTACCAGCCTGATTCTTTCTCAACTTACCTTCAACGATATTAAGGCGGCGGCGGCGCTCAGCACGCAGATCAACTATTCGCCGATGCTACTCACGCTGCCGCAGAGCGAGGACGTAACCAATCTTTTTATCGCCAGCTCCATAGGCGACGCGGACGAGACGCTACGAGAGATAAACGAGCTTCTGCAAAGCGACCTGCGCTACAACTGGACGGCGTACGCGACAAGCGCGATGACCGCCCTGATCTGCCAGATGCAAAGCGGCGATTTCAGCGTGCGAATCAAAGACTTCAAT
This sequence comes from Helicobacteraceae bacterium, assembly GCA_031260125.1. Taxonomy (GTDB): domain Bacteria; phylum Campylobacterota; class Campylobacteria; order Campylobacterales; family SZUA-545; genus JAIRKM01. Next base: position 5,163 of record JAIRKM010000012.1, on the reverse strand, counting down.
TTAGAGGTGCTAAACAATCAGATCGAGTACCCTGTCTTGATATATCAAATAGCAGGCAACCGCTTTATTAAGGCGCCTCCTCCCCCTTCTGCCGACCCGTTCTTTGAATGACTATTGCAGAGCCGCCTATAGAGTCAAACAAAAAGGGAGAGTAAAGGCGATAAAAGCGCCGTAAATTTGTCCTAAAATTTTGTATTGTGAGATTTTTCACCCCTCAAACGACATTTGGCGCGCCGCGTAGAACTCTTTGCCGCCCTGCGTTTTTATAACGATCTCTCCGTTTTCCAACAGCGATTTAAGCGCGGCGAGGGCTTGATCGTCGAGTGTCGTTTCAGCTTCGCGACAACTCATTGGACGGCGGGAGAGCGTATGAAGCAGCGCGTCTTGATTGGGCGATTGTTTGGCGGCGGCGCGAGCGGAGGGAATAATCCGCGCGTTTAAACCGATTAGGCGCTCAAGAAGCGATTGCATAGTTTTTTCCGATACGGCTTGAACCTTATAAGCGCTTGGACGCTCGATCGTGCCAATATCGATTTGATCGGGCTTGATTTTACGCAGCGCCAACTCTAGCGCGTCAAAATTCGCTTGCGTGTCGTTCGCGCCCGCAACCAGCAAAATCTCCACGACAAGCTCGCTCGCGTAACGCGCCCTGAAGCTCGCCATTGCGTCTATGGTAGCCGCGATATCGGCGCGGCTTTTTTCGGGGCGATCGACTCTTTTGAACGCCTTTGGCTCCGCCGCGTCTAACGAGAGCTTTACGATATCCAGCTTCGCAAGCGCGTTAGCCACGTTGGGCGAGCCAATCGCGCCGCCGTTGGACAAAATCATCAGTTTCGCGCCGCCTTTGATCGCGTTTAATTCGTCGATTAGCGCCTCAAGATAGGGATACAGCGTCGGTTCGCCGTTTGCCGTGATGGTCAATTTATCCGGCGCGCAGTTTTTCAGAGCCGCTTTAACCTCGTCTGCGATCGGTCGCCAATCGGGAGGGTTGTCGAAAACGGCGACAGGCTTTGCCTTGTTAAGCTCACAGTATAGACAGTCGTAGTCGCAGCGTTTGCGATCGGGCGAAAGATCGATTCCTAGCGACAGACCAAAGCGTCGGCTTACGACGGGACCAAAAACAAAGCTCATCGCGCGAAAGTTTCATGAACAAAATCAACCAGAAACTTGGCGTTTTCCGACGAAAAGTCGGGTTGCATTCCGTGTCCTAAGTTAAAAATGTAGCCGTTTTCCTTGCCCATTACTCGCGCTATATCGCATGCTCCCGCCTCGATCGCCGCTTTGCTATATAACCTTGCCGGTTCCATATTGCCCTGAAGCGCATAACGATCAAACAAAACGCTTTTAGCGCGTTCGATCGGCGTATTCCAATCCACGCCAAAAACGTCAAAATCGCCGTCGATCGCCTCCAAATAACCGCCGGCGCCCTTGCTGAAAAGTATTACGGGGATATGCGCCCGCTCAGATTTAACGCGCTTAGCGATCCGTTTCATATAGTGCCAGCTAAACTCAAAGAACGCGCTTTTTTCCAGCGCGCCGCCCCAGCTGTCGAATATCTGAACGGCGTTGGCGCCCGCGTCGATTTGACGCAGCAGATAATCGCCGATCGCGTCGCTCAATTTTCGCAGCAGTTTATGCAGCAGATCGGGCGCGGAGTAAGCCATTTTTTTGGCAGTCGCGTAGGTCTTGCTTCCGCCGCCCTCTATCATATATGTAGCCAGCGTCCAAGGGCTGCCCGCAAAGCCGATCAGCGCCTTATCTGGCGCGAGCGCGCCGCGAACTATTTTTAGCGCGTCGTAAACGTATTCGAGCCGATCGGCGCAGTCGTTTGCCAAACGATCTATATCGTCTTGCGTCTTGATCGGATCGGGCAGAACGGGACCGACTTTTTCGGCGAACTCGACGCGCATACCCATCTCCAACGGCACGACGAGAATATCGCTAAAAATAATCGCCGCGTCGACGCCCAAAATCTCGATCGGCTGAAGCGTCGCTTCGGCGGCGAGATCGCTTCGGCGACAGAAGTCGATAAAACCATTCGCCTTGGCGCGGGTCGCGCGATATTCGCTCAAGTAACGCCCGGCTTGCCGCATAAGCCAAACGGGGGCGGTCGGGGTAGGCTTTTTGAAACAGGCATCTATAAAGATCAATAGCAACCTTTAGCGGCAATTTTTCAAAAATTGTAGCGCAACTTGGCGCAATGGCGCTGACACAGGAGGTTGAATGGGTAAAACCGCTCCCTTCAAGTTAAGCATTGACCGCCCATAATGCGAAGCGAAAGTTTGGACTACGGGCAAAAAAGGAAAGAAGGCAATGGGCTATGTAAATGAGAAGATATCTCAAGAAGATCGTCTAAAGTATGATTTGGCGACGATTGATAAGAGGTTGCCCTTTGGCAGTCCGGCAAGGGATTGGGCTATTGATAGAGAGAGAGAGAGCTGGGTTAGGTTGTATCGCCAATTGACCGATAAAGACGACGGAACGGAAATCCGCACCTACTGGGACTTCTACTGGAAGGGCTCTCTTGTGCTGGTAGAGACTATAGCGCTTAAGCGATTTCGTTCCGATGACGGCGTATACTACGGCTATATAAGAGTCCTAAGACTTGACGTCCCAGACAACGCTCTGCCGAATAAATCCGAGATCCTACAAGAGTTTAAAGCCGCGTTAGAGGCTCACTTTATCGGTATTGGAATTCGCGTAGGCGGTAAAACTAAATCTTGCAAAGTCGACTTGGAATACGAAGGAGAGGTAATATGATTACGCTTAACAACGCTTTAACGGAGTTAGACAGCGAAATCTTTAAGAGCCTAAGCTCCGAGAAATTGGACAGGCGATCGTTGAAATCGACACTCTAGCCTACCGCTTCCCACAGCACTTCACACGCAAAAACAGCAGACCGCTCTGAATCTTCAATCGTTTTTACATTGCACTTAAGCAAATATCTATAAAATTACGGTCTAAATAGTCGATGCTGAAAGAGTCGGAAGCGACTTTTTCAGAAAGGCACGCCGGCTTCAAGGGCCGGCTGAATAAAAGAGGAGGGCTTATGCCACGATTCGCGAAAAAGGTTATTGTACTGTGTCTGTGCTTCTTTGCCCAGACAGGCGCGTTTACGGCGCAGGCCGCCAAATACTACGCTGAGGGCAACAGAAAAGAGCAGAGCATCTCCGTTTACGACAGCGGCACCAAAAAGCTGGTTTCCAAAATCAGTCTGAATGACTACAAAAAGACTTATGAGGATGACCTCTACTTTGACATTTACGGGGAGACCCTGGCTGTGAAGTTCACCGAGTTTCTTTCCCGGTCCGGTATTTTTTACAGTACCGCCGACTGGCTGGTCAAAATCGACATCAAATCCCGGAAATTACTGGCCCAAGGCAAGCCCGGCATGTCTGTGGACTACTTGAAATTCACCCCGGACGGGCGTTTCATCGTTTTGTCCCATTACTTCGAAGGAGTCGGCCTGGTTGATGCCAACAACTTGCAGTTCTTACGTAATATAAATGTTGACGACCGGATTAGGCAAAAGTCCGGGATTTATGTTACCATGAAGAACGAGAGGATCGTCCCCCTTTATTTGCCCTTCACCACTCCGGAATATGCGCGGGACCTTAACGCGGCCTTTGATGAGATGAATAAATCGAAACAGGCCCAGGATGTGTATGACTTTATCCAGAAATACGGTGCCAGCGACAATGAGTTCTATGCGGATCGCTGGAAAATGCTCGGCGAAGCCCGCATTCGCATGGCCGCCTTGACGGAAGCCGAATTCGCGGCCCTGAGCCGCGCCGCTGACGCTGACCGCCTTCTGGCCTTCAACGCAAAGGTTTATGTAGACGATGCGACGCGGGCCAAGGCTTTTGATGAACTTTTGCGGATTTACGCCAAAAAACCGGAGATTTCCAAGTATCAGAAGATCATCGGGGCTCCCAAGGCTCCGCAGCGGGTCCGGGAAGAAGCGGTCGGCGCAATCTTCAAACTGGTCAAGGCGGAGAACAATATCGCGGGCTACAAGTGGTTCATGGACGCCTACCCGGCTTCCACCCAGGCCCGCGAAGCGTTGCGCGCCATCCACGAAATGGCTTTCAACCAGGCCAAAAGCGTCAACAGCATCGCGGCGTATAACGATTTTATCGTGGCCTATCCCCTGGCCGCGCAACGCGAGCAGGCCGAGGATCGCGCCTACACGCTTGAGGAAAGGGAATACTCCTCTTTTTTCACCAGTGATGAAAAACTGGCCCGGGGACTTGCCGTCAAGACCATGCAGATACGACGAAGGGCGGACGAAACCGGCAACAAGGCCTATTACCTGGTCGCCGCGCGGATGACCCGCCTGCTGGAAAACAAGTTCCCGGCCACAGAGGCTACGGAAGCCCATCTGGCCAGGGAAGAAATCCGGAATCTGCTCAAAGACATCCGCGGGCAATTGGAAGACATCAAGGCCAACACGGCCGCCATCTCCTCCAATACCGCCGATCTGTCCAATATCATCAAGGAACAAAGCCGCCTTATGGATTCGCATTTCACCAAGGCGGCCGAGGATCGCGCCCTGTCCGAGAAATACACGGCGGATCACCGCATGTGGGAACGTTACTTGAAAGATAGCTAGAGCAAATTAACATTGAAAATGTGTAATTTGCTCTGCAAGGATTTGCTTGCAAATCCTTGCCGCGAGATGCTTATAGGCGGGCGAAAGCCCGCCGTTAAATAAGCATCTCATACCAAGTTGCTCCCTATTGGTCGCAACTTGGTATCAAGCGTAAAATGCTCTAAAGTACAGTCTAAAGTGAGAGAACCTAGGCCAGCCGCAGGGAATTCCAAGCCCCGGAAACAATATGGACGCGGTGCAAAAACACACCCCGCTCCAGCAGCAGGGCGGAAAAACCTGAGTGGTCGCATCCCTTTCCCCCTGAAGATATCTCAAGAGGATCGCCTAAAATATGACTTGGCGACAATCGACAAGAGGTTGCCCTTTGGCAGTCCGGCAAGGGATTGGGCTATTGATAGAGAGAGCTGGGTTAGAGTGTATCTCAGATCTACCGACAAAGACGACGGAACGGAAATCCGCACCTACTGGGACTTCTACTGGAAAGGCTCTCTTGTGCTGGTAGAGACCGTAGCGCTTAAACGTTCACGCTCCGACGATGGCGTAAGCTACGG
>JAIRKM010000033.1 GCA_031260125.1 Helicobacteraceae bacterium | reverse complement strand
CGCTTTCACGTTCGTGTTGATGATAAAGCCCGGCATTGTTCCGTCTCCTTTGTATTTGTTTTCCTCTTAATATAAATAAGAGCATGTTCCTATATCGGCTGTTGGGAGATTTGTTGTAGCCCGATCGGACAAACGGTTTTAGAAACGCCAAAGAATGAGCGGTGTATAATCGCCCACTCAAAATTCAACGAGGAGTATCGAGTGCTTGAAGGAATTATCAGAGAGAGTACCGCAAAGAGCGCGACAAAGGCTCTCAGGCGCGATGGTTATCTGATTGCCAACATATACGGCGGCGGTCAGGCGAATGTAAACGCCGCGTTTAAGCGAAACGACTTTTTGCGGTTTGTAAAGAGCAAGGACAAGCTCAGTTTTAAGGTAAAAGTCGGCGGGGAAAGCCGCAATGTGGTGATCGAGGAGTATCAGCAGGACAGCGTTACGGACGAGCTTTTGCACGTCGATCTGCGCGTTGTCGAGGCGAACAAATACGCCCGCTATCTAGTACCCGTCAAGACAACGGGAACGCCCAAAGGGGTAAAGAACAAGGGAGTGTTTATCGTTATGAAAAAGCGGCTGCCCGTCTCTTGTCTGGGAAAAGACCTGCCGGATAGCTTCACGATCGATGTCAGCGATCTGGACGTTGGCGATACGGTGCTGGCGCGCGACGTAGCCTCGCCCAAAGGGGTGAAAATTCTCCTTGAGAGCAGAGTGGCTATAACCGGGGTGATCAAAGCCAAATAGCCCAATGACACTGTTCACGGGGCTGGGCAATCCCGCCGGAAAGTACGAAAATACGCGCCACAACGCCGGCTTTCTGGCGGCGGACGAGATGATCCGCCGTCTAAATCCTTCAGACATCTCCAAACCCGCCTTCAAGGGCAGTCTCTACCGATCGGGCGATCTTCTTATATTGAAGCCGCTCACCTATATGAACAACTCCGGCGTGAGCGTTTGCGCTGTCGCGAGTTTTTACGGGATCGACACGCTGATCGTGGCGCACGACGATCTCGATCTGAGCTTCGGCGCGCTGCGGTTTAAGCGCGGCGGCGCAAACGGAGGGCATAACGGGCTAAAGTCGATTGACGCTCTGTGCGGCACGGACTATCTGCGCGTGCGAATCGGCATAGGAAGACCGGCGGATTCAGACGTGATCGGCTATGTTCTCTCCGCATGGAGCCAAAGCGAGAGAGAGAGGCTTGAGGCGGTGATCTCCCGCGCCGCGGATGCCGCGCTGGCGCTTCTTACCGAGCCGCTTGAACGGGTGCGGTCGGAGTTTACGCAAAAAGGGGTTTTTGATGCTTGAGCGGTACGTTTTGACGCTCTACTTGAAATACTCGTTTTTGATCATCTTTTCGCTGGCGGCGTTTTTCAGCGTCATTGATATGATCGGCATCATCGCTAAACTGCCGGATTCTGCTAACCTCGTATTTTTATACGCTCTCTTCCGCGGCGCGAAGTCGCTTGAGGTCGTGCTTCCAATCTCACTCATTTTCGGCGCGATCGTCGCGAAGATACACCTGATTCGCGCCAACGAGCTTACCGCCGCCTACAGCTTGGGCGCTTCGCGCTTAGGCGTGCTAAAGATGTTTGTCTTGGGATCGCTGGCTGTATCCTGCGCCTATGTCGCGCTACAGGCAACCGATTTCGCCTATTTGGACGATCGGGCGTACGCGATCTACAAAAACAGGTCTCCTTCGTCCGCCACAAAAGACCTCTTCTTCAAATACGACAACAGCTTCGTCTATATCAGCGAGCTTTTCCCACTCTCAAACAGCGCGAAAGGCATCGATATACTGGAAGTGGAGAGCGGCGATTTAACCCGTCTAATCCATGCGGAAAACGGCTTCTTTGAAAACGGGGCATGGACGCTAAAGGGCGTTACCGTTACGACAAAGCCCGCGATCAGCGGTATTCAGCAGCAGGCGCTAGAACGCCGCAGTTACGGCGGAATGCTGGCGCTAAAAGGGTTTCGTCCCGACATAATGGATCGAATCTACGAAACCAAAAGCTCCTACAGTCTGATCGACAGCTACAACGCGTGGGCGATCCTCTCCGGTCAGAAGATCGGAACGGATCGCATTCGCGCCTTTTTTTACTCCACAATTGTTCTGCCGCTCTTTGCGCCGCTCTTTACGGTGATCATCTTCGTCTTTGTGCCGATCAGCCCGCGTCTTTTTAACGTCGCCGTCTTTTCCTCCTTCGCCATGCTTTTCACGCTGGTGGGCTGGGGCGTGCTTTTTACCCTCTCGCGAATGGCGCGAAGCGGGGCTGTACAACCAGAACTTGCCCTTTTGGTGCCTTTTATCATTATGTTCGCTATCGCCCTCTATATGGCAAAGAAGATCGCGTAGGAAGCAATTCCTGCTAAAATGCGCGAAAACAGCATTGGGTTTGGCTATGAAAATTGTTTTCTTTGTGTGCGCGGGCGCCTTGATGCTTTTCGCGTCCGCCGCGGGTTATGTGGAGGAGGTGGACGGCGGCAGAGTTTTTACGCACGCCGCCGGCGCGAAGGAGGGCATGAGCGCGGTGATCGTGCGGTCGTACGATGGCGGCAGGGTCATATCGCACAGATGCGTCGTCATTGAGGCTCAACCGCAATCCGCCGAGCTGAGCTGCGAGCCATCTGAGCTTTTTGACAGCGACGCGGTTCCATCGCTGACTCTGCCGATTAGAAAGGGAGATCAGGTAATACTCGCGCCGCTTGATAAAACCGCGCTGATCGTCGCGCCGAATGTCGATCGCTTTGTGTCGGCGCAGGCGGCAAATCAAGATAAGCGGTTTATCCACCCCGATCTGTTCGCCGTTGAATTGAGCACGGAGAACAATCCAGCGCCGGGCGCCAAGGAGTTTGTCGATTTTTGCGGCGCGTGGATGATAGGCAGCGTCATTTTTGCGATGCAAGATGGCGACTACATCGTCGATTGCGCCACCTTCAGCCTGCTCTCATTCAAAGCGGCAAACCACAGAAGCTCTACCGCCGAAATGCCGTTTTTCCACCGCCTCAATCCGATCACAAGCGGCGTGTTTTCCGGCAAGAAGGTTGTCAATACGGGAGAGTTTGACGCCTATTACAAAAAAATGTTCATGAAGGAGACCGATGTTAAGCGCTGATCATATACGGGCGCTAAAGCAGATCGCGGGGGCGGATAACTGCTTTGACGACAAACCGCACAGGCTCGCGTACGCCTATGACGCGACACGGATGAGTCTTGAGCCGGACGCGGTGGTTTTCCCACGCGGCGAAAACGATGTCTCGGCGATTCTGCGCTACTGCAACGACAAAGGGGTGCCTGTCGTTCCAAGAGGCGCAGGGACGGGCTTTACGGGAGGCTCGCTGAGCGCCAAAGGCGGGGTGGTGCTGGCGATGGAGAAGCACATGAACCAGATTCTTGAGATTGATTTTGAAAATATGCTTGCCCGCGTGCAGCCGGCGGTGATCAACCGTGATCTTCAAAACGCCGCCGAAGAGTTGGGGCTTTTTTACCCGCCCGATCCCGCAAGTCAGGACTACTGCACAATCGGCGGCAACGTGAGCGAAAATGCGGGCGGCATGCGGGCGGCAAAGTACGGCATCACCAAGGATTACGTGTTGGCGCTCAGAGCGGTGCTTCCCGACGGCAGCGTGATCCGCGCCGGTAAAAAGACCATTAAGGATGTGGCGGGCTACAACATCGCGGGGCTTATTATAGCCTCTGAGGGGACGCTGGCGGTTATCACGGAGATCACGCTGACGCTGCTGCCAAAGCCGCGTTTTACCGAAACGGCTATGGGGCTGTTTCAAAGCGTGGAAGACGCGATGAATGCCACTTACAAAACCTTTGCAAGCGGCGCGGTTCCGGTGGCAATGGAGTTTTTGGACAATCTGACGATCAGAGCGGTGGAGTCGGCGTATAAAAAGGGGCTTTCCGTTGATACAGGCGCGATGCTGATCACCGATGTGGATGGCAATACAAAAGATGACGTAGAGTGGCAGCTTTCAGAGATTGAGAAGGTGTTTAAGGAAAATGGAGCGACCACATTTTACAGGGCGCGCAGCCAGTCCGAAAGAGACGCGATTTGGTTTGCGCGCAGAAACGCGAGCCAAAGTATGAAGTTTTACGGACCGGATAAGATGAATGAAGATATTACCGTGCCAAGAAGCGCGTTGCCGGAACTGCTAAGAAGGATCAAAAAAATAGGCGAAAAATACGATCACAATATCCCTTGTTTTGGACATACGGGCGATGGCAACGTACATGTCAACGTGATGACAAACAAACAGGATGCCGTAAAGTATCACAACGCGGAAAAGGCGATCAGGGAGATATTTGAGGCGGCGATCGATTTGGAGGGGACTCTTAGCGGAGAACACGGCATAGGACTTAGCAAAGCACCCTTTATGAGCATGGCGTTCACAACGGCGGAACTGGAGTTGTTTCGTACGATCAAAAGAGCGATCGATCCAAAAAACATTTTGAATCCGGATAAGATGGGGCTGTGATTAAGTGGATCGCCGCTGTTTTGATTCTGCTGATCTTTTACAAAAAAGTGATCGCGCCGTTTGCGCGGCGTATGATGGAGATTTCAAAAGAGGAACAAACAGAAGATATAAAACAACTGCTGTTTGATGAGGAAGAGGACATAGAAGAACAGAGAGACAACGCTAAACTACAAAGACTGATAAAAAAGCAGATAGACCTTTCCGAAACGGATATTAAGAAAAAGCTACGCTACGAAGCGTACGCAAAGGCGCTGCGCGAGAAAACGGAAGAAGACCCAGAGGCGGCGGTCGGCATAATAAAAGACTTGCTGGGCAAAAGCGGCGGTCGGCAAAGCCGCTGAACCGCCCTCAAAACAACGATCCGTTTCAGCGCGGCGGCTACTTTGCCTCTGTCTTGCCCTCCGAGCCATCTTTGCCGCGCCCACTCTCCTCCTGCCGCATTGCCTCCGCTTTTATGAGGCGGACGCGCAGATAGATCAAAAGCGCGGCAACGATAAAGATCGCCGCCTCTACAATAAACCGCGCGGCAAACTCCGCGATCAAAGTTTCAACAGCAGCAGGTCGATTGTGCTGCGCCTAAGTAGCGATTCGGCGGTGCTTCCAACCATCATTGGCAAGAGCGAGTCGATCCCGCGCGTGCCCATTACGAGCAGGTCGGCGTTCTTTTTTTCGCATATTGCCAGAATCTCCTCGTTTGGCGAGTCGGAAGCGTGGACGATGCGTTCGGCGTCTTTAACGCCAAGCTCCTCCACAAAGGCGCACAGCTTTTCATCGGCTTCGTTATGCTCTCTTTGTAGCGCATCCGTCGCGCTGGCGCCATCAATGCCGTAGCTCGACGTGCCGCTTGGCACGAGAAAGGCGCTGAAAAATATAAACCGCGTCTGATCGAAGAGATTTAAGGCGGCGGAGGCGGCGGCTTTTGAATCCTCAGAAAAGTCGGTCGCTATCACCGCCTTTTCATAAGGGCGCTGGTTTTTGACCACGAGAAGCGGCGTTTTTGTACGCTCGATCACGCGCCTTGCCGTCGTACCCGCAAGCAGATCCATCACAGTAAAGCCGCCGTGATCGCCTAAGACGATCAAAGCCGCGCCCACGGCGCTCTGCGTGATCAGATCGCACGCGTCGGCTATTTCCACAACGGTATCCGCCGCGCCGCTTTCAAGCTCGTCGGCAAGTTTCTCCTTTGCCTGCGTGAGGATCGCCTCTCTTTCCGCCGCTGTATTCAAAAAGCGCCCCAAAAGGGAAGCGCCCGCCGCGTGAACGACGGTCAATTTACCGCCGATCGCCTTTGCTATATGCGCCGCTTTTTTGTAGGCGACGATGCTCTGTTCCGAAAAATCAACAGCCGCGATAACTCTTTTTTCCACACAGCGCTCCCAACATTTGAAGAATTATAACTGAATGTAAAGTTTAATTTAGCTATATTGCCAAAAGATTTTTCGGTTAGTTAAAACTGACCATTGTTTAAGGGGTGCGCAGGGTCGATTGTTTTTTGAGTTCGCGTAAATTACGCAGGCATCCCTAAGTTGCTTTTGCCACAAGGATTTTTCCTTTTACTTTTTGATTAGGACACGAAAATGAAACAGCTATATGTAGGCAATCTGCCGTATCAAGCGACGGAAAACGAAATAAAAGCGGTATTTGCCGCGCACGGCGAAGTTAGCGCCGTTAGGATGATGAACGATCGCGAGACGGGACGTTTCCGCGGTTTTTGCTTTGTCGAAATGGAAGACAGCGGCGCGCAGAAGGCGATTGACGCCCTTAACGATCAGGATTTTGGCGGCAGAAAATTGCGCGTCAACGAAGCTAGAGAGCGGGAAGCCCGCCCGCCGCGCAGAGAGCAGCGCTGGTAATCGGACGATCAGCCGATCTTCGCTTTCTTTTGACGGAAGGCGAGGTCGCTGTCGATTATCTCCGCAAGACCTCGTTCGGGCGACCATCCAAGAAGCTCTTTGGCCTTTTTGTTAGAAGCGACGATCTTCGCGGCGTCGCCCGCACGACGGTTGCCGTACTCAAAATTAACGGGGCGGCGCTTTGACACCTCGTCAATCACCTCTTTGACGGAAAATCCCCTGTTTGATCCCAAGTTGATTATTTCGCTGCGGTTTTTTTGTAGCAGATCGATCGCCAAAAGGTGCGCGTGGGCAATGTCGCTTACATGGACATAGTCTCTCACACAAGTGCCATCCGGCGTGTTGTAGTCGTTGCCAAAGACGATCAACCGCTCCCGCATGCCTATTGCCGCTTCAATTGTGGCGGGAATTATATGCGTTATGTTCTCATGCCAAAGACCGATTTTTAGCGATCGGTGCGCTCCCGCTACGTTGAAATATCTAAATATGCAGTAATTCATATTGTGCGCTTTCGCAAACCATGCGATCATCTTTTCGGCGGCGAGTTTTGTTTCACCGTATGGGTTTGTCGGCTTTGTTGGAGTCTCTTCGCCGCATACTCCGGTTTCTGTCTCGCCATAGACAGACGCGGTGGAGGAGAATATGATGTTCTTGCAGCGATTTTTCACCATAGTCTCAAGCAGGGATCGCGTTCCTTCTACATTGTTGTAGTAATACAGAGATGGATTTTCTACGCTTTGTGGCACTACTATTTTTGCGGCAAAATGCATAACCGCGTCAAAAGGTTCGGCGGCGCATTCTACTTTGAACGCCGTATCCAGCGCGCGGCTGTCCGTAATATCCACGTTATAAAAGGACGCTTCGCTGTGAACTGCGGACTTTGCTGCGTTGGAAAGATCGTCAATTATAATTACCCTGTGTCCGGCGTCTATAAGTTCGCAAACCGTATGCGATCCTATATAGCCCGCGCCTCCAACAACGCATATTTTCATAAATATCCTTTATACAGTTCTATATACGCTTCAACGACTTTTTGAAGCTCAAACTCATTAACCGCAATTTCTCTTGATTTTTTGCCCATCGATATCCGCAATTCTTTATCTTTAGCCAAAATCTCTATCTTTCTTGCAAGCGGTTTTACCTCTTTGATCGGCACTAGAAATCCATTTTTTCCATCCTTGACGACATCTCTGCACCCTGATGTATTTGTCGTAACGATCGGCTTTTGCATGCTCGCCGCCTCCAGAAGCGTTCTCGGCAGCCCTTCTCTGTAGCTCGGAAGCGTGTATATATCGGCAATCGCCGTAAGCCGCGCTATATCTTCTCTATGCCCCAGATAGAGAACTTGCCTCTGTTCAAGAAACGACCTATCCACGCAGCTTGGATTGCCGCTGTCCGTTTCGCCGACGTAAACAAACCGTATATTTTTGAGCCGTTTCGCAACGATCGCCGCCGCCTCGTAGTACTCTCTTACGCCTTTGTCCCATATCGCCCGCGCGACCATCAAAACCACAACGTTTTCGTCAACGCCGATCTCCTCTCTCGCCGCCCTAAGCTCCTCCTTTGAAAACCTCTCCATACTGTAGAGCGACGTGTCGATACCGACGCTTTTTATTAAAATCGCCTTTTCGCGTTTAATGATGTTTTTGCCGATCAGATAGTCCGGATCGTCGTTATTGACGAATACGCAGCCGTTTGAACGGGAAAATACCCATTTCTCCAGCATTTCAATGATAAATCTTATAAGTTTTGCCTTGACGGTGTTTGCGACGTAAAACGATCCAAGCCCTTCTACAAGATTAAATATAGTTTTAACATTCGCGGCTCTGCCGGCGATCGTACCGTATATGTTTGGCTTGACGGTAAACGTATGCAAAATATCCGGCTTGATCTCCGATAGAATTCTCTTTAGCTCACGGATAGTTCTTAGCGCATCAAACGGGTTAAGTCCGGCGCGGTTTATCCTGTACGATCGACTCTCAATGCCAAACTCTTTGAAGCGATCGCTATAACTTCCGCGCGGCGCAAGGGCTATCACCTTACAGCCTTGTTCGACAAGGGCGCGCATAACCGGCAGACGAAACAGATATAGGTTTGCGTCAAAGTGGCTGAGAAAAACGACCCTTTTCATTATATTTTGAGTCGGTATATCTTGACAAGCGGCGCGACGATCGCCAGCTCAAACAGATTTTTATCGTAAAGTCCAAATGCAAAGAGTCTGACAAATGTGGAGTTCATTGCGGCATCGTCCACAATCCATACCTTTCTTACCTCTTCAAAATCCAACAGTGAGATTTGCCCGTCTTTGTTGATCTGCTGATACTTGCGCACGCCGTCATTTATTCCAACGGAAAAAATATATTTGATCGTCCAATTTCTTGCGGGACCCGATATGGTGCCTTTTGTTTTATCGACGAAAAACCTATACTGTTGATACGCTAGTTCCATCGTGGTATCTCTTCGTGATCCAGGTATGGCGTCTGTGCTTAAAAAGAATGGGGTCATAAACTCCGCGCCGGTGTCCGGATCGATTGCGCTGAAAGACATTACCGTATTGAAAATATCGCTCATTCTGAATGGTAAAACAAGGTATATATCCCGCGTTTTTTCAGGCAGGCTGAACCCCTCAAGGCGGGAGAGGTCGTTTAAAAAACTCTTTGCGGAAGAGGCGTTGTAGTCGGCTAAAACCTCCTCGAGAAGCGGCTTATTCGCGGGTATTGCGCCGCTGAGCTGGCGGTAATCGTACTCCACCGCGATACGTGCGAGACGGGCGGCTGTCCGCTGATCTGTCGTGGTCAGTATGTAGCTGGGCATATAGTTTGCGTCGCCGGTGTGCCTGCCGCCATCAACGAGCGTCCAGACGCGTGAGTAGAAGCGCAGCGGATAGCCGTAGTCCCACCACGTAACGGCGTAGTCTTGCTGCTGCTTTATCATTTGCCCGAGACGATCGATCGCGCTCACCTCATGGGCATAAAAAACCGGGGTCATTTTGTAGTCGATCACATGGTTGATGTTGGGCAGCAAAACCGCCGCGACGCATACGGCGATAACGGCGGCTTTTGATAGGGCGGTTTTGAGAAGATGCGCATCCGCCAGCCGCGCGGCGATCCAGAAGATAAGATAGCTTATGCCAAGCGCAAGAACGGGAACGGCGTAAATGGTAAACCGCAAGCCGCCGCCGCTGATCAGATACGGAATGCCGTACGCCATAAATCCCATACCAACAAACGGCAGGGCAAGTAGCATAGCGCGGTGGCGGATCATCAGCATAGCGGTGCCGGCGCAGGCGAACAGAAAGGCGATCCAATGTCCGCTTATGCGGTTGGCGAAGGTGAAGAAGTCGATGGATTTTGCTTCGCTTACCGTTTGCGCAACGCTTTTGAAGTGAAGTTTCAGATCGCCCCCCACCACGTCGACGCTTTCGCGGATCACGTAGCCGGAAAGCTGCCACCATACATGCTCCACGATCCCGCTGCAAAAAAATGCCAGAACCGCCGTGAGCGGGAGAAGGGCAAAGACGGCAAATCTGGCGTTTTTGCCGAGACGCTCAAAGAGCGCGAAGATCGCCGCCCATACGGCAAAAACCGCAAGCAGCGCCGCCTCTTGCCGCCCTAGCATCGACCAAATGGGAACGGAGGCAAGCGCGAGCAGGAGAAAGGTCAGCATCTTATAGCAGTAGACCTCTCTCCTGTGGAAGACCAGCGTGTACGCCAGCAGCAAAACGGCGATCGCCCAGATGATGATCTGGCTGTTGGCGTAGTACCAAACGCTTAGGAAGACGAAAAAGGGCGTGAGGAGCAGATAGGGACTCTTGCGCGTATAGATTCCCATAATAAGCGCGTACAGCGCTGTCATGGGCAGGACGATCAGTAGCATATCGTCGTCGTAATAGCCGATCATCGTCCGGTTGTAGTAGCTGTGCGCGATCGAGGCGATAAGCGCGGCGGCAAAGCCCACGTAGGTTTGCTTAAACGCTCTGCCGATCAGCGTCAGCGGTATGACAATGAGGCTGCTCAAGATGGCGGGCAGGTAGAAGATCAGCGTTTCAAACGAGACAAACGGCAACAGCTTGGCGATAAACGCCGTAACGATCGGCGCGCCGTAATGCGTAGGGCTGGTTGGGTATCTCGTTTCGTTCGCGTCCAGAATATCCCTCGCGCCCTCCGCCCAATAGTAGCCGTCGTTTGTGTTGATCATAAACTGATCGTTCCAACTGAGCAGAGGGAAAATATCCCCTCCATGCATCTGAAAAACCCAGATCATACGAATGGCGAAGCTGAATATGAACGCCAGCGCAATGAGAAGGCAGGCGGTCTTCAAGCTCGCACGATCCTCTTTCATATCAAAAAGTGGAGAGTTTTTGGTCAACTGCATAAAATACCTTTACCGCTGTTAAAGAAGATGCGATTTTACCCACTTTGCTCTTTCGCTCAATACGAAGCGCGATTTGACCGTGCGGGGGTCTGTAGTATTTTGACCCGCCTAGCAAGGAGCGGTCTAAATTCTTGGATCGTCAATGGTTTGATTGCTGTCTATCACATTTAAGCTGACATTGATGTCGCCCCCTTGAAATAAACCGTAAGCAAGACGATCGCTCTCTTTGTGATATGCGTAAAAAACCATTCCGTTATATATGGGGCAATATGTTATTCGCGCTATTTCCTTGCCCGATAGATATATGTTGCTTGTAACCGTCAAGCAATCGATAAGATTGATGGGAAGCGGTTTGTATGTGATGATAGTAACATTTTGATCCGAAGAGCTGATCTGCACGCCGCTGTCTTTATATGCGCCGATCTGATAGGGTGCCGGATTTTGCCCGTAATGATCGAACGCTACAGACTCATTTTCGTTGATTGTCGAAAGCAGATGCGCCGCCTTATAGACGGGCGCGAAGAGGAGCCGCTTTGTGTCGGATTGCAGCTTATTCTCTCCCTCGCCGATGATGCGCAGATCGTAATATGGATGCTCCTTTGTGCCAAAGGCGATCTCTGGTTGCTCGTAGATATTGAAGCCGGCTTGAGCGCCGCTTGCCGCCGCAGAATATATCAGATATCCATCGTTGCCTTTGTCCGAAAGGTTGCCATCATATATATAAAGGCGGCTTGCTCCTTTTGATTCTATTTTAATGCCGCCGTTGATCGTGGAATTATCAAACTGATATTGCGGAACGGAAGGCTTTCTGTTGTCAAATTCATATCTCTCATCGATCCGCGCCGCACCCAGCCCGTTTGTCAGGTTGATCCCCACTCTCATCTTTGGCGAATCTATATCTCTTTCACGTAGCGCTTCCATATCCCGATCGTTGAAATGGGCGCTGTAGCTGTATGCCGTGCCGTTTTTCAGTAGCGCGTACTGAGCGCCATCTATATGAGCAAAGATATTTTCCGGCATCTCAAACGCGCTGCTTGTCAGCCCGCTGAAACCATTCGCGTTCACCGTAAGATCGAGCGCGATCTGGTTATGCGTAGGAGCGACGCCGTTTGATCCGTTGGAGTCAAAGATGTTTGAGTAGTGGCGCGTTACGCTGCTTGCGAACTCCTGCGACGCGATGGAAAGCGAGTTCTGCGCGTTTGCCAGTTGCATATAGACCCAATATCCGCGTTCCTTGTGGAGTTTGTAGAGGTTAAAGAGCGAATTTGCCACCCGCTGGCGATCCGCCGGTATGGTTGTGTCCGCCTGACGCCACATAATCGTCCTATCGTCTCTTGTAACGCCGCTTAATAAAAGCTCTGGACTGCTACCGCCGCCCGCCGCCCCTTGAAGCGCGTAAAGCGGGCCGGAGACGGGGAAGTCCTGACTAAACTGCGCCGCGAAGGTCAGATTGCCGGTCAGCCGCACCGCCTTTTTAACCGCTCCCGTTTGTCCGACCGGCGCGGCGGCGAGCGATTCGGCGGCAAACGCCTCTCCTATTGCGCCTAGCGTAAGCGGATCGTTTTCGTCAAATAGATAGCGATCGGTAAACCGCGTACGCGTTTTTGGCTCTTTAAGGTCGAAACTTCTGGCGGTGATCGACGAGATCAGGATCGAGTCCGTTCCGATGGGGTAAGCGACAATTCCGGTGGATACGTTCTTGTCGTTTATATTCTGCACCGTCACGTCGCGATCGACGCCGTACGCCACCTTTACCTCGCTGTCGCCGATCAGCGCGAATTCGTCTCCCGCGCCGCCGCTGTAGTCAAAGAGCTTCATATAGGTTGAATCGCGGGCGTAGACTCTGGATGTCGATCCGATTACCGCCGTTTCGTAACCGCCGTTAAAATCGATGTCGATCATCACAAAATCCTGCTTTCCACCCGCTTTAATCGTTGCAAGCGCCGCTATCACGTCGTCGAGATTGTGCGCCGCGGAGAGATCTACCGTCTTTATCGTCCCTCCCACGAAACCCGCCTGAAACGCCGTTTTCTTGCCGCCGCCATAGGAGAGAAAATGTTCGTTGATTGTAAGCGCCAGTATATGCTCGTCTACCGGGGAAAACTTGTATATTTCCGCCTCGTTATATCCCTCCGTCAAGCTCCGTCCGGCAATTGAACTAGCAACTGCGTTTCCTCCAAGATGAACGCCGAAATCCTCATCGGAGACGATCAGTATCCCCTCCGCGCTGCCGGAGTTTTTCGCGGGATAGGCGCGTATTTTCGCGCTGTTGATCCCGACGAGATCGACCGCGTACATGTTCATATTAAACAGTTTCGCCGCATCTGCCTTCGGTTTGTTCGTGTCGATTTTCGCCGTAAATTTGGCAAAGTTATCGCGCACCTTGATCACATCTCCCGACGTATAGCTCACAAACACGGCGCTTGGCGTTTTGCGCAGGAAGGAGTCGTTGAAGCTGAGCATATTCCAATAAAGTTTAACATTGCCGTTTTGGGCGTAGCTCTCGTCTTTTAGATCGCCCCTTGAGAGAATTAGCCCCGCCTCGTCGCTCGCCGTATTCACCCTGACCCAGTACGCCTTACCCGCTTCAAAGTTTTCAAAACTGCCGGAGGAGCTTGCCGAGTTGTAGATGAGCCACCTGCTCTGCGCCGCGTCCCACGAGTAAACGGTGATGCTTTCCGAGCTGCTAAGCCTCTGTCGCCCTCCCACGACGATCGAAGAGGAATCCGTGCAAAAGAGCGCCTCGCAGTTTACGTCAAGATAATCAAGCATCGAGATGTTGTTGTCGCTCAGATTGGCATCAACCGCGTCAATAATGCGCGACACCGCCGCCGAGGCGCTGCTCTTTTTTACGGGTAGATTCGCCGGATTCGCCTCCGTGTATTTGGGATCAAACACCCCTTGCAGCACCACGCCGTTGTCAAAGGATAGGTGAAATGGCTTGCCCTTATAGCTGTCTTTAAAACGTATGTGCAAAGCGGCCATTCCCCCCGCCTCTCTGCCTGAGACGTACATTCCCGCCATTGAAGAGCCGCTATCTTTTGCAAGCCGCTGATAGCTGATCTGCGCGTTGGCGATCTCTGCGCCGCTTACGATTCTGATACCGATCTCCGAGCGCTTTTCATCGCCGCCGTTGCCGGCGTTTGGCGTCCCGTCCGCGTTAAACTCCCACGTAAAATTGCCATCGGGATCGTTTGTCTCCTTCAGAACCTCCCAGCCGATCTCAAAAGTTTCGGCGCTTCTGTGGTGGAGTCCATTGACCCCGATCAGATGCCAGATGCCGGATTTTAATGGCAGTTGATATGTGTTTGCTCCGTACAAAAACGCGGCGATAAACAGAAATACAAGCGTTCGCATAGCCCAGCCTCGCAAAGATATTTATTAAACACCCAGCAACAGCCGTTCCATATATGTCCAACTACCGCCGCGATCGCCGGCGAAATCCGCCTTTGCGATGAACGGGCGGGCATTTGTCCACCGCGCCTTAATCGATCCGTGATTATTTCGGCAGCGTTACGACAAACACGCTGCCCTTGCCGATCGCGCTTGTTACCGATATGCCGCCGCCGTGCGCCTCAACCGCCGATTTGACGATGGCAAGTCCAAGTCCGGCGCCGCCCGTGCCGCGGCTGCGGGATTTATCGGCGCGGTAAAAACGCTCGAAAATAAAAGGAATGTCCTCATCTTTGATCCCTATCCCGTCGTCCGCCACCCTCAATTCGCAGCGTTCGGGGAAGTCGGCTGTCGTTATGGTAACCCGTCCTTCTTCTTTGGAATACTTGATCGCGTTAGAGAGCAGATTGGAGACGACGCCCATCATGCGATCTCTGTCGATCGGCGCAACGGCGCTGACGCCTTCCACACGCAAAGCTATCTTTTTGCGCGCAAGCTCCGCGCCAAAACTTTCGCCCGCGATCTTTGCCAGCGCGAGAAGATCGGCAGGCGTTCTGTTTAACCTGCCGCGTTCTATGCTCTCCAGATCGGCGACGATCGCGTTGAGTCGCAGAATTTCCTCATGGCAGCTTTTGAGCCTCCTCTTTGTCGGCTGCCACACCCCTTCGATCATCGCTTCGAGATGTGAGCCAATCGCGGCGAGCGGCGTGCGAATCTCATGCGCCACATCGGCGGTAAGCTGCCTGCGAAGCTGCTCCTGTTCGCCGAGCGATCCGGCCAGATGGTTGATCGCCGTTGAAAGCTCCTCGATCTCTTTTGTTCCGCTTTTTTCGCCAAAACGCGCCCCATACCCGCCGCCCGCGATCTCGCGTGCGATGCGCGCCGTCTTTGCGATCGGCTTGGCGATCCGCCGTGCCATATAAAGCCCGATCGCGGCGGAGATGGCAAGCGCGAAAAGAAAAGCCGCGATCGGCACAGCGTTGAGGTAGCGCAGAAACGAGAAGTCGCTTTCGCTCAGAGAGTAGGGCGCGAAGCTACCGATCGTCAGCGTCCCAATCTCTTCACCGTGCGGTTTTAGCCGATAGACCCGCCTGCTAAACTCCCCGTTCTGCCCCAAGCGCGCCATTCGGCTTGGAATCTCCTCCATGATCGCCTTGCAGCGGCTCATATCGTGATTTTGCGCGTCCCACACGACCCCGCCTTTTGCGTCCTCTATCCGGAGGATCACCCCGTCGTACAAGAAGAGCATGCCAATCGCGTAAACGCCGTCAACGTTCCACGCGCCGTTTTCGTACTGCGCGGCGATGTTGGCGACAATGCTCTCCTCCACCACCTCCTGCTGTTGCGTCATATAGGTCTCAAAGAGGCGGTTTAACAGCAGGTTAGAAAGCGCCTGCGCCGCCGCGAGGCTCAGCAAAACGGCAAGCGCGATTGCCGCCGTAAGCTGCCAGTACAGGCTTCTCATCTGCCGTTGAACCGATAGCCCATTCCGTGAATGGTGGCTATGTAGAGCGGAGTTTTTGGGTTGTCCTCGATCTTGCGCCGTATGTTTTTTATATGGCTGTCAATGGCGCGATCGAAGGCGTCAAAGTCGTCTCCAAAGACGCGATCGATCAGTTCCGCGCGCGAAAAAACGCGGTTGGGAGACTTGACCAGCGTGAAAAGAATCTTCATCTCGCTCGGCGTCAGCGCCACCTGAGCGCTTCGCTTGAACACCGCTTCATTTTCAAAATCCACGATCAGATCGCCGCCGTTAAAGACGCTTTTGGCGCTCAGCGCGCTCACGTCGCCATCCGCACGGCGAAGCACCGCCTCCACCCGCGCATGAAGCTCCTTTAACCCAAAGGGCTTTACCACGTAATCGTCCGCGCCGATCTGTAGCCCCTCTAGCAGATTCTCCTCCGCGCTTTTGGCCGTAAGCATCACGATCGGGACTCTAGATTCCCTGCGGATTTGGCGGCAAAGCTCCTCGCCCGATATGTCGGGCAGCATCAGATCGAGTATGATCAGCGAGATCGCCCTGCCTCGAAGCGTCTTTAACGCCTCATTGCCGTTTTCCGCGGTGAAAACAGCGTAACCTTTGCTCTCCAAAAAGGAGGAGACCGCCTCTAGTATCTTTGGCTCGTCGTCCACGGCGAGAATGTTTCTTTTTTTGGGCGGCATTCTATCGCGCTCTAACGCAGATTAAAGGGCTTCAAGAACTTGTACACCTGCGTCGGCTTCCCGTCAATATCGACGGTTACCTCGGCGTAGAGCCAGCCATCCACCTTTTGAGGATCGACACCCGCCGCCATAAGCGGCTTGGGGTTCAGCACGAACACGATGTCTTTGTCCTGATTCTCCTTCGTGGCGCCGTTTACGGCAAAATCCTTCGCCCACTCAAAGAGATTTCCATCGCCCAGATCGACGTTGTAGTGATCGAGCGAGCCGTGATAGCCAATCGCTTTGCGGTAACGATCCACGATCTTCTCGTAGGAGGAGAGCGGCGTTGGAGCGCCTTCGTATTGCAGATCGTCATAACCGAGCTTGTTTCCGACGATCAACGCGCCCTCACGCGCCGCGTAATTTCCCGGTAGCTTGCCGATGTCAAGTCCGGCGTCGATAAACGGCGCCGCGTCAAACTCCAGCATCACGTCGTAACGCGGGCTTTTGCCGTAGTTTTCGCTCCATATAAAACGCGCCGTTTTGTCGGGCGACACGAGCGACCAGCCGCCGTTTGCCTTGTCCGTACTCACGTTTTCGGGAATGGCGTTTAAGACGCTCTCAAACGCCCGAACCGAGTCCTTTCCCACCACGTCCAGACTCTTTGGCTGCGAGCATGCGGCGAGGATCGCCGCCAAGATGGAAAAAACCGCCGTTTTTACTATTGTAACTTTCATCTTATCCTTTCCTTTCGTAGCGCGCCGCCTTGAATTTTTTTAAGCGCAGCGCGTTTGCCAGCACCGACACGGAGCTTAGACTCATAGCGGCGGCGGCAAATATGGGATTTAGCAGGATGCCAAAAAACGGATACAAAACGCCGGCGGCGATTGGTATGCCGATCACGTTGTAGCCAAACGCCCAAAAGAGATTCTGCCTGATGTTGCCGATCGTCCTTTTGCTAAGCTCGATCGCGGCGGGAACATCGTAGAGATCGCTGTGCATCAGCACCACGTCCGCCGATTCGATCGCCACGTCGGTGCCGTTTCCAATAGCGATGCCGACATCTGCCTGCGCAAGGGCGGGCGCGTCGTTGATCCCGTCGCCCACAAACGCCACCTTTAGCCCCTCCGCCTGAAGCCGTTTTACCTCGTTGGCCTTATCCTGCGGCATCACTTCGCTGAGCGTCCGATCGACGCCGATTTGCTTTGCGATCGATTCGGCGGTTTTGCGGTTATCGCCCGTGATCATCACCGTCGTCAGCCCCAGTTCGCGTAGCCGCGCAATCGCGGCGGCGCTGCTCTCTTTGATCGGATCGGCAATCGCGATCAAACCGGCAAGCGAGCCGCCGATCGCCGTGAATACCGCCGTCTTGCCCTCTCCTGAGAGTCGTTCGCTCTGCGCGCGCAGACTCGCCGTATCGATCCCGCGCTCGCTCATAAACCGCGCGCTTCCCACTATGACTGTTTCGCCGCCGATCTTCGCTTCTACGCCGCGCCCCGCCGCGCTGTCAAATAGATCCGCCTTGTCCAGCCGCACTCCTCTCTTGCGCGCTTCGCCCACGATCGCCGCTGCTAACGGATGTTCCGAATCGCTCTCCGCCGCCGCGGCAATCGACAGTAAGCGGTCAGCGTCAAACCCTTCCGCGGCGATCAGATCGGTAACGCTTGGACGACCCTCCGTGATCGTGCCGGTTTTATCCAGCGCCACTACCTTCGCCCTGTGCGCCATCTCCAGCGCCTCGCCGCCCTTGAAGAGAATGCCTCTTTCCGCTCCCCTGCCTGTCGCCACCATAATCGCTGTCGGCGTAGCAAGCCCAAGCGCGCACGGGCAGGCAATCACCAGCACCGATATGAAGATCGTAAGCGCAAACTCCGCGTCGGCGGTTGCCGCGAACCACGCCGCGCCCGAAAAGAACGCAATCGCGCACACAATTGGCACAAAGTAGCCCGAAACCACGTCCGCCAGCTTCGCGATCGGCGCTTTTGACCCCTGCGCCTCTTCTACCAGCCTGACGATCTGCGCCAACGCCGTTTCTGCGCCTATCTTTTCCGCTCGAAAGCGTATCACCCCCGAAGCGTTGATCGTCGCGGCGTAAACGGCGCTGCCGGCGGTTTTCGTAACAGGCATACTCTCGCCCGTGAGCATCGATTCGTCAACCGTGCTACGCCCCTCCAGCACCACACCGTCCACGGGAATTTTGCCGCCGGGCTTGACGACGACGATATCGCCGATCGCCACCTCGTCGATCGCAATCTCCACTTCCTCTTTGTTGCGCGACACGATCGCGGTTTTTGGGGCAAGCCCCATAAGTTTTTTGATCGCCTCGCCAGTGCGCCCCTTGGAGACCGCTTCCAGAGACTTGCCGAGCAGAATCAGCGTAATGATCACGCCCGCCGTCTCAAAGTAGAGCTGATCCACCGCGATGAATTTTCCTGTGGCTATCTGCCATATATTGTAAACGCCAAACAGCACCGCCGCCGAAGTTCCTATGGCGATGAGCGAGTCCATATTGGGACTTCGCCGCCAGAGCAGCTTGAAGCCGACCGTGTAGAAGCGGTATCCCACGCCGACGATTGGGATCACCAGAAGAAGCTCGATCAGCGCGTAGATCAGCGGAAACTGCATGGGATCAAGCGGGGTGGGCAGCCGCACAACGGTGATCATCGGCGACATGGCGATATACAGAAGCGGGATGGCAAAGATCGCCGCAACGGTAAATTTGATCCACAGCGTCCTGATCTCCCGCTCCTTTGCCAGATTATCGCCGCCGTTTGGAACGAGATCGAACGCCTTAAACCCCGCCTTTTCTATAGCGCTTTTTATAACGCCGATCGCGATCGCACGCGGATCGAAAACGATGGTGGCTTTTTCGCTCGCCAGATTTACGCCCACTCTGCTCACTCCCTCAAGCTTTTGCACGATCCGCTCTATCCGCGCGGAGCAGGCGGCGCAGGTCATGCCTTTGATGCTAAGCGTTTTAGTCGTCATATCTCAATCCTTATTCGTATTCCGTTTTCCAGCCGTCAAAGAGAATTTTCGCGCGGCGCAGATAGTCGCGTGAAATGACGATCGTATCGTCCGTTACCCTTTTGCCATCGCCGAGTATCGGCACAGGGTTGCAGCCGCCCGATCGTATCCCCACGCTCTCCGCTTTGAAGCGGTTTGCGCAATTTTGACAAACCAACTCGCCTCGATCCATCTTATAGTATCCCTGTCCTGATGAGTAACAGACTTGACAAGCGTTAAAGGCGGTACGCACCGTGCCGTCCGAAGCGCGAATCGCGATCACCTCCATCTTTGCCCCATCGACATCTACCTGATAAAACCCGCCGTTTTCGCTGACGTTTTTTATCTGAATCGTCAGATCGCCATCGTTAGCCGCCGTCCGCCCGTTTGCGTTTAAGGCAAATGCCATAAACGCGGCGGCGAACGCGGCGAGCGCAACCCATTTAGCCCTCTTTTTCATATTTTCCTCCCATATCGTTATGCTATCCGTCTTGCCGGTTGCCATCGTCTCCAACCACCTCAATCGTGCTTCTGATCATTCCCATCCAGCAACTATAGGTGAACTTGCCGCTTCGCGAGGGGGTGAACTCTATGATATTTTCTCCCGTTTTGAAGCGGTGTTTAATCTTGTATTCTCGAATCTGCATCGTGTTGTTGCAGCCGTTTATGCTTCCCTTAGGCGCGTCTATGATCCAGCGCACCGGCACTCCCTCGCGAACCACGATTGGCGGGTAGCGTCCCGGCAGAAGCGTACTTCGCACGATCTGCACGCCGTTTTCGATCGTTACTCCGTCCAGATTCGCCGTGGTCGGCTTAACGTCAATGACGGGCGTCAAACCGGAAAGCGCCCATCCGTTGGAAAACATCGTAAGTCCCATCAGCACCACGAGCGCCGCCCCCGCCGTCATCGCATTGCGCGTGAATCTGCCGCTTAAAAAAGCGCTTAACGCGCCGAAAGAGAACATCAGCGGCAGCGTGCCGAGCGCGAAGCAGAACATTGAGATCGCTCCCTGCGCGGCGCTGGCGGTGGAGAGGGCGTAGAGCTGCATCGCCTGCAATGGACCGCACGGCATAAAGCCGTTGAGCAAACCTACAAAGAGCGGACCTCGCCCGCTTGTCTTCTTGCGGATCGCCTCCGCCAAAGATGACGGCAAACGGGGGGTAAACCGCCGCAAAGAGGGCAAAATTCCCAGCAGATTCAGCCCGATAACCACCATAAATACACCCGCCGCAATCTGCACGATCCCCTTTGCCGCGCCGTTAAAGCCGATAGCGGTACCAATCGCGCCCACAGCCGCGCCCACAGCCGTGTACGAGATCAGACGCCCCGCGTTGTACATCAGGCTAGAGCGCCACGCCCCTTTTGCCTGCGCGTTCAGGCACTGCGATAGGCAAATTCCGCCGCACATCGCCACGCAATGAAGCGATGTTAGTAGCCCGATCGTAAAGAGAACCGCATACCCCATATCCGCCGCCGCTGCCGGAAAAAAATTGAGCCACTCCGTTACGCCCAGCTCGCGCAGAATGAGAAAAACCGTTATAAGCGCCGCGAAAACGCCCGCCATCTGTAGCCAATTCGATCGATAGCGCACGCCGTAGCCAAGCTGCCGTATAGCCTCCGACAGATCGGAGGAAGAGACCGCCGCGTCGTCATAGGTAATCGCCGCGCTGTTTCGCTCATAGCTTACCGATGCCTCGATCACCCCATTTGCGGCTTTGAGCTTTTTTTCGATCCTTCTTTTGCAGCTCTCGCAGCTCATGCCATCAATGAGCCAGATAACGGATTGCGTCGCCACCGTGCCTCCTTTTGGCGAAAGATTAGCGGTTAAATGTGTGGAAATTATGCGGAAAGGTTATAATTGTACAAAAAAGAAAGAGGCTATATTGCCCAATATTAACGAATTACAGGCACTGCAAAAACGGCTTGGATACCAATTTAAGAATCTTGAATTGCTGCAAACATCGGTAACGCACAAAAGCGCGCGGGGAGGGAGCAACAACGAACGGCTGGAGTTTCTAGGCGACGCGCTACTCGATCTGATCGTGGCGGAAGAGCTTTACGTTCTCTTTCCCGACTGTCCGGAAGGCGATTTGACCAAACTTCGCGCCTCTTTGGTAAGCGAAAGCTCTTTGGCGCGTATGGCAAAGCACATCGAGATCGGCAAAGTTTTGCTGCTGTCAAACTCAGAGGAGCGCAACCGTGGGCGGACAAAGCCTTCGATCCTCTCCAACGCGTTTGAGGCGGTTTTTGGCGCTATCTACCTTGATGGCGGGCTGACACCCGCGAAAGTCTGCGCGTTAGAGATACTGCACAGCTGTTTCGATCCGATCACCGCCGATCTGATGCTTGGCGATCACAAGACGCGCCTTCAGGAGTTCACGCAGGCGCGTTTTGGCACGATTCCGCAGTACAAGGTTACAAAAGCGGAGGGTCCGGCGCACAGAAGGCAGTTTGAGATGGCGCTGTACATCAATGGCGCCGAAGTCTCAACCGGCAAAGGCGGGAGCAAAAAGAGCGCGGAGCAAGAGGCGGCAAAAACGGCTCTAGCGGCACTGGAGGAGATGGATGAATAGCTTTGGATCGCATCTGTGTTTAACCACATTCGGCGAGTCGCATGGACCGGGCGTAGGTTGCGTTCTCGACGGTGTTCCGTCGGGGCTGAAGATCGACGAGGGGTTTATGCAAAGTGAACTAGATCGCCGCAGACCGGGCTATACCACAGGCGGCACGAAGAGAACAGAAGAGGATCGCGCCGAGATTCTAAGCGGCGTTTTTGAGGGGGTATCGACGGGCGCGCCGATTGCGATATTGATCCGCAATCAGAACGCAAAAAGCGGCGACTATGACGATCTGCGCGAGGTTTTCCGCCCCGCGCACGCCGATTATTCGTGGTTTATGAAATACGGCATCCGCGATCATAGAGGCGGCGGGCGATCGAGCGCCAGAGAGAGCGCCGCTAGAGTCGCGGCGGGCGCGATAGCCAAGCTGATATTAAAAGAGATTGGCGTTACGGTAAAGAGCGGCGTCGCCGCCATCGGCGGCGTGGAAAGCGGTATATGCGATTTTGAGCGCGCCGAAAACAGCCCTATCTTTTCGCTCGATGTGCATACGCAAGCCGAGCAGATCGCCGAGATCGAGGCGGCGCGGCGCGATCTCGACTCGATCGGCGCGATCGTCAAAGTCCGCGCCGAAGGCGTTCCCGCAGGGCTGGGCGAACCGCTCTACGGCAAGTTAGACGCTAAACTAGCCGAAGCTCTGATGGGCATCAACGCTGTCAAAGCGGTAGAGATCGGCGCGGGGGTGCGCGCCGCGTCTATGCGCGGCGGCGGGAACAACGACGAGATGAGCGCGGAGGGTTTTTTGAGCGCTAACGCGGGTGGGATTTTGGGCGGCGTAAGCTCCGGCGAACCAATCGATCTAACGGTGCATTTTAAGCCTACGCCCTCCATTGGCAAAGCGCAAAGAACGATCGATATTCACGGAAACGAGCGTGTGATAGAGATCAAAGGGCGGCACGACGTCTGCGTGGGCATCCGCGGCGCGGTCGTTTGCGAGGCGATGACCGCGCTTGTTATCGCCGATATGCTTCTTTTGAACCTCTCAAGCACTCTGGATCGCGTAAAAACCGCATATACCCGCAAAAACCCGCTGTAGAAAACGCAAATTGCGGGCGTTTGCTCAAAACGCGCCTCTATGCTGGAAAAAGCCCTTTGTAAGCCAAACGGTGAGGCTTAAACGGAATCTGGCATAATCGTTGCTTTGCGTTGGCAGTTTGCTAAAAAGGGTTTGGGATGTCGCTTTTTCTTCGTTTGTCGCTTTTTGCCGCGCTGTGCGCTTCGCTCTTCGCGGAGGAGGTGCTGGTTGCTCCCGCCGATCGGGATCGTCTCATCAGAATGCAGGACGGACGACAGATACGCCTTCCGGCTGGAAGCGAGCTAATTCGCGCTGACGATGGCAAGTTTCGCGTCCGCCATCGGGTTTCGCAAAGCGCCGCCGCGCCAGTTGACGGATCGCAGCGGTGGGTCTGGTTCATAGAGGGGCTTGGCGCGTACCGATCGGTCGATCGAGACTGGAAGGTGCAGACGAACAACATTACCTTTCCAGATGTCATTTGGAAAGGAAGAGACAAAACTCAGACGCTGAAAATCGACGGCAGCTCTTACAACATCAACGAAAGCGAATCGATCGTGAGCTTTGGCGCCGCTGGCGGCATAAAGGACACCCTCAACGAACACTCCTACTCGGTTGGTTTGACGACGGGCGACGACATTAACGAGATATTTCTCTCCGGCCAGTTTGGGTTTCCTTCGCTGAAATTTTTTGGGAGCGCCGTGCCGTTTATCCGCGTAACGCTCGTTACGGGAGGCGAAGACGGCTTTTTCGGCGGCGACGCTCTTGCCTACTCTTTAGGCGCCGGAGCAAGCTATCCGTTGAGCGACGCCATTGAACTCTACGCCGGGCTGGATTACCTCAAACGCGAATGGAGCGAAAACCCCGCGAAGGCAGGCGGGACGACCTACGGTTCCGAAGAGCGCAGCGAAACTGAAATGCGTCTGTTCGTAGGCGCGCGCTACCTCTTGTGGTAAAGCGGCTGGCATTTTTGCTGGCGCTGTTTTTCGCCGGCTGCGCTTCAGAAGGCGTCAATAGGGAGATCGGCTCGATACCGTCGATCGCGCCGGAGTGGATCACCCACAGGAGTTCTCCGTTTGAGGCGGTTGCGGGCGCGGCTCCCTCTGTGGGCGGCATGAAGTTTCAGCAGATCGAAGTGGACGCGGCGGCAAAGAGAGTGGTGAGAAACGCCTTGGAGCAAACCGTTCGTACAATGAAAGATGACTTAGCGGGCGTTTTTCCGGAAATTGACGCGGATCGGATCGCCGCGCATATTGAAAACGCCGCGCGTTTTGTCGCTACAAAATCCAACAACGACATCAAAAGAATCGACAATTGGTGGTCGCCATCGCTGGAGTACTACGCGCTCTACACGATCGATCGCGAGCGGGTCGAAGCCAATGTGATGGAGAGCATTTCGCTGATTATAAGCACCGATCGAGAGATGGCGGGTCTGTTGAGCGATCCGAAGAGAATCGAGGCTATAAGAACCGCCGCTCAAAAGGCGATCGCCGATCAAAGCAAAAGCTCACGATAATTACGCCAAAACAAGGGATTTTTGTGCGGATACTGATGATTGTTTTCTGTTTGTTGTCGATCTCCTTTGCCTATAAGGATAGTTTTTACATGGGCGCCTACGGCGAAATATACGATGGCGAGCTGTCCGAAACAGAGGTGGAAAACGACGGCGCCGCCTACGGGGGCAGGATTGGCTGGAACTACAACTTCAAATCGCCGTACTATGCCAAATATCGGGTGGAGTTTACGCTTGATGAGCGCACCTTCTCTTTCAACGAGGGGAGCGACAACGGATTGCTGCTCGGCATCTCATACGCGGTGGGCTACAACCTCGATCTTCTGTTGACGCAGGAGATCGTTCCTTATATATCAATTGGCATGGCGGTTGGGCGGTTTGACCACTTTGAAAATGCCTCTGAAATGAGCGTGGGAGTTGGACTTTCCATTGCTTTTAGGCTTTTTGAAGTTACGGCGGAGGCGCGGCGGGAGTTCTGGCAGATGCGCGGAGTGCGTATCCCAATCGGCGCTGCTTTTGACAATGACGGGCATATTGATGCCTTCAGCGCGGGCATTAACGTTAAGTTTTGAGCTTTGCGTACCGCGCCGCGCGGAGGATTGCTCCAATGCAGAACATCGGTAGCCAGACCCACAAAAGCTCGGATAGGATCACCGCAACCCCCCGATCGGTTAGGTACGCGCTTATGCCAAATGGCGCCACACGGATCATCTGAAACGGAGCAAAAAACCGCTCGTCGCTAAACGGCAGAAGCCACGCCACTCCCAAGCCGCCGGTGGTGCAGGCGTCCAGCAGAGAGTGAGAGAGTAGCGCTACGAAAAGAAACGCCCATAGCTTCACGGCGCTCACGCCGAAAAACCGCTTGAACGGCAGCATCAGCAGGGGCGCGGCGGCGGCGAAGAGAAGAGAGTGGCTTGCGCCTCTGTGTCCAAGCGCGTCGGAGTAAGCGATCCCAAACTTAAATGCGATCACATCCGCATCCGGCAACATGGCAAAAATCGCGCCCGCCGCCATAAGCCTGATCGGGACAGCCTTCCTGCCCAGCCCTAGACCAATCGAGATCGGGACGATGGCATGAGTAATTACCGTAGGCATTTGCACTCCTTGCCCACAACGGCGCGATCGGCGCAAAACCGCCCCTTCAGCGCGGTTAAAACTTGTACGCCGCGCCGATGTAAATGTGCCATGTGATGTCCGTCCACTCCTCTCTTCCGTAGCTCTTATTGATCGTAAGCCATTCCGTCCGCGCAAGATCGATCCCGTACTCCAGACGCAAACGGCGCGATTGCCCTATGTAGTTATAGCCGCCAGCGCCCAACAAAACGCCGAAAGAGCTTGGCGAAAGCCCCTCGGAGTCGCCGTATCCAAGCAGCGCCCCTGCCTTCAGAAATGGGATCGTGTTGAAAAATTGCCTGCTCGGTATTGTAACCGCGTAGCTTGCGATCAGCTCTTTGATCTCGCTGCCTGCATAGCCAAATTCCAGTAGCCAGTAATTCCCCTCGTTTGGCAACTGCGCGCCTACGCCCACCTGCGCCCTAAATTCCGTCTCGCCGGCGCTGTGCGTAAGCGTGCTTCCATCGGCAATACCCATATAGGAGTGCGTGGGGCGATAGTAAACGCCGCTGCCTGTGGGCGATGTTTTTACGCTCACATCGCGATCCAGACGCCAAAATCCCGTCGTAACACGGATAATGTAGTCGGTTTTCCAATCAAAGTTACCGTGCGGAGCGGCGTTTAAGACGCGGACCGGACGGCGTGTCGGCGGAGCGCTCTCCGCGCGGAAAGGAGCGGGAGATGTCCGTATGATCTGAAGTTGCTGCGGCTGGGACTGCGGCTGTTGAGGTTGCTGTGGCTGTTGCCTCTGGGGTTGAGGTTGTTGAGGTTGCGGCAGGGGCGTCCTTGGCGGCTGCGGCGCGTCGCCCGGATTGCCGTAATAGGTCTCAAACAGCGCGCCCTCCACGACCGCCCATGCAGCCAAAAAAACCAAAAGAGCGCGCCACCCACGCATTTCATCGCCCCGCTTCCTAATTGTCGTAACTGCCGCATTTTCCCATTTTTATCATTAAAAACCGCGCGGATGGAAAATACGCGACGGTTATTTCTCCCGCTGTTGCAAACGGCGCACGGATTCTTTTCACGATGTTCCGTATTCTCCGCCCTTCGCGCCGGCGATCGAGAGCGTCAAACGGCAGGTAAGATCGCGTTCGCGCCTTTTCTTCGTTCGTCGCGTTCGCTTTCTTGCTCTTTGTATAGCGCGGCGCAGCCTTTGGCAAGCTCGCGCACGCGCAGGATAAACCGCGCCCGCTCGGTTTGCGAGATCGCTTTGCGCGCGTCAAGTTGGTTGAAGGCATGGCTTGCGATCAGGCACTGATCGTACGCCGGCAACGGCAATTTTGCCGCGAGAATCCTGCCGCACTCGGCAAAAGCGGCTTCAAACTGTCTAAAAAGCGCGTCGGTGTCGGCGATCTCGAAGTGGTATTTACTGAACTCATACTCGTTTTCAAAGTGAATATCGCCGTAAGAAAACCGCTCGTTCCACCTAATATCAAAAACGTTATCGACCTTTTGCAGATACATCGCCAACCGCTCCGCGCCGTATGTGATCTCGACCGCTACCGGATCGCACGGCAGACCGCCGACTTGTTGAAAGTAGGTAAACTGCGTTACCTCCATGCCGTCCAACCACACCTCCCAGCCTAGCCCCCACGCGCCCAGCGTCGGCGATTCCCAATTGTCCTCGACAAAGCGAATGTCGTGGTTCTTGAGGTTCAGACCGAGATATTCGAGGCTTTTGAGGTAGAGCGTCTGGATATTATCGGGCGATGGTTTGATCAAGACCTGAAACTGGTAATACGCGCCGAGCCGATTAGGGTTTTCACCGTAGCGCCCGTCTGTGGGGCGGCGGCTTGGGGCGACGTACGCGACGCTCCACGGCTTGCCATCGAGACTGCGAAGCAGCGTGGCGGGGTGGAATGTGCCGGCGCCCGCGGGCAGATCGTAGGGCTGAACAATCGCGCAACCTTGATCTTGCCAGAATGTTTGTAGCTTTAAGAGCAGATCGCTAAAGAAGATCATATTTCCGCTTTCCGTTAAAGTCGGGATTTTACAAAAACGCCGCTTTGCGCTTTGCCTAGCTTCTGCGCGATCGCCGCGTAAATCGGCTAAGCTGCCGCCTAAGGGCGCGGCGCGGTTTTGCCGCATCTGCTAAAATCTTGGTATCGAAAGGAAACATATGGGCGCATTTGTGGGCGTCGTCGTGGGAAGCAAGAGCGACGTGGGCGTTATGCAGGAGTGTATTGAAACGTTGGAGCGCTTCGGCGCGGCTTATGAAATGATCATCGCCAGCGCGCATCGAACGCCCGATCGTGTGGCGGCGTATATTGAAGAGGCGGAGGCGGCGGGCGCGGGCGCGTTTATCGCGGCGGCGGGAATGGCGGCGCACCTAGCTGGCGCAATCGCGGCGCGGACGACAAAGCCCGTTATCGCTGTTCCGATCGCAAACGGCGCATTAAACGGCGTGGACGCGCTGCTTAGCTCGGCGCAGATGCCGCCGAAAATCCCCGTCGCGTGCGTGGCGATCAACGGCGCAATCAACGCGGCTTATCTAGCGGTTCAGATTTTGGCGCTAAGCGACCCCGAGTTGGCGCGAAAATTGCTTGACGATCGGCAGAGCGTAAGAGTGCAGGCGGAGATAGATTCACGCCCGCTTGAGGTTCGTTTATCAAGGAGATAATGTGGCGCAAACATGGTTAAGCGTAGAAGAATTTGCAAAACTTGTAGGTAAAAGCGCCGCCGATATTAAGGCGCTGTGCGATGAAAATAAACTAGCCAGCAAGATCGAAAACGGAAAAATTTTGGTAGAAAGCGCCAGCGGCTTGAGCGTGATGCTGCCCAAAAAAATTGACGCAGAGCTGGTTTTCGACGGACATACAAGCGCGATGGATTTTGTAGAGAAGACGGTCGGCACAATTTTGTCGATGCACGAAAAGGTGATCGGCGCGAAAGATGAAACCTTAGGCGCGCTGAAAAACGAAAATCAATTTCTAAAAGACGGACTGGTCGCTATGCAGGAGATTTATGAGGAGGATCGCAAGTCGATGGAGGCGCTGACCAAGCAGTTGTCGATCGCGCAGGAGGAGCTGGAGTTTGTCAAGCGCAAATATAAGCTAATGTGGGGCAAAGCGATCGAGTACGCGGGCGAGAAAAAGACGTAACAATAACCGTTATTGACGACGGTATACGCAGTATCGATAACGTATTGCCCCCACTAACCAAATTTTTTATGTCGGTTTTCTTAAAAACGAATATGGCGGTAAAGGTGCGGGGAGTAGCACGGCGTTTTGGTTGCCGGAGTGAATCTCGTTTAGCGATTTGCCGTTTTCGGTAACGATTTGCGAAAAACTTATATAGTAACCTTCGCCTCGCTTATAAATCCGTCCGAGATCGTTATCCGCAAGCGTGATAGCGGCATAAAGCGGCGCGACAATCTCCAACTCCTCGCCAAGCTTGAACCTGCCAAGCGCAAGCAACGTTTTGCCGCTTTGATCGATCGCCGCCGTAACTTGATGCGTCCCGTCGCTTTGGCTTGTTTCAAGATTTTGATCGGCGTTTTTCTTATATGGGCGCTTGATCAAAAAGCCGTCCGAAAAGCCGCGATTTTTCGTCGTCGCCAACTCTACGCCATATTTCGACGGCTCAAAACAGCCGCGCTCAATATCCTCCAGCGCCATCTTATAAGCGCGAGTCACGCAGGCGGCGTAATAGCCGCTTTTCGTGCGCCCCTCGATTTTGACGCTGTCGATCGCGCCGCTATCCGCGATTGTTTTTAGATGGGCGATCATATTGAGGTCTTTGGCGTTGAAAACGAAGCTGCCCTCTTCGCCCTCGTCGATTCGCATCAGCGTTTTAGTTTCGGGATTTTCCACAAAGAGGCGGTATGGAAAGCGGCAGTCGTTGGCGCAGCTTCCGCGATTTGCCACGCGCCCCGTCTGCAAGCTGGATATAAGACAGCGTCCGCTGTAGGCAAAACACATGGATCCGTGAACAAAAACCTCGATCTCAAGGCTGGGCAGCGCGGTTTTGATCGCCTCTATATCTCTAAGGCTCGCCTCACGCGCGGCGATAATCCGCTTCACGCCAAGATCGAAATAGACCTCCGCGTCAAGCGTATTTAGCGCGTTTGCCTGCGTGGAGAGGTGGATCGGAACATCGGGCGCGATCTTTTTCGCAAGCCTAATTGCGCCCGCGCTTGAGACGATAAAGGCGTCGGGCGAGAGATCGCGCATTTGCGCTAAGTGATTTTCAAATAGTTTGATCTGCGAGTTAAACGGAAAGCCGTTTGCCGTTACATAGACCTTTTTGCCAAGCGCGTGCGCGTAGGCGATCGCCTCCCCGAAGCTCTGCGGCGAGAACTCTTTGGAGCTACGCGCGCGCAGCGAAAAATGGCTAACGCCGCCATATACCGCGTCCGCGCCGAAGGCGAGCGCGATTTTAAGTTTGGTCGGATCGCCGGCGGGAGAGAGAAGTTCCATTCGTTTTGTCATCGGCGAAAGTTATCTTATTTGGGCTGAAAACGACCGCCGCTTCAAACAGCGTTTGATTTATCAGATTAGCGCTAATATATTCGCGCAAGTGGAGGCAAAGGGCGACGGAGACAGCGCTGAAGGCAAGTCGGCTTGCTTCCTATGGCTATACACAAACCAATATAAAAGGTTCAGTATGAACAGACGATTCAATT
The DNA here is from genome assembly GCA_031260125.1 of Helicobacteraceae bacterium. GTDB lineage: Bacteria > Campylobacterota > Campylobacteria > Campylobacterales > SZUA-545 > JAIRKM01. The sequence goes on along the minus strand of JAIRKM010000033.1, from coordinate 11,195 downwards.
GGAAAACGAGGCTCGCGGAGGTGGCTGTATGAGCGTTGCGTCGCTGGTGTTGGGCATTGTGGGTTTGTTGGCGTGGTTCATTCCGCTGTTTGGCTTTCCAATCACCATTACGGGGCTTGTTTTGGGCGTCAAAGGCAGAAAGGTACAAGAGGAGCGGAGCCTAGCGACGGCGGGGTTTGTCCTCAGTATTATCGGCTTGACATTGACCGTGATAAACTCTGCGATCGGCGCTTATCTGGCCGCGACGGGACAGATTCGCTTCTAACCGCGCCTTTCGCACGTCAAAAAGCCGCCGCTTTCTCGCGTCTATAGTAGCTGCGCTCAACCGCTATGCGGGTTCTGCCGCCTTAGTCAAACGATCTATAGGCGTGGAGTCAGCCCGCGCTTTTTGCAATAGCGCGATCGCCCCGCCGCTTTGCGCGGAGAACCAAAGACGGCGCGATCAGCCCTCAAGCGCGGCAAGATCGGCTTTCGTCTTACTTTCAAGCTCTTGCAACTCACGATCAACGCGCGCAATCTCCTCCTCTGCCATAGAGACATCAGCGCGTTCCTTTTGCATATCTGCCGCGCTCTTAACCGAGCTACCAATTTTGCCAACCGCGCCGCGCTTTGAGCCAAAAAGCGCGCTTAGCAGTCCGGAGCCGATCGTAGCAACAACGCCGATCGTTTTACGGGTTACGTCGCCTTTCTCTTTGTCCAGTTTGATCTGCAATCGAGAGCGTTTTTCGGTCAGCCGCTTCTTTTCACGCTCGTACTTCGCCTCAATTGCGGCGCGTTTTTTTCCAGCGCCCGCGTCCAAAACGACTCCCCGATCGTTTTGCGCCCCAGCATCGGCAAAAGCCGATCCGCCCGTAAGAAGCCTTATCTGCTCACGGGAGAGAGGGCCTTTTAGATAGCTAAGCGTCCAGCGGGTGTTAAAGGTGATGAGCCGATCCGTCTTGAGCAGGAAACGGCGCTTTTCCAGAGCGGAGATCTCCGCGGCAAGCTGAGCTTTGGAGCCGCCCGCGCCGATCAGCCCCGCGCTTACGCGGTTGCAATCCTGCGCGCTTTGCATTCTGCCGATAAACCACGCGCCGATATTGCTCAGTCCTTTGTAGTCGAGATCGACGGGATTTTGCGTGGAAAGAACCGCGCCCAACCCAAAAGCCCGCGCCTGTTTGAGCAGAAGCATCATCGGCGTTTTGCTCGGCGGATTGGCGCTTGGCGGAAAGTAGCCAAAAATCTCGTCCATATAGAGCAGGGCGCGTAAAGCGGACGATCCGTCCTGCGATCGCATCCACGACAAAACCGCGTTTAAGATCAGCGTTACGAAAAACATCCGCTCCCGATCGCCAAGATGGGAGATAGAGAATATCGCCGCGCAGGGCTTTTTGCCGCCGACGATCGAGCCAATATCAAGCGGTTCGCCGCTCAACTTTGAGGCGAAAGCGGGAGAGGCGATCAGCGCGTTGAATTTTGAGGCGAGTTCAAAGCGTTTGGCTTCGGGGTAGAAGCTCTCCAGCGCGAAAACGCCGATCTTATCAAACGGAGGCGCGGCGATCTGCCTGATGATCGTTTCCAAGCTCAAATTTTCGCCCTTTGCCCACGCGCCGCCTATGATCGCGGCAAGCAGCGTCGCCTCTTTGCCCGCCGTTTCGGAGTTTGCCCCGATCAGCCCCAGCAGATTTTCGGCGGCGGAGACGATCAGCGAATTGAACAGATCGCCGTCCTCTATTACCGACCGCACGGGAGCGGCAAACGATCCGAGCATATTTACCGCAATGCCGTGCGAAGCGCCGGGGGTAAAGAGCTTGAAATCCGCGCCCTGTTTTAACGCGCTGATGCGATCTCCGTCCAGCCCCCACTGCGCCAACCCTTCCTTCCACTCCGCGGCGGTTTGCGCGGGGCGATCCGACCATTGGGCAAATTCGCCCTCGCTAAGGCTTGGAAATGTCAGAAGCATATTGGCGAGATCGCCTTTGGGGTCGATCGCGATCACGCTTACCCCGCTCAAGAGAGCCTCCTCCAAAAGCGCAATTCCAAGCCCCGTTTTGCCGCTACCCGTCATGCCGATGATCGCCGCGTGCGTCAAAAAGGTTTTTGAATCCAACTCCAGCCTATTGCCATCCGCCGTTTTGCCCAGATAAAACCCGCTCATTTAAGCCTCTTTATATTCTTTTGAATATCTTCAATCCGCCTCTCGTCGGAGGGGTGTGTCGATAAAAACTCCGGCGCGCTTTTGCCGCCCTGCGCCGCCATCTTCTGCCAGAACTTCACCGCCTCGTTCGGGTTGTAGCCCGCCTTGTACATCAGCACAACGCCGATCGCGTCGGCTTCGCTTTCGTGCTTGCGGCTGTACGGCAAAATCACGCCCAAATTGGACGCCGCGCCGTACGCCGCCTGATAGGTTTGCTGATACTTCGCGGGGATTTTAAGCGCGGTGGAGAGAAGTTCGCCGCCAAGCGCGGTAAGCTGCTGCTGGCTGACGCGCTCTGCTCCGTGCCGCGCAAGGACATGCGCGATCTCGTGTCCCATAACGCAGGCGATCTGATCGTCGTTGTCCATCAGCTTCAAAATACCCGTGTAGAAAAACACCTTGCCGCCCGGCAGCGCGAAGGCGTTGATCACGGCATCTTCCAGCACGTAAAAGTTCCACGTGTACTCCTTTGCCTCCTGCGAAACGGCGATGATTCTCTTGCCCACATTGACCACGCGGGCGGTCAAAGCCGCATCGGTTGATTGTTTTGAGGTTTTTAGAATCTCGTCGGCGGCTTCCAGTCCGAGCCGATTCTCCTCTGCCTTGCTCATCAGCATAAGCTGCGTTCGTTCCGTTACGGGAGCTTTTTGCGTCAAGACGGAGCAACCGCCGACAAACATCGCCAACAGCAGGACAATTGGCAGCGATCGTGTCATCTCAACCACCTCCTTGATATTGCGTTATTTTATAGCGCGCGGCATTTGGTATCGCTTGTCTGTCAGCTAAGGGAGCGCAATGCCCTTTCCACCGCCGCGGCAATCTCGCTCAGGGGCAGTTTGTGTTTCAAGGCGAGCGCGCGGCACTCCTCAAACTCCGCCTTATACTTGATCGGCGCGCCATCTTTTACCGCGCGTTTTACCCTTACCGCGCCGTACTCCGTCGCCGCCGTTACAAACTCCCGCTTTAACGCGACCTTCGTCAGCGCTATCCGTTTGTAGCCGGTCGAGGTTGTTTCCGTAAAGATCAGATCGGCAATCTCCCGCTCCTTCGATCGCGGTATCAGCACGCTCAGCTTCACCCCCAGACGGTTTTTTTTCATAGAGATCGCCGTTTTGTGAACGTCCAGCGCGCCGTGATCAAAAAGCCGCTCCTCCGCGAACGCAAGCGCCTCCGGACTCATATCGTCGATATTGGTCTCGATCAGCACCTCATCGCTCTCCTCCCTGTCGTCCTCCTCCGCCGCTATTACCCGCAGGGGAAGCTCACGATCTTTCCCGCCCAAGCCGTAACCGATTTTGATCGGCTTGAAGCTGAACCTATCGGCGAAGCGATCGATTACGGCGGCAAGAATCGCCGCGCCGATCGGCGTGGTAAGCTCACCATCAGAGTGTCCAACGCTTACGGGCGCGTTCTTCAGAAGCTCGATCGTAACGGGCGAGGGAACAACCCCGCGTCCAACGTGTCCCCCGCCAAGCTCCACCTTGCCGCAGCATATAGCGGACGGGCCAAGCGCCTCGATCGCAATCGCCGCGCCCACAACCTCCGCTATGCAATCCGCCGCGCCCAAAAAGCGAGGCGCGCTCAACCCTCCGCTCTTCGCGTCCGCCTCGGCGAGGGTGGTGAAAATTTTTACCGACATAGACTTCACGCTCTCCTTCAGCGCGGCGGCGGCGATCAGCCCTTTTATCTCCTCAAAGCTCCTCTTCCTTCTGTCCGCGCTCTCCCGAACCTCCACCCTCGTGCCGCTGATGCCGTTTTTGACGCGCTTTTCGCAGCTTAGCGCGAACTCGCCGCTGTTTGGAAGCGCGCTTAGATCCCGCGCTATCAGGTCAAACTCCGCTCCAACGTCCACCAGCGCCCCCAAGTGTGTATCGCCGCCAATCCCGCCGAAGCAGTCATAGTAGAGTATCAAGCCGCCCGCCGATCGATGCCGCCAATTACCCAACGCACGCTCTCCCCCTTACGTGTACGAAACCACCTCAAAGCCCTGTTCGTCGATCGCGGTTTTTATATCCTCGATCGCCGTCTCTAGTTCGTTAAACTCCACAGTTACCCTCTTGTCCGCCAGATCCACCGCCGCGGTTGCGACAAGCGGCTCAAGCGCCTTTTTGATGGAGCTTACGCAGTGATCGCAACTCATTCCCTCTACCGACAGCACGCTCGTTTTCATCGATCTTCCTTTCCTCTTGAGAGGATTATAGACAAACTCAACGTGGTTGAAGTACAATGCGCCGATGTTATCGATTCTGCTAGTCGCCTTCAGCCTCGCCATGGATGTGTTCGCCGTTTCTGCCGCCGCCTCTACCGAAGGGGGCGCGAGCCGCTTTTACATCATCCGCGCCGCGCTTTTTTTCGGCATCTTTCAGTGGGCAATGGCGCTTTTTGGCTATCTTCTCGGCGAAGCCTGTAGCGGCTACATAGAGAGTTTCGATCACTTCATCGCCTTTTTCCTGCTTGCCTTTGTGGGGGCGAAGATGATCCGCGGCGCGTTTGACGAGAGCGGCGGCGCGGACGTCAGAGGGTTCAAGGCGCTCCTTATGCTTTCGTTCGCCACTAGCCTTGACGCGCTGGCAGTCGGCGCTTCATTTCAGATGCTCGATCGCCAAATCTGGCTGCCCGCTATCGTTTTCGGCGTGGTGAGCTTTGTCGTTTCAGTCGTCGGGTTCGGGCTTGGCAGGGCGATCGGCGCGCTGTTTGAGAAGAGGGCGCAGATCGCGGGCGGAATCGTGCTTATAGCGATTGGGACGCATATCCTCATCGAACATCTTCGCGCCGCGTAGTACAATAGCGCCCAAAACATCAGGGAAAACTATGGAGAAACTCAATATCCTTTTCGCCGCTTCCGAGTGCCACCCCTTCGCCAAAACGGGCGGGCTTGCCGATGTACTCGGCGCATTGCCAAAATATCTGCGCGAGCTTGGACACGACGTTCGCGTCGTTATGCCGCGCTATTACGGAATCGATCGTACAAAGCTCCAAAAGCTCCCCGCGCCGCTGGGCGTTCCTATGGGGATCATCGGCGAGATGTGGTGCGGCGTTTACGAGGGTCGGCTACCAGACTCGGACGTGCCGATCTACTTCGTCGATTACGAGCTGTTTTATGGGCGCGAAAGCCTCTACAGCGACGAAAGCGGCATAGGGTTTATAGACAACGACAACCGCTTCGTCTTCCTCTCCCGCGCCGCGATGCAGCTATGCAAGGCGCTGAATTTCCGCCCGCATATCCTCCATACGCACGATTGGCATACGAGCGCGGCGAATCTGTTTTTGACCACGATCTACGCGAATGATGAGCATTTTGCGCGGTGCGCGTCAGTTTTGACCATTCACAATATGCAGTATCAAGGAGAGTTTTACAGCGGGCTGATGAACGTGCTTGACGTTGGCTGGGAGCATTTTAACTTCCGCGAAGTCGAGATGGACGACAGGGTAAATCTGCTCAAGGCGGGCATCACACACGCGACAATGATCAGCGCCGTCAGCCCTAGATACTCGCAGGAGATACTGACTCCCGAGTTTGGCTACGGGTTGGAAGCGACAATGCGAACCCGCGCGAACGATCTGTGGGGCATACTAAACGGCGTGGATACGCTAGAGTGGAATCCGAAAACCGATCGGCACCTGAGCGCGCATTACGACGCGGACGATCTATCCGGCAAGGCGAAGCTCAAACGCGCTCTGCAAAAGGAGATGGGGCTGCCGCGCCGCGACGTTCCGCTGATCGCGGTTGTAAGCCGTCTCGTCAGGCAAAAGGGAGTCGACGTTATAGCTGAGTCAATCCACGATCTGCTCAAGATGGATATTCAGATCGTTCTATTAGGCAGCGGCGAGGTATGGACGCACTTTTACTTTGGCGACATTATGCGGCTGTATCCCAAGCGGTTTGCCTGCCGTATCGGCTTTGACGCGCCGCTTTCGCACAGGATCGAGGCGGGAGCGGATCTCTTTTTGATGCCTTCGCGCTTTGAGCCATGCGGACTCAATCAGATGTACAGCCAGCTTTACGGGACACTTCCGATCGTCCACGGCGCGGGCGGACTGGAAGACAGCGTTCAGAGCTATGACGAGAAAACGGGCGAGGGAACGGGGTTTAAGTTTTACGGGCTGAACGCGAAAAATCTCGTCAATACCGTTGGCTGGGCGGTTCACACGTGGTACAACAGAAAAGATCACTTTCAGGCTATGCAAAAAAGAGCTATGAACCTCGATTACGGGTGGGAACGGTCGGCGAAAACATACGATCTGCTTTACAAAGAGGCGCTTCGCCGCGCCAAAAAAGGACTTTTTTAATCTTTTTTTCAGGAACTTTCTGCCATTATTGCGCCTTTATAATTTTTCTATAGAAGGTATTGTTATGCGTTCAAGAGAGTTTGACCGCCTTGTGAGAACACTCAACAAGCGAAAAGCACAGATTATTCATAATGTTCAAGAATCCGAAAAAGCACTAGAAGACGCGGTAAACGCGGAAGCAAACGACGATGGCGACATTGCGGCGCTCAACGCCGACGCCACGATAGACTGCGCGATAAAAGAACAGCAGCTAGACGAACTTGCCGAAATTGAAGACGCGCTCTCCAAAGCGGCGGGCGGTACATACGGCATCTGCGAAATGTGCGGAGAGCCAATTGGCATTGAGCGTATGCGTATCAAACCGCACGCGCGCTACTGCATCGTCTGCCGCGAGGCGTTTGAAAAAAACAGATCGCGCCGCCGATAGCCCCTTTCGTACGGGCGGAATGCTTTTTGCTGTAAGCCTTCAAATTTCTGGGTGAAAGGCAGAAGCTTGAAGGCGCTGAAATTTCTGTTACCGTTCGCGCTGCTGTTCATCGGCGGTTGCGTGGAAGATCGCGAACTGCCCGAAGGCGCTGGCGGATCGGGCGGGTACACGCTCGCAAGCGGCGGCAGTCTTCAGATAAGCTCCGTCTTTCCCCGCACTCCCATTCTCGCAGAGGGCGGCTCCGTCGGCTTGACGGCGATCGTTACAAACGGCGCCGGCACGGTGCTAGAATCCACCGCCGCCAATCCTATAGCGGTTGAGTGGACAAGCTCCAGCCCCAACGTTGCGCAAGTGAGCGACAGCGGCTTTGTTGTAGGCAAGAGTATCGGTAGCGCGCGGATCACGGCGCGGGCGAAAAGAGACGGGCGCTACAGCAGCCCATATACGATTCTCGTTCAGGTTGTGGAGCGTAACTCCCTTGATGTCTCTGAGCTTTTTTTCAACCCCATGCAGGCGTTTATCGACATCAACGGCGAACGGGTCTTCAAGGTAAGCGCCGTCGATCACAGCGGCGCGGCGACATCCCTTACCGGCGGCAGCCTGTATATAGAGACGAGCAACAACAACGTCAGCGTCGAACCGCGCGAGATGAACGTTACCGCCGGCGCGTCCGGCTCTTACAGCGTGGATATCAAGCTGCGCGGGCTGGAAAAGGGCTTTACCTTCATCACCCCCATCTACACGCTTTCCGCCAACGACAACCAATTGATTCGCATCACCGGAACGCCGCTTACCGTGCAGGTAAAAGACTCCGTTGAAGCCCAAGTCCCCAACGGCTGGACGGGCGTTGACGCGGGGCGCTACCTCTCGATCGCCGTCAGCGAAACGAGCGGCTACAAGACGATCCACGCGGCGCAATACGATGCCACCTCCAAAGGGCTTGTTTACTCCAACTTCTACAGCAGTTGGGCGCATGCGACGATCGACGGCGGTAAAGGCACATCGACAGACGCCGGCGTTTCAGCGCAGATCGCCGCTTCGCCGTACGATTCCAATAGGGACAAGCCCATCGTCGTCTATCTGCGAAACGGCTACGTCTATCTGCGCTACCAACCCTACCTAAACAGCGCAAACGACGCATGGAACGATATAAAGGTAAGTAGCGCGCCCGTGATCGACGCAAACCACACCTATCCGCAGGGATCGCTGCTTTTGGGCATTACGGCGTTTCGCGATCCCGACCGCGTTTCGGCTGCCGATCAGGTGCATATCGCCTACTTTGACGCGGTAAGCAACAAAATCTGCGCCGCTTCTCTCAAAGACAACCCGATCGACATTGACAGCGCCACGCACCAATGCGTCGCGCTGAACGCCCCTATTCACAGCCTCTCCATTTCGCACAACCGCTTAACGGGCGAACCGCGCTTCGCTTACGCCAACGCCCTCTATAACCACTTAGGCACGGACGGCAACTACACGGAAATTCCGGAGGCGCTCTACTACGCGGCGCGTCAAAGCGGCAGCTTTCACAAGGAGCTGGTTGAGGGGATCAGCGGCAACATCGGCTCCGTTTCGCTCTCTTTGGATCGCGTAAACAAGCCGATCATGGCGGTCAAAGAGGGAAGCTACGTGCGCCTCTACAGCCGCGAGCCTTACGGAGATAAGTATAAATGGCAGATGGAGCCGGTCGGCGGAATCGATCCGGTTCAGGGGGATATTTCAGGCGTCAGCTTCGCGCTGGATGCCTACAACGAACCACGTGTCGCTTACGCCGCCGTTACAACCGGCGGCAGCAAGATCCACTACGCTCGCAAACCCCCATTCCGCAATCTGGTATCGCGCTGGGTGATCGAGGAGCCGGGCGCGAACGAATCGGGCGAACACGGCGCGTCCAACGCGATCGCCGTAGACAGTGCCAACCGCGCCCATCTGGTATACGCCGTGGACAGCAAACGCTGGTTTAACTACTGGGCGGAGCCAAATTTCTTTGATTATCGCACCTATCCATCGGCGCAGTACACCGGCGCGGACATAATTTCCACAGGAGCGGTCAATGCGTATAGCGTCCCTTAAATATATCCTCTTCACGGCCTTGATCTCTCTCCTGCTCTCCTGCGGGGCGGACAGCCGCACTAGCGGTAGCGCCGGCGTAAGCTCGGATGCGGTTTACATTACGATCGCCGTGGGCGAGCATAAGAACATTGAGCTACCCATAGGGCAAGACGACGCCCCCTACGCCGTCTCCACCACCTCATCGCTTGCGATACTCGCGGCGGGCGACGCGAAAGAGACAAACAGCAGTTTCGTGCGTTACGCTATCCTCCACGCCGCCCCCGCCGTCCGACCCGTGCTTAGGCTGACGGGCGCGCGTCCGGGCACAGAAACAATAGTCGCCCAGCTCTATGGCGGCGGTTCTGTTACGGCGATCGTTACCGTAACGGGCAGCGTCAGCGGCGATCTGATTGGCGGCTCTCCCGTCGATCCGTCAGACCCCGATCCGCCCGGACCTCCCGACATTGGCGATAAGCCGATTTACGATCCAAACGCCTGCGTTTTGAATGGCTTTTATATCGTTGACGATAACTTTCAGGACGTAGAGGGGCATTTCGGGCCGGACTCATCGGCGTATATGCGATCCAACATCGCCAACATCGCGTGGGATTCCAACATACGCCTCTTCTATCCAGTCGTTACAAAGCCCGCGACGGTCTCCTTTGTGGACTTTGGACAGTACTCGTTCACGGCGCTCAATGGCGCGGTGGTCAATTTTGATCTACAGATGGCGCAGCACCTCTTCGGCTTGGCAGAAGGCAAGCGCAACTTTTACGTTTACAGCAACGACATGTGTGTGCGCGGGCAGATACCAACCAGCGTATTCAGCCCGCCGAGCAAGTCGCTCACGTGGGTTACCTCCAATCCGGCGGAGGCGGGGTAACCAACCATAATGAAGGAGTTTATATGATAAAAACAGGCTTTTAACGGGCAACAAAGAGGTTAAGAAAAAAATGAAAATGCCGATCTAACAACGATTCGGACTCTGTAGAATTAAACCGAATAAAACCGAATAAGGAGGTTTTTATGAAACGAGGAACGCGGGCTTTACTAGCCGCTTTTCTGTTGGCGCTGCCAATATCTGGCTTCGCGGCGGACAAATACGCCGTAAAGCTTTCAGATAGCTATTGGCAGTTAATAGGCGTTGGGGGGCTGTTCCAACTTGCCGGCGAAGGCAGTGCGGCGCAAAACCCAGATTTTAGTTCACCAAACGGTTGCAGCGCAATCGCCGTGGTGGACATAGCCGATTTGGCAAACCATATCAGTTGGGATGGCGACTTTAGCACGCAGGGTGGCAACCAGAATACTATAGCTTCCACCTCGGGCGATGGCTACAACTTTGGCGCCGGCACTGTACCAGCAGCGGCAAACCTGCTGAATACCGATGAAACCAATACAAGCGGTATCGGCTTGCCGTATCACTCGGTGCTGGGCGTCCGCGCTATCGCGGGAGCAAACGGCGCGCGCAAGGCGGTCGTCGTTATCGGCACGGGTATAGGCAGCAACGCCGGCGGAAGCTGCAAATTGGTGGGGAAAGACTACACATCTCCGATGAGAACGATGTATGTCGTCTCTCCATACGCCAGCGCTCCTGACGTGCTTATCACCTATCAGGCGATCTATGAGGGCGAGCCGTTTAAGATCAGCTTCAAAAACAGCTTGACCGCGCTATGGGGAACGCCGAGTTCCGATCGCATCTACATCGGGACGCTTGACCGCGCCAAGACCTACGCCAATCCGGCGCGTATCAACAGCGAGCTGACGCTTCTTGTCAGTACGGCAGGCTCTCAGGCGGCTGACGCGGGCGCTCTTAATCAGGTGATCTGCACGGGCGCGAACGCGGTAGCGGGCAGCTATAACTGCGCGTTTACAAACGATATAGGGCAGTATCTCGCCAGTCCTTTCTCCATACGGAACGATTACGAGATCAACCGCACCGCTTTGGACGGCAATCTGACGCTCTACCGCTATGCGGCGATCAATACGCCGGCTCTTTGGGAGATTCAGACATTTACTGGCGATGGAACAACGGAAAGCACCACCTCCGCATCCAACCTAAACCTTCTTACCCCCGGCTATGGCTACTGGGCGCGGCATGTTCGCGGAGACACCAGCGTAGATGGCGGTCTGCTTTTGCAGGAAAATATTGAGGGGCGCGCGGAGTTCTACAACGGCAAGCTTGCCGAGGGCTGGAATCTGCTTGCCTTTGACGACAGCAGGCTTCGCTATACCACCAGCGGGGTTGTTATT
>JAIRKM010000010.1 GCA_031260125.1 Helicobacteraceae bacterium | reverse complement strand
GAAATTCTTTCCAAACCCAGATACGGCTCGTAATCGCTGTCGGAAAACATATCCGCCGCCACTCTTCTGGTATAGCCGTATCCGGCGTTATAGGAGTAAAACAGATAGAGCGGATGAGAGACTTTTTTTTGTAGCCACGCTATATGTCCCATTGCGTACGGTATCTCTTTGGCTGGATCAAAAAAACTCCAGATCGGAGCTTTATCTTTGCGGCTCTTTTTCATATCCTCGATCAGAAACGGCATCATTTGCATAACGCCCACCGCATAAGAGGCGGAAAGAGCGGGAGCGATAAAGCGGCTCTCTTGACACATGATCGCCAGAATCAGCGCTTGATCGTTTTTGCTACTTCCTTCTAACAATTTTTTATAGGGGTTGAGATAATAGTTGGTTAGATTGCGTTGATCGAGCAGATATAAAATTCTGGCGCGGTACGCTTCACCATCGCTGTGCGCCATCTTGTCAAGCTCTTGTTTTAGCTTTTCTATATCGCGGCTTATAATCATCTTTCTGATCTCGTCCCAAAAATATGGATCGCCAAAATCTTTGCTCGAATATACGGCCTTTGATCCTTCTGGAGCAGGCGCTTGCGTAGATATGGAAGGCAGCTCTTTTTCCGCGATCTCATATGCCAGCAGAGAGTAAAAGTTGATCTCTTGACTCGTTAAAAGCGCGGTAAACGCCTGTTTATCCTGTTTTACCTTCCACTGCCAGAAGAGGGCGCGATCTCTGGCGTATCGCGTCGCCGCTTTCTTCTCCGCCTCCTGAAAGGCTGCGAAGGCAAGCTCCTTGTCATTCGATGCCGCATAGATAATTCCAAGATAAAACGCCCCTTTGTAATCCAGCTTTGCGGCATCGCTTTCATGTACCCATCTAATTGAGGCGTGCGGCATGTTTGCAACCGCCAGCCGCTCAATCAATTCGGAGTAGCGCGGATCATCCTGTAGGGTTTCTATATCTTTCTTTGTAAGCGATCTAGGAGTATGCCAGAAGTTCGGAACGTTAGTAAGCGCGAAGAAGAGGTCTTTATCTTTTAGAAGCGATTTCAGCGGATGGTTGGTGGCAAGCGATCTGAGTAGCTTTGCCTTATTGGGATCGATCGCTTCTATTTTGTCCGCGATCTTTAGTTTCAACTCTTTTTTAAGCGCAAAACTTTGAGAAGGAGTAAGCGATATGGCGATGCACTCCGCGCTCATATTTACCAACGTTTTCAGAGGCGCTTCCCTGCATCGCACAAGAAGCGAAAGAGAGGCGTTGGATGTGCGTTTGCTATATGCGGTCAAATGGATAAATTTCGGCGATTTAAGCGTATAGAAGACTTTGCTGTTTTGGGCGATCTTGTCGTTGTTCTGGCGCAGGTACAAAAGAGAGGCAAAATCGCGCACTCTGCCTTGCGGTTTATCGAGAATAGCGTCGGAGTACAGCGCGGCGCACGCAAGCAAAAACGCAAAAATACGTCTCATTTGCGCTTTAATCCCGATTCGATCAAGTTTTTAAGCGTTTCGATCGCGCTTTGGCTTTCGTCATTATCCGCGTCGTTCATATACGACGCTGTCTGCCTGAACTTCTTGCCGCTCGCATCGCTGACAAGCTCCCGCGCCATTGCCGATGTGCGATTGGCTATCTCGTGCGTCTTTCTCGCGGCGCCGGCGTTTTCCTGCGTCATTCGCTTGATCGCTTCGACGACATTATTGATATGCTCGATCGCGCTCATCTGATCCTGACTTGCGCTGGCGACCTGACTGACCAACTCGCTGGTTTCAGTGATCTTGGCGCTAAGCTGTGCATAGCCATGCAGCATAGTTTGGGTTGTGATCTTTCCTTCTTCCGCCCTGCGCTGGCTCTCTTCGCTCAGTTCCTTGATGATCCGCGCAGCCTCCGCGCTTCGCGCCGCAAGCGATCGCACCTCTCCAGCCACCACCGCGAAACCTTTGCCCGCTCCGCCCGCTGTCGCCGCTTCCACGGCGGCGTTCAGCGAGAGTATGTTGGTTTGAAACGCGATCGTGTCGATAACGCCGATCGCTTCGCTGATCGAGTTCGCGCTGAAGACGATCTGCTCCATCGCCCGCTGTGTTTTGCCCGCGAGGATACTTCCCTCGTTCGCCTGTTCTTGCGTCTCTTCGGCAATATTCGCCATCTGTCCCGCTTTTTTTGCGTTGTTGCGGATCGCGTCTGTGATCGCGGCGACCGCCTTAGATGTTTCCAGAAGCGCGTCCGCCTGACTCGCCGTCGCCATAGACAGCGACTGCACGTAGCCGCTAAGCTCCTGCGCGTTGCTCTCCAGCTTTAAGCCATTTTCGAGATTGTTTTTCAGCATCTTTCCTATCGATTCGCCAAGGCGGTTGACGCCGTCAATGAGATCGCGCAGTTCGCCTTCAAGCATATTGGCGGAAATAAACGCCGTGTAGTCGTCGTTTTCGTACGCCTTCAGCACGCTGAGTATCTCTTCTACGTTGCGGCTAAGGGCGGTAAGCATCTGATTGATCACCTCCTTTAGGGCGTTAAGCCCCGGCGAGTTTGCCTCTGCCTGTAGGCGGTTGCTTAAAAATCCGCTGTTTAGCCGCGCCATCACTCTGGTCGCCTCCGCGACAAATGTGCGATCCTTTACGATCCCCTCCTCGACGCGGGCGATATTGTCGTTGATCACCCGCGCCATTTCGCCTAGCTCGTCCTTGCTGTCTATGGCCAGCCGCGCCGCTTTTGATTTTGTCTTGTTAAGATAGCCGAAGAAGCCCAGCAGCCCCTCTTGAATGGCGCGGAGATGATCGCTGAAAAAGCGGTAGAAGATATACGAGACGAATATGGTAAATGTCAGCATTAGGAGTAAAAACAGCCCAATTTTCGACTGAGAGTCGCGGATCATGGCATCGGTTTTTTCCAGTGAAATGTCCAGTTCCATCACGCCTAGAACGTCGTTTACCTTGCCGAGAGTGTGGCAACGCAGGCAGATAGGCTCGGCGACAAGAGGCTTGAATATCCTGATGTGGCGCTCGCCGCCGCTCATAATCTCCATCACCCGCGCCTCTTTTGTGGTAAATATACTTATGGCGTCGGGGTCGTTTGTGAAAGGTGTTTCAAGCTCAAATGTGCCAATCACCTCCTGACTCGGAAGTATCTGCAAACTGTGGACGCCCTCTATTTTGGAGGCGCGCGCGATCGTATCGCCGATCACGACGCGATCCCCGCTGAACATGCTCAGGCGAAGGGTTTGAAATATCGATTCGCTCGTCATTTGGAGTGTGCGCCTCGCGCTCTGATCGCTTAACTCCTCATAACCTAGCATAGCAACGTAGAAGATCGCTATGGCGCCGCTAAAAGCGCAGAACAGAATACCCGCTACAACTTTCGCGCCGATCGTCTTGAACATACACCGCCCTCTTTGGCTATTTACGGAAGAAAAGCAAATTCAGTTCCTAAGCCTGAAAATTAACCATCAGGTTTACCAGAAAGTGGCGGGTAAACTGCAAACCCAGCAGCACGATGATTGGCGCGATGTCCAATCCGCCGAAATCCGTTCTGACGCGGCGGCGGATAAAGTCGTACACCGGTTCCGTGAGTCGGTATAAACTCTGCACGATCGGGTTATATGGATTGGGGCGCGTCCAACTAATAATCGCGGCGATAATGATAACCCACACATAGATAAATATGACGTGATCAAGAACAACGCCAGCGGCGTTTATAAATGTCTCTAAAACTTTCATAGCAGATTATGACACATTTGTTTTGATGAAATCAGGCGGCGCGCACAAGCTCCAACGTCTTGATGCTATCCTCAATAGAAGCCAAAAAGCCGCGCTCTCCCGTGGCGCAGTAGTTGATAAACGCGCCAAGCTCGTTCAGTAGAGGCTCGCCTTTCTGCACAGCTATGTCCCTTACCAGATAGGACTGGCTGGCGGTATATGCGCTGAAGCAACAGAGGCTTTGGCTTATCAGATCGGCTTCATAGTAGCCGGCGGCGGTGGCAACCTCAATACGTCTCTTTCTGAACGGCGTCAGCCAGTTTGTGGAAATTGTGGCGACTACTTCGTTTTGAAGTTTGAACGACAAGATCGCGTTATCTTCGTAATGGTTGTGTATCTTTTTGGAGGAAACGATATGTCTGTCAGCAACCTCTTTGCCCGTCAGAAAGCGGATCAGATCGACATCATGCACAGCCAGATCGGTCAGTATGCCCACGTCGGCGATACGCGGCGGTATCGGTCCGACTCTCGTGATCACAAGCGAATATATATCTTTTCCCTCAAGTTCTTTTTTCAGCGCCATCACGACCGGATTGAACCGCTCAATATGCCCTACGGCGCTTTTTATCTTTTTACTCTCCGCCATCGCGGCTATCTCCAGCGCTTCGCCAGCAGTCGCCGCCGCGGGCTTTTCTATAAACATGTCAAGCCCGTATTGAGCGCATTTGAGCGCTATTTCTCTATGCAGAAAGGTAGGTACCACGATCAGCGCCGCGTCCAGCCGCGTATTCGCGAGCATTTCATCTGCGCTGCGCCATACGTTTTGTCCCTCAAATTCGTCTAACTGATTGTCGCACAGCGCCTCAATTTGTACGTTTGGTAGCCGTTTGAGCGCCCGAAAATGGTTTTTGCCCATACTGCCCAGCCCGATGAGCGCCGCTTTCAACATACGGCGGCTTTAACGGCGTCGATCACGATCTCTTGCTCCGCTTCTGTCAGGAACGGGCTAAACGGCAGGCTTATGATTTCGTCGGCGATCTTCTCGCTGACGGGGAAGTCTCCTCTGTTGTAGCCCAGCGCCGCAAAGGCTTTTTGCAGATGCAGCGGCTTTGGGTAATGAACGGCGGTTGGAATCGATCTCTCCCCTAGCTTTGCCGCCATCGCGCCGCGGTTTTGAACGCGGATCGAGTACTGCGCCGTTACGCTGGCGCGATCCCCCTTCAGCTTCAGAAGCTCAACGCCGCTTACCTCCTTGAGCGCGTCGTCGTAACGCCTTCTTAAAACCTCGCGCCGTTTCAGCTCGTCGTCAAAGTGGCGCAGTTTCACATTGAGAATCGCCGCCTGTACGCTATCGAGCCGACCGTTGATCCCCACAAGAGAATGCTCGTAACGCGCCGACTGCCCGTGATTGCGTAGCGCCTTTACCCTCTTTGCAAGGAGATCGTCGTTTGTGAAAAGAGCGCCGCCGTCGCCGTAGCAGCCAAGCGGCTTTGAAGGGAAAAAGCTGGTGGTTCCCACATCGCTTAAATTGCAACTCTTTCTGCCTTTGTAGGTTGCGCCGAAACTTTGGCAGCCATCTTCGATCACGCTGAGGTTATATTGCGCGGCGATAGCGTTAATCTCGTCAAAATCGGCGCAGTACCCGTAGAGCGATACCGGAATGATCGCTTTTGTTTTAGGCGTTATCAGCCTTTCAATCGCGTTAGAATCGATGTTGCAGTCGTCTTCTTTAATATCCGCAAATCGCGGCTTCGCGCCTAGAAGGGCGATCACTTCTGCCGTGGCGATAAAGGTGAAGGGGGTCGTGATCACCTCGTCGTCCGGCTTTATGTCAAGCGCCATCAGCGCCAGCAGAAGAGCGTCGGTGCCGCTTGAGCAGCTTATGGCGTATTGCGAGCCAGTAAAGGCGGCGAGGTTGCGTTCTAGTATCTCTACCTCTTTGCCCATAATAAACGACGCGGAGTCAAAAACAGAATGTACCGCGTCGTCGATCTCGTTTTTGTAGGCTTGATACTGCGCCCTCAGATTTATAAATTCCATACTGACCGTTCTTTCAATCGTCGGTTTTGCCGCGTGATTCTAGCACCAAACGCGTAAGTTTGCGAAAGATTGAGACCAGATATAAGGTGTCCTGCCCACAGTACTCCAACAGTCCGGCGCGGATCGCCGCCGCTTGCCTTTTGCCCGCGCTTTGCATCTCGCAAAACCTCCTCATAGCCTCCAGTCCGCTTTTGATCGATCCACCGTAATTCGCCTTTGAGACAAAGGAGGGCGCGACGCTTTTGAGGGAGTGGCTACCGCGCATCCGATGGTGATAAACAAAACGTTTGGAAAACGGCAGAGCCAGATCGATCACCCTATTTGCATAACCGTCAAAACCGAATTGTTCGCCAAGCCGCCTTAAAATCATCCGCTCAAAGCCCGCGCCAAACGCCACGATCGAGCCGCTTGGGGCGATCTCGCCGCGCAGCTTTTCGGCGATCTCGCGCCTCGGATCGCTTTTGCCATCGGAGAGAAACTCAAAATGCCGCGCTCTAGCACCGGGGAAACTTAGGATGTGAAGAGAGTATTGAAATACTAACGGCTCAAATACCTTTAGATTCTCAAAAGGCGGAACGGGGTAGTTTACCGCCTCAAAATCCAAAAAGTGGATAGGATATTCGATCGTATCTAAAAACCTTTTTAGATTCTCTTTTTCTATATATAGTCTTTTTGTTTTATCTGCCTCTATTTGTATGCGGTGATATGGAGTGAGCATAGCTTCAGGTATATCTTTTATCTTTTTTATACCGCTGTTAAGAAGTTGCAGTTTAGTGTCAATTTCAAGACCAGATATGTTTAGGATCGAGTATTTTGGGATTGTTTTGAAGCATATATGGCTGTAGGGACATTTTATCGACGAAAAACAAGCGGCGCGGAACGCACTCTTGCTCTCCTCGTCTTTTGCCGCCTTTTCCAGCAGCGCGTCCACTTTTGCGCTCCTGACTAAAATATGCCTGCTTATGTCGCGCCGCGTAAAAAGGAGGTTTATATCCAGTCCGCCACGGCGGATATAACCTTCATTTAACACGATCGCGTATATCTTATTTATGATGATTTTTCTTTTTCCGAGCGCCCAGACCGCCAATGCCAGCTCTCTGCTGTTGGATGAGGAAACGTATGCTGAGTAGATAATTTTTATGAGTGAATATCCAGATGTTGTCTCCATGATATTATCTATTTTTATCTTGATTTTCTTGTGTTTTATCATGCTGTTTGAAAGCGGGTGCAGCCGCGTGCAATTGTTTCTAAAAAGCGCTTGGATAATTTCGTTTTGCTCAAAAAGTTTCGCAAATTCCGCGTTACGTTCGATCTTTTCCGCCCTTTTTTTCTGGTGGTAAAAATGGCGCGCTTTTTCGCATTGCAGCAACTTTGTGAACAGTTGAGCGTCCAAAGTGATCCTTATTGCGGCTTTAAGAAAATTTTGCTATCTTACCAAAGTTGATTTGACTGTGTAATAAAGGAGGTTATAGTGTTTAGGACGCTGTTGTTTGTGCTGACGAACCTGGCTATTGTTGTTGTGCTTGGAATTGTAATGCGGTTGCTGGGTCTTGATGGCTATCTGACGAGCGAAGGGCTTAACTATGAGGCTCTGCTGATCTTCTGTTTCGCATTTGGTATGGTGGGCGCGTTTATCTCGCTCCTGCTCTCAAAGTTTATGGCGAAGAAAGCGACAGGAACGACGCTGATCGAAAATCCGCGGACGCAGCAGGAGATATTTCTAGTAACGACGGTAGAAGAAATTGCCAGAAGCGCGGGTATAGGAATGCCGGATGTGGGCATATTTCCCGCTAACGAAGCAAACGCGTTTGCTACAGGCGCAAATCGCAACAAGGCGCTGGTGGCGATCAGTTCCGGCATGCTTGAGCGCTACTCGCCGAGCGAGATCAAAGCGGTGCTGGCGCACGAAGTCAGCCATGTCGCAAACGGCGATATGATCACAATGGTGCTGCTGCAAGGCGTAATCAATACATTTGTGATGTTTTTCGCCCGCGTCATTGGGTTTGTGGTCGATCGCGCAATCCTCAAAAACGAGGGTGGTCGAGGAGTAGGTTTTGTAGTAACGACGATCTTTTGCGAGATCGTTCTTGGGCTACTGGCTTCGATTATCACTATGTGGTTTTCGCGCAGGCGGGAGTACAAGGCGGATGAAGGCGCGGCGCGGCTGGCGGGCGCTCCGGCGATGGTCGCGGCTCTTGCGCATTTACAGCGGGAATCCGAAATGTCTACCGAAGGACTGCCGCAGAGCTTGAACGCATTTGGCATCAATGGTCAGAAGGGCAGCGCGTTGAAAGCGCTGTTTATGAGCCACCCACCGCTAGAAAAACGAATAGAGGCTTTAAGAAATTTCGTGGACTGACTTCCCGCGCCCATTGCAGCGCGGGGGAGGGCGCGTGCCGCCCCAAACCCGCCTTGACGATCGGCGGGCGTTATATTTTGCGGCGGCATAGCGCTATAGAATGATTTTGTTAATATGCCGCCGTTATCGCACTAAAAGAGCGGAAGTTTAATGTTTATAACGAAGGTAAAAAACTCAGTTGTGTTTAAGAAATTTTTCGTCTCTCTCTCTCTCTCTCTAATTGCCTAAAAGCTCTTTTCAAATCCATATTCGGCTTCGTAACTCCAAAAGAGCATACGGAAGTCTCCAAGCGCTATCGTCCCGATATAGACGGACTAA
>JAIRKM010000050.1 GCA_031260125.1 Helicobacteraceae bacterium | reverse complement strand
ATGACACTCTTTCCCTACACGACGCTCTTCCGATCTGAACCGCAGGCGGACGGCTTAGGCTGTTCTTTCTTCTTGCCGTCATCCCCCGCCCCGCAGGAAGCGCCGCAAGCGGGCCCTTCGGGCTTCGGCTTTGGTTCCTCCTTCTTTTTGTCGCCGTCTCCTGCTCCGCAGGAAGGCCCGCATGAACCGCCCGCCGCCATTGCGGTCAATCCGGTTTTCATAAAGCTCCGGGCGCTGTTTCCGGCGAAAAACTTTTCCAGCCCGCCATTCCATGCGCCTAACAAATTCAGTTTGCTCATGGCAAACCTCCTATAAATATATTTTACAAGAAGGGATTTATACCCTAAATGTAGTATAGTACAAGTATCGTAGTGTTGCTTTAATAAGTCAAGTAGGCATATTTTTATTACATAGTTACTTTTTATAACTATTGACAAGATGGTGTGTTTTGTTATAATGTTATATTAGGCATCTTTTGGTAACTGGAGGAGGTTTCTGTATGGTAACGAAAGAAGAATTACCCGCTTGTCCCGTTGCCACAACGGTAAATCTGATTGGCAACAAGTGGAAACTCCTGATTTTGCGGGATTTGCTTGCCGGAACCAGGCGTTTTGGCGAATTGCGGAAGAGTGTGGCCGGTATCAGTCAAAAGGTTTTAACCGATAATGTACGGTCTTTGGAAGAGGACGGTATTGTGGTACGAAAAATCTATGCGGAAGTTCCTCCGAGGGTTGAATATTCGTTAAATGAATTGGGCGAAACACTCAGACCTATTATTGAAGTTATGGAGAAATGGGGAACAGCGTACAAGGCGCGGCTTGAATATACATAGAAAGTATTGTATAGCGAAAACCCTCCTATAATATCGATACATTCCTGTTATGCGCAGTAAAAACCACCACAAAACGCCGCAATGAACGTGCGGCGCTTTTTCTATTTTTTTATAAACTTCGGTTTAATTACCGCTAAACACACCGCTATTATTAAAAGAATAAGCATAACAATTAATGAGCCGGTAAATATATTTTTTGATAAAATAAAAGATGGGTCTACCAATGCCCGTTCGCCAATCCTTTCTACAATAGAAAGCATATTTATTATTGATGGAGCAAATATTAAGCCGCCGCCAATAGTTGGAATTAAATTGATAATATATTTTAATATAATCCATCTGTGCCTAAAAAATCCCCATTCGGTAAATTTTGAAAAAATTATACCTGTGGTAAATACGATTAAATTTGCCGGAATAATTATTAACAGATCAATAAAATGAATAGCCAACAAAATTTCTGATAAATTATTTTCATTCAAAATAGCCGTCAATAGAAATAAATCGATAACCCCAGCCCCAATCCAGATAGATGATGATAAAATATGGATAATCTTTAGAAGTTTATATCCTCTGTTTGAAAGTTTCATTGATAATTCCTCATGGATTATTATTTACTCAGCTTATATATTTTGTCAATTTCATTTCAAAAATTTGCGAAAAAATTTTATCTGCGGCGCATGTCAATTTTAAACAAGTTCCAGCCTGTTATGCGCCGTTTTTTATCAATGTGTCATTTACTTGAGATAAAATATTGGATATACTCTTTTCTTTTTTAGTTTCATCGTCAGTCCAAGCTAATGTTACATTTTTATATTTTAACGCATCTATTAATTTTCTGATTGTATCGGCATCGCTATGTGTAAAAAGGGATAATTTTCTTAATGTTTTTTCTCGAGGGCGCTTACCTGAAGGTAAATGTATTATTCCAAATAAAATCGTCTTGTTTGATTCGTCTAAAATATTTGGTATGCGATTTTTTATACTTGGCCATATTTCCCTTAATTTATTAACTTTTTTATTTAATGAAATATTATTAGGAACAAATCCATTTAAACCATTTAGAAATTTTATAAAATTAAAAGTGTTATCATTTTCTAAAAGATCAAGCTCTTTAATGATTTTTTCTTTTGTTTCTTTATTTATATAAATAAAGAAATCACCTTTTTTATGATTGCCATACATTTTTAGCGCAATGAATATATTTGTATGCCTAAGATATAAAAATAATCGATCCCTTGTTTCAATATCCTCATCAGCGAAAAACATTAAGAAGTTAAACAAACCTCTGCCATGCTTTATTTCAAACACTAATGTTGATTCGCCAGCCACGAGAGACTCATTATATATATTCTTCAGCCCGGTTAAATTAAATTTTATACTATCCATACTTTATTATATACCTATTTAAAATTTATACAAGCTAATTTAGAAAAAATGGCACATAACGCTTTGGGGCGTATATGACGTTTTGGCGGACAGAATAAGGGCTTTGCGTAGCAAAGACTAGGGCCGATAAACTGTGGGTGCAGTGAGCCGTGGGAAGGAGGCCGCAGGTCGACTGACCTAGCCAGCCGGAACCCCGAGCCGCCTACTGGCGGCGAAGCGTATACCGACCTGTTGTGCGCAGTAGCCCCTTTTTTTCGCGGACTTCCACTAATAGCAAAAACGTTCATAATTATTATCCTCGGCGATAGTTTATATATTGGTTTGTGTTTTGTCAATAAAAAGGAAGAGGAGGGCATGATCGTGTCGATCGCATCATTCGACGTTAAAAACCCTCGCGGCGTTGTCAAAGAACAGCTTTTTTAAGGCCGCCTCTTCAAAGCCAAACGCTTTGAAATCTTCTATTGACTGCTTGATCGGGCGAAACGGGTAGGAACTGCCAAACAAAAACTGATCTTGCAAAAATGTTTTCGCGGCGTTAATTAGCGGTTCGCCTCCCGTGATAAAACCATACATATCCGGAACGGGAAAGATATTCTCGTAGCGAAACGCCGCGCCGACTAGTCCCGCCGTATTTGGATAATAGCCGTGATAGACCACGATCGAAAGCGTGGGAAAGTTCGCGGCGACAAGACCCAAACGCGCGGGATCGTTGAAACTCAGATCGGGTGTGGTGGGACCGCTCATCAGCGTCAGAGGGATTTTGCGCTTGGATAGATGCTCGTATATGGGAAAATAGAGCCGATCGTCGGGGTGGCGCGGCGGACTGGCAAAGCCGGGTTCGATGTTGATCGCTTTTAGTTTCAGAACGTCAATCGCGTAATCGATCTGCTTTATCGCCTCGCCGACGCCATCAAGCGCGGGATCGACCCCAGCGACGCCCAAAAGCTCCTTATGCGGCGTTACGATTTGACTGATAAACTCGTTGTCGATCTGCTGCGCGGGCGTTTTGCGCCCGACGACGATTGCATAGGCCAACCTAGCCGATCGCGCTTCGTCCAAAAAGCCTTCTATTGTGCGCGATTTGACAAAGTGCGCCGCGTCTCCTCGCGTCCCTACGCGCCTGTTAAGCCATTTGGCGGTTTCAAACTCGATCGTGTTATCTTGCGCGCCGAAAAACGGGTGCAAAAACGCGGGGCGGCAACGCGCGTCGATAATTTTCATAAGTGCTCCTTTTTAAATGCCGCAAGCATACCATATTTATCTACCGAATTACTCAAGATAAGTTTTGCGCCGCCGTACTCAAAACAGCGGACGCGGCGATCGAAGGAGCGTCGATCTAATTAAAGCCGATTTAAGGTTTCAAATCAAAAGGAGCGCCAGAGTACCTATGCCGCGAATTTCAGACGGAGCAATTTTCCAAAAATATATGATCCGTAAATAGTTGTTGCAACTCTTCCAGACGTTTTTTATATATGGCGAATTGGCTCTTTATAAATGCAATCTGCAGTTGCTGTGCCTCAAAACGCTCGCGATTGAACGATATACGGTTTCCATCAAGTATCGGATCGTCATCTACGCATTCCAGAAGCTCAATATCGGCGATTTTATCCTGAAGCCACAGTAAAAATAGCGCGATCGCGCTTTTGCTTCCCTCTTTGGCGGCAAATATAACCCTGCGATCGTCAATAGATATTACGGTAAACTTTCCATCATTTTCCGTAGCGATCGTAAAATCGTCATCAACTTTTACAGAAACGATCATATTGGAGAATATGCCATTTTCTATATGAAACAGCAGCAATCCCCATTTGTATAGGATAAACGTAAGCGCGATAAGTTCTGTTAAGAAGTTATTGAACGCGCTCTTTTCAGAGTCGTTACTGCCGTTGTTAATATGCTCAACCAATTCTCTTATAAGTTGCTTTTTATCTACTTTAAGCGCTTGAGCGGCAGCCGTTATATAATTGCTGCCAAGCAGGAAGCCGCATTCTGTCCGATCCAGCCTTTTCAAGCTGTCATATTTCATTCGTAAACCTTTTTTTGATATATTTTACAAAATGAGCGTAGTTAAACTGCTTAAAGAGTTGCTTTCCCGACCCAGCGTTACGCCTTGTGAAGCGGGATGTTTCGCGTTAATTCGCGACTTTTTGCCAGAATTTACCGCCGAGCGTTTTGACAAAAACGGCGTTTCAAATCTGCTACTTACGCGCAAAAGGAGCGATGGCGCACACCTGTGTTTCGCCGGTCATATCGACGTAGTTCCCGCGAAAGCGGGCTGGCGGAGCGATCCGTTCGCGCCATTGGAGCAAAACGGCAGAATTACGGCGCGTGGCGCGCAGGATATGAAGTCCGGCGTCGCGGCGTTTCTTTCCGCCTGCAAGAAAAGCGCGTTTAACGGCACGCTGTCCATTTTGCTAACCAGCGATGAGGAAGGGGCGGCGGAGTTTGGCACCGCTTATGTTCTCGACGAGTTGAAGAAAAGAGATCGCCTGCCGGATATGGCTGTTGTCGCCGAGCCTACAAGCGAGACGGTCTTGGGCGATACGATCAAAATCGGCAGACGCGGTTCTGTAAACGGCAAGCTGACGATTTTCGGCAAAAGCGGACATACAGCGTATCCGCAGAAGTGTAAAAATCCCATTGACGATCTGGCGCGTCTTCTGCCGTTAATATCTGCCGCGAAGATAGACGACGGAGATCGATATTTTCCGCCAAGCGTTCTTGTAATCAGCGATATAAGAAGCGATAATGAAATTACGAATGTTACTCCGTCAAACATCGCATTAACGTTCAACATCCGCAATTCAACGTTAAGCGATGAGAGTAAGATAGAGAGCTATATAAAATCCGCGCTGTCAAGGGCGGGCGTAAAGCATTATGAGCTTTTTATAAACAGCGCTTCAGCGCCTTTTTTGACGCGATCAAAGAAACTCTTTATCCATTTAAGCGAGGCGATAAAAGAAACGTGCGGCATCGAGCCGGCGGCAAGCACGGCGGGCGGCACCAGCGACGCGAGATTTTTTGCCGTTCACAATATCGAAACCATAGAATTCGGCGTACCGAACGATCAGATTCATAGCGCCAATGAAAGCGTGGAGATCAAAGACGTAATAAAGCTAGAGGAGGTTTTCATCCGTCTGATCGAACGGTTGTCCAAATAGCTTTTGGGTGATTTGGTAAAGTTTTTGAACGTTATTTTCCAAAAAGAAATAATGCTTGATATAAAAAAGCTCCACAATCAAGTTAATGCACGCTATCAGAAAAAGCAACGGTTCTTTTAATAAAATCGCGGCAAACACAAAGATCGGCAGCGTGGCGCCAAAAAAGAGCGTTACCAGAAGATGTATCAGCCGCTCGTGACAAAACGCGGCTGTCTGCGCCAGATGAAACCGCGCAATCCGCTCTAGTTCCTCTTTGCTCATACGCTTGTTCAGCCGTTTTTCCATCAGATCAATATGCTCCGCTATAAGCCTTCTCATTGGCGTTTTTTGGGCTTTTCGCTTAAAAGCTCCGACAACCTCACGCCTTTTATTTTCATCAGATTGCTAAATTCGCTTTCAGAGTTATCCGGCGGCGCGCCTTTTCTCTCCGTTTTGTCGATCAGCAGACTGCCAGCGCCGATTAAGAGCGTGTATTCCGTAGAATCGATCTCCACGCGCACAATTTTATTTTTGGCATCAATGGGCTTTTGCCACAAAAGCCGAACGCCGCCGCCTTTTGCGAAACTTCTATTCTTATTTTTGAGCAGCATAAAGATGATCCAAAAAAGCAAAAATGCCGAAACGAAGAGAATCATATAGACATAACTGCCGCTTAGCCCGCCTATGCCGATCGGCGGTATGGCGGACGCGGCGGGATCGGCGTCGATTCGGATCGCCATTGAGTATCCCCCCGGCGCCAGTTCCGCGCGTGCAAGAACTTTGACTTTCTGACTGAAAACCACCACCGCGCCGCCCTCCGACGAGTTTATGCGGATAGAGGCGATCAGATCGCTCTTGGGCGAATAGAGGCGCGGCGAATCGACAGATAATGATTCTAAACTTAGGATAAGCCTGTCCCCTTCGTAACGCTGTTGCACTTTGCCGGCGTAAGGAGCGTCAAATGTTAAAAGCAGTATTAGATTCTCGCCGCTAAGATCGATTTTTACCTCTTTGAGAGCGGCGGCAAAGAGAGCGCATACGCTGAACATCATCGTTAAGACAAACCGCATCACTTCTCTTTCGAAAAGAAATAGAGGACAGAGTTGGCATCTAGCACCTCATTTACGCGGATCGCGAGATTTTTTTCATACACCATTACCTCTCCGCGCCCTATAATCCGCCCATTGACATATATCTCCACAGATTCGCCGGCGGGCTTGCCCAAATCGATCACCGAACCTTTTTCAAGACCAAGAACCTCTTTAAGCGGTAGGCTAGTTTGACCCAGATCGGAAACAAGCTCAATTTCCATCGCCAGCAACTCTGAAAAGTCTGGAATCAGGTTATCGCTTTGTAGCGTTTTTTTCTCTTCCATTTAACTCCTTCTCTTTTTCACGGAGATCGCAAGCCCATCTTCGCCGAACTTAAAATATATATGTTTTGATCGTCTTTTCAGGTTTATATCGCTTCCCTCAAAATTTGGCGTAGATATGTTGAAAAAGAGATCGTTCTTCTGAGCGATCACCTTCGCTTTGCCCACAATCAGGTTGGCGACCTCCATCACCAAGTCGCGCAGCACGTCATCTTGCGGCGACTCTTCGTTGAGAAAGAGAAGCGCCATTCTCTCAAGCGTTGGCTTTGGTATGTACAGATATGCCCGCATATTGCCGCCGATCGGTATAGACGCAGACCAAAAAGCCGCTTCCCAGTCATTTTTGGACAGCTCGCTTTCTATGCCAAGCGTTTCAAGGGTAAAAAAACGGGTTGCGGCGATCAGCGCGTCCTCAATATTCATTCTACGCCTTCTGTGTAAACGAAGCCTTATTTTAACCATAAAGGCTAAAAATTAGGATATAATCGGCGCTTTTGTGAGGTTTAATTTTGGAGTATCTATTGTTTTTGTGCGTCGGCGCGATCGCCGGCGTAACTTCTGGATTTTTCGGCATTGGCGGCGGACTTGTGGTAGTGCCGTTATGCGTTTTGCTTGGAGAGGGCGTGAAATCGGCGATTGCGCTTTCGTCGATGCAGATGACCTTTTCGTCGATACTGGGCAGCTACTCGCACGTTAAAAACAAGATGTTTAACCCCGTAGATTATCTATGGCTGGGATTAGGCGGCGTAACGGGCGCGGCGCTTGGAGCGTATCTGCTAAGATTCATTTCGCCTCATTTTGCCGCGCTGTTTTTCTTAGTTATGCTCATTATCGGCTTTGCGCGCATAGCTACCGCCAAAGCCGAAGGCGACAAAGACGCCAAAACGCCGCCGCAATCGCTGGCGTTTGCCGTCGGGTTTTTCGTAGGCGTTTACGCGGGTATGACGGGCGTGGGCGGCGGCTTTTTGCTGGTGGCGATTATGACGGGTTTTCTTGGCGCGCCGATCAAAAACACGGTGGCGATCAGCCTTTTTTTCGTGCTTTTCGTAGGAAGCGGCGCGTTTTTGAGCTACGTTTTAAGCGGCATGATCGATTTTGCCAAAGGCGCTTTTTTATCGCTTGGGGCGCTTGGAGGCGTGCAAGGCGGCATTTGGCTTGCCTCCAAAACCAGCCCCAAACATCACAAATGGGCGGTTGTAGCCGTGTATATTATGATGATCGTCATTATGATTTATAAGATCGCAAAGGGCGAAATATGATCGACCATATCGACATTCGCGGCGCGCGCGAAAATAACCTCAAAAACATCAACCTCAAAATCCCCAAAAACAAGCTGGTGGTTATGACGGGCATAAGCGGCAGCGGCAAAAGTACGCTGGCGTTCAAAACGCTCTACGCCGAAGGGCAGCGCCGCTACGTCGAAAGCCTATCAAGTTACGCGAGGCAGTTTTTGGATCGCGTCGGCAAACCCGACGTGGACAAGATCGACGGGCTTACCCCGGCGATCGCCATCGACCAAAAAACCACAAGCAAAAATCCGCGATCGACGGTGGGGACGATCACCGAAATCTACGACTATCTGCGTTTGCTATACGCGAGAATCGGCGTTCAACACTGCCATCTATGCGGCAAGCCAATCAGTCGCATGAGCGCCTCCGATATTGTCGAGCAGACGCTAAAGCTGCCTGAAAATAGCAAGATCGTTATCGCCGCGCCGATCGTCAAAGAGAAAAAGGGCAGTTTTCACGACGAGATCGAAAGCCTGCGCCAAAAAGGTTTTGTCAGAGCGCAAATAGACGGCGTAACGGCGCGGCTGGACGAGGAGATCGAGCTTGCCAAAAACAAAAAGCACACCATCATAGCGATTGTCGATCGCGTCGTGATCAAACCAGAGAACGCCGATCGCATAGCCAGCGCCGTCGAGCGCGCGCTCAAAGAGAGTTTCGGTCAAGCGGAGATCGAGGTGGAAAACGCCGAAGAGGTTGGCGCTTTAAAGCGTTATCACTACTCAGAGCATCTAGCGTGTTTTGATTGCAAAGTCAGCTTCGAGCCGCTGGAACCGCTTAGCTTTTCGTTCAATTTGCCCAAAGGCGCATGCCCCGCGTGCGACGGGCTTGGCGTACGCTACGCGATTAACGCGCAAAAGATCGTTACCTCTTCGCTGTCGATCGCAAACGGCGCGGTTAAGGTTTTTTACAAAAGCGGCTACTACGACAAGTTTTTAATCGCCTTCTGCGAGCAGGCGAATATCAACACCCGCGTCCCGTTTGAAACCTTGCCCGAACATGAGCAAAGGGCGGTTTTGTACGGATCGGTTATCGAGGTTAGATTTCATTGGAAGTACCATCTGATCGAAAAGCAGTGGAGCGGCTTGCTCAATATCGCCTACGAGATGTTCAAAGACGAGCGCGATATTAACGAATATATGGTTGAAAAACCGTGCGACTCGTGCGGGGGTCATCGTTTGCGCCCTGAAAGCCTAGCGGTGCGCGTCGCGGGAATTACTATCGGCGATGCGATTGATATGCCAATCGACGAGGCGTCGGCGTTTTTCAACGACGATAGCAAATTCGCCGATCTAAGCGATCAGCAAAAGACAATTGCCTCGCCGATCCTAAAGGAGATCAGAGAGCGGCTGTTTTTCCTAAACGACGTGGGGCTTGGCTACTTGTGCTTGGGGCGCGACGCGAGGACGATCAGCGGCGGCGAAAGCCAGCGAATTCGCATAGCCAGCCAGATAGGAAGCGGTTTGACGGGCGTTATGTATGTGCTAGACGAACCTAGCATCGGTTTGCACGAGCGCGACACAATCAAGCTGATTAGGACGCTGAAAAATCTGCGCGATCGCGGCAACTCCGTTATCGTTGTCGAACACGACAAAGAGACAATCCAAAGCGCCGATTTCGTGATCGATATTGGACCGGGCGCGGGGGGATTTGGCGGCGAGGTGGTTTTTGCGGGCGAACGCGGCGCGCTGAAAACGGCGGACACGGCGACGGCGGACTATCTGTACGGGCGCAAGCTGATCGATCGCGCCCAATATAGAGAGCAAACCGATTGGCTGGAGATCAAAAATGTAACGCTCAATAACCTATGCGATCTTTCGGTCAGATTGCCGCTACGCAACTTTGTCGCGGTTACCGGAGTAAGCGGCAGCGGTAAAAGCTCGCTGATTTTGCAAACGCTACTGCCTGTGGCGCAGGAGTTGCTAAACCACGCGCGCAAGATCAAGAAGATTCAAGGCGTAACCATAGAGGGAATGGAGCATCTGGACAAGGTAATCTATCTCGATCAATCGCCGATCGGCCGCACGCCGCGTAGCATTCCCGCGACATACACGGGTATGATGGACGATATCCGCGCGCTATTTGAGCAAACAAAGGAGGCGAAACTGCGCGGTTACGGGGCGGGACGTTTTAGCTTCAACGTCAAAGGCGGACGGTGCGAAAGCTGTCAGGGCGACGGCGAGATCAAGATAGAGATGCATTTTCTGCCCGACATCATGGTCAAATGCGACGCCTGCCGCGGTAGCCGTTTCAACCCGCAGACGCTGGAGGTTAAGTACAAAGGCAAGACGATCGCCGACGTTCTTGCGATGACTGTGGACGAGGCGCTGGTTTTTTTCGCGGCGCACCGCAAGATCGCTCAAAAGCTACAAACCCTGCAAAGCGTAGGCATGGGCTATGTTATGCTGGGGCAAAACGGCGTAACGCTCTCTGGGGGCGAGGCGCAGCGAATCAAGCTCTCAAAAGAGTTGTCGAGGTCTGACACGGGGCGGACGCTCTACATTCTCGACGAGCCGACGACGGGTCTGCATTTTGCCGACGTGGATAAACTTGTGGGCGTTTTGCAGCATTTAACCGATCTGGGCAACTCGGTGATCGTGATCGAGCATAATATGGACGTGATCAAAAACGCCGATTGGATTATCGATCTTGGACCCGAAGGCGGACGCGGCGGCGGACGGCTGATCGCGGAAGGATCGCCCGCGTGCGTGGCAAAAACGCATAGATCGACAGGCAGTTATACGGGCGAGTTTTTGGCAAAAGAGTTTGAGCTAAAATAAAGATAGTTTGCGTTTGAAAGCGCAAGCGTTTTTGTTTGCGCGGGAGGGGTTAATGAACGAGTGCTTATCGGTGGCGGCGGGCGGGGCGCTTGGAGCGCTGGCGCGTTACGGCGTATCGGTCGGCTCGGCAAAGCTGTTTGGCGGCGGTTTTCCGTACGCGACGCTGATCGTTAATGCGATCGGCGCGTTTATCGCGCTGTTTTTATTAACGCTGATCGCGCAAAAAGCCGCTTTAACGCCGCAGATTAAACTCTTTGCGATCGTAGGATTTTTGGGCGCTTTTACCACCTTTTCGGCGTTTGCGTACGAGACGATCGCGCTGGTGCAAAACGGCGCTTGGATAAAGGCGATCGCAAACGTTTTATTAAATAACGCATTAGCGCTTTTGTGCGGCGTTATTGGCATATTTGCCGCGCGAATACTCAACTAATAAATAAAACGGCTTATTAAAAGCTGCTAAAAGAGATAGCAAGAGGCTTTATTGAAAGCTCTTTCGCGCTGAATTTTCCCAATCCTAACGGGGCTTTTCTGTCTTTTTATCGCAAAAAAAGCGAGTGAATATCTCCTGTTCAGTGGCATATAGGCGGTAACGGATACTCTTAAAATTTTCCGCGTCGTTCGCGTCAAAAATTTTTAACGCCTCCTCTAGCAATCTCGCGGACTCCTGAGATCGCTTCAAGGCGGCGATCATAATATGCTTTATATCCGATCGGCTGCTTTCTATCTCCATCGTGGGGCGCAGTACGTCCCTATCAACGTCCCGCGCCATAAGAGACGCTTCAAAAAGCGAAGTGCGGACGAGATGGCGCAGAGTCTTTAGTTCCTTAGCCAGCTTTGTGTCGTTGTATATATAACGGCAGATATCTTCCGCTGTCCTGATCCCTTCACGCAAACGGTTTAAGTTCGCGTCAATCATTCGTAAAACGCTCTGTTTTTCCATGCTACTCTATCACTAAACTCATCAGCAAAATGTCTTCTCCGTCGATCAGTTTTATATCTTCACTTGCGCAGTTTGGACAGCAAAAATCCAGCTCTGCTAATTCTGTTTTTGCACCGCAATTCGCGCATTCTATTACCACATTTTGCTTGACGATCTCCAGCTTAGCGCCGTTACAAAAACTATCCTGACTGAAAAATTCAAAGGCGCTTGAGAGTAGGGCGGGCTCAATGTTGCTGAGCCGCCCCACTTTTACCTTGATCAGCGTTACTTTTTTCGCGTCCGCCTTTCTTGCCTCTCTTTCGCAACTTTCAAGAAGCGCCTGTACAATGGAATACTCGTGCATCAGTCAATTTCTCGATATATTGTGCGTGTCATTTAATGAAGATGAGAATCAACATAGGCAAGCCAGCGCTCAAAGTTTTCACCCGTTTTTGCGGAGAGCGCGATCGTTTCGATTTCGGGCTTTAATTTCCGCGCCTCATCTCTAACGCGATCGAAGCTGAAATCAAACAACTCTGCAAGCTCCGATTTGGTGATTAGCACCAGATCGGCTTTGCGAAACATCACGGGATATTTCAGCACCTTGTCGTCTCCCTCCGGCGTGGATAGCAGCACGACGTTCAAATGCGTTCCTAGCTCGTAGCTCGCCGGACAGACCAAATTGCCCACATTCTCCACAAAAATGACATCAAGATCGCTCAATTCAAGATTTTCCAGCGCTTTCTTGACCATATCGGCTTCCAGATGGCAGGCGGTTCCCGTGGTAATCTGATATGCCTTCACCCCCAGCTTGATCA
This sequence comes from Helicobacteraceae bacterium, assembly GCA_031260125.1. GTDB lineage: Bacteria > Campylobacterota > Campylobacteria > Campylobacterales > SZUA-545 > JAIRKM01. The sequence continues at coordinate 1,779 of JAIRKM010000050.1, read as the reverse complement.
GCCGATCGGCGTCCCGATTTGTTTCCATATCCCCTTCTACCACCGCAAAACGCAGTCCGGATCGTTTCGCTGTTGCCTCCAAAAGCGTGGTTTTTCCGCTGCCGGGGCTGCTCATCAGATTGATCGCCAGAATGCCTTTTTTATCAAATTCCCGCCTGTTTAAGAGGGCGTTTTTATCGTTTGACGCCAGCGCCCGCTCCATAACGGCGATGGTTTTTGCGCCGTTAAGGTTGGGGTTATCCAGCACCGTACTCTCTTCTATGCTCATAAAATGTCCCTTGCTGTAAGTTGTGTATCATAATCTTACACGGCTTTTACAGATTTACGCTTGATTGTTTTGCCGTTTTCTGGTAACTTCTTTTTTCACGTTCTAATTATATGGGAGGGGAGAGTGTCAACGACTTATCAAGAAGAGAATCTGCCCAGCGCGGCAAAGGAGTTTCACCGCGTGATCGCAAGCGCAATTGAGGAGCTAGAGGCGGTTGATTGGTATCATCAGCGCGCGGCTGTAACGGGGGACAGTGAGGCAAAGGCAATTTTTGAACACAATCGGGACGAGGAGATCGAGCATTTTGCGATGAGTCTTGAATGGCTGCGGCGCAATCACGAGCCATTTGACGAGGCGTTGAAGGCTTTCTTGTTCAGTAAGGGTGAAATTACAAGCGCCGAGGCGGCGTTTACAAGTGGCGAGGGGAGCGGATCGGCTATCGGCGCGCTCTCTATCGGCAGTCTGAAAAAATAAGGAGAAAGCGGTGAGTCTGTTAAAACGGCATTTAGCGCCTTTTGGAGAAGAGGTGTGGAGCGCGATCGAAGGTGAGGCGGCGGCGGTTTTTAAGCGGCGGCTGACATCGCGGAAAGTCGCGGATTTCAAAGGCGGTTTAGGGCTGGCTTTTGCCGGCGCGAACAGCGGGCGCGTAACGGCGGTAAAGGAGAAACTGCGCGGCGCTACGGTTGGCATACGCGAAACTCTTCCTGTAATAGAGCTGAAAGTTCCCTTTACGCTGAAACGATCGGAGACGGAGCTGCTTCTGCGCGAAGCGGGCTCGTTTGACAATACGGCTGTTGTTGATGCCGCTAACGCGCTGTGCGCCGCTGAAAATTCTTTGGTATTCGACGGCTACAAGAATATCGATGGCATTGTGAGCGCGGTGGCAAACGCGCCTGTAAAAGTAGCCGGAGACGACATTTTGACAGGTGTCGGCGAAGCGATCTACGCGCTTAAAAACGCGCATGTCGGCGGTAAATACGCGCTGCTTATCCAGCCGCAATACTACGCCAAACTCTTTACACTCTCTGGCAGCGGCGGTTATCCGTTGACGAAAAAGCTGGGCGAATTGCTAGGCGGCGGCGAGGTGATCGCGACAGGCGCGCTCAAAGAAGGCGCGTTGGTGGTTAGTCTGCGCGGAGGCGACTACGAGATTTTAAGCGGAGTGGACATATCGATAGGCTATGACGGCGCGCTACCAAACGGCGATTGTGAGCTTTTCTTCTTTGAGACGCTGACCTTCCGTGTTAATACGCCAGAAGCGGCGGTTAAACTTTCGTTTTAGAGAGTACCCGCGTCTTTTTCACGGCAAAGCGGGCGTGAAGGAGGCGCGTAGCGATAGCCCGTCTGCGGGCTGTGCGGCGTCTTGATCCACGTAACGGTGGAGGCAGACTCGATTGTCAGCCGCACGAGTATGATATATGGCAAGCAATAAAACATCAGCTTACATATAGTTTTAGCGCGTACTGCGCGGCTGTTAAGATAAGATTCGCTCCTATAGCGGCAAAAAATCC
>JAIRKM010000015.1 GCA_031260125.1 Helicobacteraceae bacterium | reverse complement strand
GCCCATCATCCACTACATCCACACCGACCATCTGGGCACGCCGCAGGAAGTGACGGACGCCGAAGGCAGGATCGAATGGAGCGCGGATTACTCGGCCTGGGGAGAACGGCAGCATTCCCTGCCGCTCGACGCGGATGAGGCCGCTCAAATTCACACGGACTGCGCCCTGCGCTTCCAGGGGCAGTATTTTGATGCGGAAACGGGCTTGCATTACAACACCTTACGGTGCTATAATCCGGGCTGCGGACGGTTTATATCGCCCGATCCGATCAATATTCAGGGAGGGTTGAATCTTTATCAGTATGCGCCTAATGCGGCCAATTGGATTGATCCGTGGGGGTGGAGTTGTTTCTTCAGGGGGGCGAAAAAGGGAGAACCAGTTTCCTTCAAAGCAAAACCAGGTGAATATAGGATAGACAATAAAACAGGATTGGTTAAAGATACTCATGGCGTATCTGTCTTTGATAATCCTCAAAGCGTGATGAACAAGGGCTTTGACCCTCACAAGGTTGACATGAGCACTGTCAGTGGCGATTTAAAAATTATCCAAAGAGGAAAGGACTTGCATCATTATGAGATTGTTCCATCAAAACCAATGTCATTAGAAGCTTACCAAGAAGCTCTCTCCAAAATTAAGGTGTTTGGTTAACATGAACATTATTTTTCCAGATTGGTATGATTCCCAGCTTGAATCAGAGTGCGAGTCAAAAGGTTCTGTTCTGAACTTCGAAGTTATTGCAGGAAGCCATAAAAGGTCATTTAATTTTTATGATATCACTAGGTTTACTCAAGATGCAAAAGACGAAATACGACAATTTGGCTATTTTGTAGATGATAAAGCCATAATAATTGAGAAAGTGACTAGGAAAAATATAGAAAAATACCTAGCAACTTTGAGCTGGGATTAATCTAAAGGGAAATCCCCTGTAGAGTTTTTTTCAAGATTTTCTCCCCGGATTTTCCATCCATTTGCCATGAATTTGTAAATTTTCCCAGGTCATGCCTGTTTTCTGGTCAATTTTCCTCCTTTCTGTTTGAAGAAGGCGCACATTTGCGCCATGTTTGTGCACCCTCATGGTTTATCCTGGCGGGATGGCTTTTTGTCATCGTCGCCAGGAGATGCCGCTCATTTCATCTATCCCGAAATGAATGAAGACCGGATTCTTGAATGGTGTTCTGTACGGATCGACGTTATGCCAAGCCTCATCGGGCGTTCTGCCATTGAGCGCCGAATGTGGCCGGAGCGTGTTGTAGGCGAAACAAAACCTTGCTAGTAACGCGCCAAGCGCCTGTTCATCCCGGAAGGAGAGGGATTTCAGCACTTTTTTGAGTGTTCCGAACAACCGTTCGATCCGTCCGTTCATCCAGGGACATCCCGGTTTTATGAACTGCTGACGAATGCCCATCCAGCGCAGTGCCCCACAAAAGACTTTTGCGTGAAACACCGGGCGGCGGCAACGACGGAAACGGGGAAGTTTGCGAAGCATCAAGGGTTTCATCCGGCAACGCAGGAAACTCCAGGCTGCCAACAAGGCGTACAGGAAGAGCATGATGCGTTTTATCCGCAGGAGTCGCTGATACTGTCCATTTTCCCTGGTTTTTTGGGGGGTTGCCTGCCTTTTATGTGTTTGCCAATTATTCTGTCGGCATTATATGGAAATGACCGGAGGATGTGGATTTTAGCGGGCTTTCCTACCGGATGGAATACGATGTACATCACAACCTGACCATGGCGGCGGTAGGAGAAGAAGAGCGGGTGTGGCGATTCCAATATGACGAACTCTGCCGTCCAGGGACAGTACTTCGACGTGGAAACAGGCTTGCATTACAACACCTTCCGGTACTATGATCCGGGCTGTGGGCGGTTTATATCGCCCGATCCGATCAATATTCAGGGAGGGTTGAATCTTTATCAGTATGCGCCGAATGCGGCCAATTGGATTGATCCGTGGGGGTGGAGAGGCAATCCTGCCACGGCAACACATATTACCTATCAGGGTATTGATGCGAAAACAGGGAAACCTTATATTGGCTATGCTAGTATGCAAGGCCACCAAACACCACAAGAGGTTTTAAAATACCGTTATGGGGATGACTATGGTCGTTTCGGAGGAACACCACCGGAAGTTGTATATTCTGGTTATGGGCAAAAAGGGAAAAATACTGCGCGTGGTTTGGAACAACGTCTTTATGAGCAAGCAAAATCGCAGGGAGGTGTTGCCAATAAGCAGAATCCTGTTGGGCCAGGAAATAAAAACGGAACGAAATATCTTCAGGCTGCGGATCAACACCTGAAAAAACAGGGTGGAACAAAGTGTTAACTCAATAGGAGGCTGTATAATGGCGAAAGGAATCATTTGGAAGTCAGGCGATCTTCTGAACATCAGACTCAGGGATGGTTTGTTTACAATTGCTCAGATGTTGACCAGTCCTATAATGCGTTTTTATGACATATCAAGCAATGATGGACAATGGGAACATGTCGATTTGAATCAGGTTACGCCTTTGTGTAGAGTAATGGTTGCCAGTCGTTTGATCAATAAATATCTGGTACACGAAAAAATCAAAAACAAGACGCTTATTCCAAGCCATATGCCTTTTGAACGTTACTGGATAAAAACATATTCGTTACTAGACAAGTTTTATCCAGGACGTAATTGCAAAAACAGTTTTCCATTCATGGGGGGGAAGCTAATTGATCTTGGTCCTAATGAAGACTTTTCCGTAACAGAAGCTCCTATAATAAAAGAGAATCTCCAACTTCCACAAGATCGGGAAATTATAGAAAAATATGAACTGACGCCCATGTGGTCGCATGAAGATTTGGGGGCGCGACTGATTCGGTATTTTGACACAGGCATCAATCGCGACGATCTGAAATTCGAGGTTTTTCCGGGATTGTGGGATGATAGGGAAAAATTAAGGCCGTTAACCTGCCGTCTCCCCATTCCTCTTCGATAATACAGATGGTATGTGACAACTAAGATATGAGGCAGACTAATGAAGTATTACAAGTTTCAGCTAAATAATGACAACAAGGTAGCAAAAAATATCGCCATACTAATGGTTTCTTCTATTTGGAAAACGGCACGGACATCTGGTTTGATGCAGTCTGTAAAAGATATCAAGACGGTAACCGCACGTTTTTTATATGCCATGCCGCCGAAACAAAAGGCGCTTTGCCGGAATTTGATTGTGTAGGATCACAAGTAATAGTTATTCTTGCGAATGCCTTGGAGAATCATGATTTCAATTACCCTGAACTTACCATGATTCCCGTGACTGAAAAGAAATCCCGTGCAATCTACCATGCTCTGTGGTTTAGTGAGTATGTAGATTGTGTCGACTGGGGACATTCGGAATACAGTCCTTGGGATAAAGGCGATATTCTGCAACCCTGGCATAATCCACGTGGCAGATGGTTTTGGCGTGCCGCCTTGGACGAGCAAAAAATACCATCCAATCTGAATTTGTTCAAGCTGAAAGATTGGGGCGGAGCTTTTAATCTTGTAGTTAGTGAGGAAGTCAAAAAAAAGATAGATTCTTTGCCAAATGCACAAATACTGACGGATTTTATGGAACTTCCTGTTTATCGAAATGGAGAACTTATTGAAAAGCCTGTTGAAAAACCAGGGCAATGTTTTTGGCGATGATCTATGCGTGTCCTGTGCAACTGTCCTGTGCAACCGTACAATGAGCAATTTGAATAATATGGAAGGTATGAGCAAAAAGAAATTGATGCCCACGGTAAGACCACAAATGCTCGTAGAGCAGAAGCAAGAAATAAATCAGCCAGAAATCAGGCTACAGTTGCACAACATGGAGCCAGCAAGAAAAATGTCAAGCTCAAAAGTTGTTGACCATCCAGAAGGAGATTATCATAAGAGGCGCAGGTTAAACCGCCTCCGATTCACCGCTTAGATGGGGCAGTTCCTTTTTGCTTTTCACTCCCAGCTCTTTTAATTCCTGCGCCCGTTTTATCAGATTTCCGCCGCCGGTCGAGAGGCTTTTTCGCGCCTGCTCAAAGCTGCCTTTTGCCCGATCGAGGTCTGTGCCGATCTTCTCAAGGTATTCGTGGAACACCGAGAATTTATCCAACATAAAGCCCGCTTTCTGCGCGATTTGAAGGGCATTTTTATTTTGATCTTCCGCGCGCCATATATTTTGAATGATCCGTAGCGTCAAAAGTAGCGTAGACGGACCGGCTACCAGCACTCCCTTGTCAAACGCCTGCTGATAGAGTTTGGGATTGGCATCCAGCGCCAGCAGATACGCCCCTTCGATCGCCACGAAGATAATCACAAAATCCAGCGTCGAGATGCCCTCCAGATTTTCGTAGCTCTTGCGGCTCAAGGAGTTGATATGCCCCTGTAGCGACAGAAGGTGCTGCTTTAGAGCGTCGTCCTTCTGCTCTTTGGTTTCCGCTCTCTGATAGCGCTCGTATGCGGTGAGGGAGACTTTCGCGTCAATAACGACATCCTTTCTGTTCGGCAGATGAACGATCGCGTCCGGACGTTTCGTTCCTTCCTCGTCCCTGAAGCTCCTTTGCGTTTCATACTCTCTGCCGTTTTTCAGCCCGCTTTCCTCCAGCACCCTTTCTAGTATCATCTCGCCCCAAATGCCTTGCGCCTTGTTATCGCCGCGCAGAGCGCCCGTCAGTTCTCTCGCGTCGTTGCTGAGCCGTTCGTTGAGGTCTTTAAGCTGCGCGATCTCTCTGATCAGCGAAAAGCGCTCTTTTCCCTCATTCGCATAGCTTTCTATCACCGTTTTCTCAAATTTCTGCACCTGTTCGCGAAAGGGTTTTAGCACATCTTCCAGCCGCATACGGCTCTCCTGCTCAAACCTTCTGCCCTTTTCGTCAAAAAGTTTGCCGGCGATCTGCGAAAATTCCAACTTGAGTTGCTCTTTCGCGTCGATCAGTAGCGCGATCTTGTCGTTGGAAGCGCTCCTTTCAGCGCTTAACGTACTGCGCGTGCCGCTAAGCTCCATTTCCAGCCGCGTCAGCTTTTCGGCGTACGCCTCCTTTAGCCGCCAGACGGCGCGGCTCATAAAGAACCATACAACAGCCGCGCCCGTGAAAACACCCAGCAGCAAGAGCAAAACGACATCAAGCGTGATCGATTCAAACATTTTTGTATTATGATTGCAACTCACTGAAAGAAAAAAAAGGAGGAGATGTGTGAGAAAAACTATCTGGTTGTTGCTATGCACGCTAATATTAGGAGCTGATATGAAACAGATTGCGGTTTTGGAAACCACGCAAGGGGTAATTGAGATTGAGTTGCTGCCAAAGGTCGCGCCTAAGGCGGTTGAGAACTTTGCCAAACATATTGAAAACGGCTATTACGACGGACTGATCTTTCACCGCGTGATCAAGAACTTTATGATACAAGGCGGCGATCCTACAGGCACGGGGCGCGGGGGCGAATCGATCTGGAAGTCGCCGTTTGACGACGAGTTTGATAAGAATGTCAAATTTGATAAGCCGTATCTGCTCGCCATGGCAAACGCCGGACCAAAGACCAACGGCAGTCAGTTTTTCATCACCACCGTTACGGCGGAGTGGCTCAACGGACGGCACACCATCTTTGGCGTTGTAATCGGAGGGCAGGATGTTGTCAAGAAAATAGAATCGGTAAAAACGGGTGCTGGAGACAGACCGGTTGAGGAACAAAAGATCATCAAAGCGGCGATTAGGCAGGAAAAGTAGTTTTACGGATATAAATTATTTTAGGTAAAATCGCTCATATTAAAACAAAAAGGAGGCAAGATGCCAACAATTAACGCATATATTGCATTAGACCCATCTGAAAAAGAGGCAAAAAAAGACTATATCGATCGCCATTCGCCATTTATCACGGTTGCCGCAAGCGCCCCAAAAGGCGAAAAACTGCCCGTGAACGTGCGGTTGGGCAAAGACTATTTACATCCGGACGATACCGATCACTACATAGAGGAGATCAAACTTTTTGACGGTGAGACGCTGCTCGCGTCCGCTACTCTGCTCAGTGGAAACAACGGCGGGCAGGGCGGCAAGGGGCAGGCGGAAATAACATTTTTTATCGTCCCGCAGAAAAAGCTCAAACTTACGGCGCTGGCTTACTGTACCAAGCACGGCTTGTGGCAGAGCGACCCGGCAGTCGTGGAAGTAGCTTGAATTTTCGCGTCCGTGTTTAACGGGCGCGCCTATCTCATAAGCTTTCCAAACTGCTCTTTCAAATAGTCGGCGTTTGTAGTAGAGAAGATGTTTGCAGGATTGATCCCTTTCTCACCGCTTTGCTTGTAGCTTTCCCGCGCGCTTTCGCCCAACTTCGCGGTAGAGGAGAGTATCCGCTTTTTAACGGCGTTGAGCGATTCCTGCGCCTCTTTGCTGACCAGATCGAGCGCCTTTATAAATTCCTCTTTGCCGTTCTCAAAGGTAAGTTTTTCGCTGACATCGATCGTGCCGCCATCTGAAAGCGGGAAGTTCCTAAAAAGATTTTCGCCTTTATAATTTGCGGCGGCGATCTTTTCTGCCGCGGCCTCGTTTCCAAGATTTACGCTCTCTTTGATGGAAGCAATCGCCTTTTCAAGCGTTTTAAGCGCGCCAAAGAGGTCGTTGTCGCTTTTTATAAGCGCGCTTTGAGCTTTGATTTCAGTCTGTTTTTCGTTCAATCCGTTTTCGCCGACTCGTGCGATCTGCGCCGTCTGGCTTTGAGAGTAGAGGTGCGCTTGCGCGGCGATACGCGAAATCTCCATTGCTGAACTCCTGTATTTGTATTATTAGGAAAGAAGCAATCAACGTTCCGATTGCCGCGTATCTCGCAGGTAGCAAAAGCTTAACGTATCCTCACTGCCGCGCGCGGAAACAAAAAAGGCGAACTCTTTCAGCGGGTGAAGCATCGCGCTCCAAAGCGTTCGCCGCGCATATTGCTGGAGCGTATCTACTCCTCGTCTTCCGCATTGCCGATCGGTTCGCCGCGCCGCAGGCTGACCAATACGCCTTCGATTAGTTTGTCCAGATCGCCATCAAGGATCGCCTCTACGTTGCTAAACGCCTGTTTAGAGCGGTTGTCTTTGATCTGCTGATAGGGGAAGAGTACGTAACTGCGTATCTGATGTCCCCATCCTATATCGGTCTTAACGACGCTACTCGCCTCCGCCTGGCGCTTTTCAAGTTCCATCTCGTAGAGTCTTGAACGCAGCATTTTGAACGCCGTTTCGCGGTTTTTGTGCTGGCTGCGATCGTTTTGGCATTGAACGACCACGCCGCTTGGCAGATGGGTAATGCGTATTGCCGATTCAGTTTTGTTTACGTGCTGTCCGCCCGCGCCGCTGCTTCGGTAGGTGTCGATACGCAGCTCTTTTTCGTCGATCTCGATCGTAATGTCGTCGTCGATTTCAGGTGAAACCGCTACGGAAACAAAGCTGGTGTGCCGCCTGCCATTGCTATCAAACGGCGAAACGCGTACCAGACGGTGCGTGCCGTTCTCCGCTTTGAGGTAGCCGTAGGCGTTTTCACCCTTGATCAGAATTGTAGCGTCCTTGATGCCGGCTCCCTCGCCATCTTGATAGTCCAAAATCTCCGATTTGAAACCGCGCCGCTCTGCCCAGCGCAGATACATACGGTGCAGCATCAGCGCCCAGTCCTGACTCTCCGTGCCGCCCACGCCCGGCGTGATCGAAACGATCGCATTGCTCGCGTCCTGCTCGCCGCTGAGCATAAGTTCCACTTCCAGCGCATCGACGCGCTTTTCTAGCATAGGAAGCTCTTCGCATAAGGCGTTCAGCGTTTCGTTATCCTGTTCAGCCGTTGCGATCTCAAACAGCTCCGCCGCGTCTTCCACAGCCGCCGCCGCGCTTGAGTAACGTTCAAGCGCACGCTCCAGCCGCGTTTTTTCCTTCTGTATTTTGGCGGCTTTTTCGGGATTAAGCCAGAAACTCTGATCGTTTTCCATCGCGGCAATCTCCGCCTGGCGGCGCGACGTTTCGGTCGGCTTGATAATGTCGCGCGCGTTATTTAGCTGTTTGATGAGCTTCTTTACGCGTTCGCCGTATTCGTATGCGTCAATAACCACGGACTTCCTTAGTATAATGCGTCAAAAATTTGTGATTGTATCGTAAAAGGATAAAGATTGATCATTGCGCAGAACGCGATAGAGATGAAAGAGGCAAGAGGGCGCGTGAACGCGAGCGTGGGATTTGTCGCCACAATGGGCGCGCTTCATGCGGGGCATCTGAGTCTGATCGAGCGGGCAAAAAACGAGAACGACTTTGTAGTAGTTTCCATATTTGTAAACCCAACGCAATTTCGCGAAGGGGAGGATTTTGACCGTTATCCGCGGCAGTTAGAAGCCGATAGCATTTTGTGTAAGGCAGCCGGCGTCGATCTGCTGTTTGCGCCAAACGCGGAAGACATATACGGAAGCGACGAGCCAGCTATTAAATCGCCCGCAATTACTGGTCATATTTTAGAGGGGAAGTTTCGTGAAGGACACTTTGACGGCGTGCTGACGGTGGTGATGAAGCTATTCAATATAGTTCAGCCAAACCGCGCTTATTTTGGCAAGAAAGACGCGCAGCAGGCAATCTTAATAACAAAAATGGTAAAAGCCTTCTTTCTTAATGTAGAGATAGTACTCTGTGAAACCGCAAGAGAAGGCGGCGGACTTGCGTTGAGCAGCAGAAACACATATTTATCCAAAAGCGAGAAAAACGAAGCATATAAACTATCCAAAGCACTATTTGAGGCAAGCAAATTGATTAAGCAAAATGAGTTCAGATCTCTTGCGATCGTTCAAGCAATTACAGAAGTTTTGAAGCCGCTGTCCATCGATTATATAGCGATTGTCGATTACGAGCTAAAGGCGATTGAAACAATCAAGAGAGGCGAAACAATTATATTGATCGCCGCAAGAGTTGGCATAACACGCCTAATTGATAATATGTGGATATAGCGATGCCGCTATTACATATAGTAAGTTTGGGCTGTACAAAAAATCTTGTCGATAGTGAAGTGATGTTGGCGCGCTTAAAAGAGTTTACAATTACAGACAATCCAAGCACGGCGGACGTAATTATTGTCAATACGTGCGGTTTTATCAACGCGGCGAAAGAGGAAAGTATAAACACTATCCTTTCACTGCATAAACAGCGCAAAAATGGATCGCTGCTGGTAATGGCAGGCTGTTTGAGCGAGCGGTACAAGGCGGAGCTTCAAGCAACGCTAACGGAAGTCGATCTTTTCACCGGCGTGGGGGATTACGCCAAAATTGAAGAGCTTATCAGCGGCAGAAAAAACAGTTTTTCCGATCGTGTTTTTTTGCAACAAAACGAAGATAGAGTGATAACAAACAGCGGATATCACGCCTATATAAAAATCGCCGAAGGGTGCAATCAGCGTTGTAGCTTTTGCGCTATTCCAACTTTTAAGGGAAAACTTCAATCCAGATCGATTCAGAGCATAACGGCAGAGGTTGAAAGGTTGATCGAGCGCGGCTATTTTGATTTCACGCTGATTGCGCAAGACAGCAGCAGTTTTGGGCGAGACCGCGGCAAAAAAGACGATCTAATCAAACTGATTAGGGAAATTGACACGATCGGAGGGGTAAAGCGCGCCAGAATGTGTTATCTCTATCCATCAACCACCAGCAGAAGACTTATCGACACGATCGCTCTTTCCAGACATTTCGCTCCCTATTTCGATATACCGATTCAACACGCCTCCGATCGTATGCTAAAGGTGATGAAGCGGGGAATGGGCATCAAAAAAACTCTTGATTTGATCGGCTATATGCGTGCCGTACCAAATAGTTACGTCAGAACTGCTTTTATTGTGGGACATCCCAAAGAAGAGGAGGGGGATTTTAACGCGATCGGCGATTTGATTGACGACGATCTGTTTGATCGAGCAACCCTTTTTGCCTTTAGCGACGAGGAGGGAAGCGCGGCAAATAAGATGAAATATAAGAATGACTTAAAAACTATAAATACCCGCCTACAAAAAGGTAGAAATATATTAAAGAAAATGCATAAAAAAAGATTGAAAAAATATATTGGAAAAGTTTTAAGCGCCGTAGTAGAAAAAAAAGATGACAGCGGTTTTTTTATCGAGGCAAAGGCATTGAATTTTGCACCAGAGATCGATCCTAAAATACTGATAAATCAAAGCGATAAAACCCTAAAGACAAAAGATATTGTTTCTGTAAAAATCATCGATACTTCACACGATCTGCTTATTGCGCGGGCGCTGAAGGACGGCAATGGATAGCAAAACGATTTTAAGTAACGGCGATCTCAAGGCGACTTCTCAACGCATAAAGATGCTCTCGCTTCTTGACAAGTACGGTCATCTGACGATTAAGCGGATATACAAGGAGCTTAAAAGAGACGCGTCTACGATTTCACTATCAACGGTTTACAATAATATCGAATCGCTGTCCGAGAAAAACATTGTCAAACGAGTGCCGATCCCTCGTCAGAAGGAAGTTTATGAACTAAACTCCGGCACGCATGCACACCATGTGTGCAAACATTGTGGTAAAATAACCGATATTGAGATCGACCCTTTCAAGTTAAAAGAATCGGTAGAATTAAGCAAAGAGGTGAAGATTGACAGCATTGATATTATATTCAGCGGGTTTTGCAGCAACTGTTATAGTGGGGTGAAAAAATGAACGATCAAGAGTATATAGAATCTGTAGAAATTTTAAACCGCTGGGCGCATGCTTATTATGTTTTAGACGCGCCGGTAGCAACGGATGAAGAGTATGACATCCTTTACAGAGAGGTGCAAAAATACGAGGACGCAAATACGGAGAAAATTCTTCATTCTTCCCCTACACGAAGAGTGGGAGACGTGCTGTTAGGCGGTTTTGAAAAAGCGAAACATATTGAGCGAATGTGGTCATTAGAAGATATTTTCTCGTACGAAGAACTTTGCGTCTGGATCGCAAAGGTAAAGAAACTTGCCGGATGCGAAATGGAATTTATATGCGAGCCGAAATACGACGGAGCGAGCCTTAGCTTGGTGTACGAAAACGGTGTCTTGACGCGCGCGGTTACGCGCGGCAACGGCATAGAAGGGGAAAACGTAATATCAAACGCCCATACAATCCGCACTATACCGCTCGTAATAGACCACAAGGATACGATCGAAATCCGCGGCGAAACCGTAATATATAAAAGCGAATTTGAGGCGATCAACAAAGAACGTATAGAAAATGGCGAAGCGCCGTTCGCAAATCCCAGAAACAGCGCTTCAGGAAGTTTAAGACAACTCGATCCCGCCGTGTGTGCAAAGCGCAAGCTAATCTTTTTGCCGTGGGGAATCGGCGCGGGCATTCTTTCCGCAACGAGCGCTCTTGAGGAGATGAGAGCGGTAGAAAAAATAGGGTTTAAAAAAAACGCGCTGCGCACTCTCTGCCGTAATGCAGATGAAATAGAAGAAACCTACCGATCGTTGATGAAAAAGAGGGCGTCTATTGAGATGCAACTTGACGGAATGGTAATTAAAATAAACGATCTGAATGTTAGGGATAAATTGGGTTGGACAATCAAAGCGCCGCGATGGGCAAGCGCATATAAATTTCCGGCAGTCGAAAAGAAAACAAAACTGATAAGCGTCGATTGGCAAGTGGGACGCACAGGTACGCTTACGCCTGTGGGGGGCGTTGAGCCGGTAAACATTGATGGCGCGGAAATATCGAAAGTTACCCTTTATAATTTTGATGAAATCCTGCGGCTTGATCTAAAGATTGGAGATCATGTTACCTTGATTAGAAGCGGGGACGTAATTCCAAAAGTCGTTCAAGTTCTAACGGCGATGAGAGACCGGACGGAAAAGAATATAGAAAAACCGGATTGCTGCCCTAGCTGTGGTAGTAATCTTCTTGTTGAGGGCGCTCTTATAAAATGTCGAAATATGGAGTGTAAAGATCGCGTTATAAGTGTCCTGACTCATTTCACATCAAAAAGAGCGCTCAACATTGAGGGGTTAGGTGAAAAAATTATTACACAATTATACGAAAACGGTATTATCAGTCGCGTAGAGGACATCTTTGCGTTAAGCGCCGATAGTTTCAGAAATCTTGAAGGTTTCAAGGATAAAAAAAATGCGAACCTGTTAAACGCGATAGAAAGCGCCAAGCATTGCGAACTTTGGCGTTTTATCAATGCGCTCGGGATAGAACATATCGGCGAAAGTGCGTCAAAAACGGTCGCCGATACCTTTAAGTTTGAGTGGTACGCCAAAGAGATCGCGGATTATGTACAGCTGGAAGGCTTTGGGACGGAGATGAGCGCGTCGCTGTATGAATTTGCGCAGGTAAACAAGGATCGGATCGAGTATCTTACGAAGATTGTCGCCCCCGTTTATAACGAAGGGAAAACGGCTGGTAATTCGATATTTAACGCAAAAACGGTCGTTATTACGGGCAGCTTTTCAATCGGCAGAGAGGAGATACGGGCAAAACTTGAGGCGCTGGGCGCAAAAACAAGCGAAAGCGTATCTAAAAAAACTGACTTTGTTTTCGCGGGAGAAAACGCCGGCAGTAAACTTGAAAAAGCAAAAGCGCTTGGAATTAAAATCTTCTACAATGACGAAGCGCTAAAGGAGCTTAGGAATGTTTAGAATCGTCCTTGTGCTGATACTCTTTGCCGGCTCTCTTTTATGCGAAACGCTTAACGAAATAAAAACGGACTATTTCAGTAACAGTAATATCTGGATAAAAACATACAAAAACCAAAGGGAAATCAACGAATTAAAAAACAAAATATCTCTTTTGACAGAGGAAATAAACGCATTAAAAGGGCAAGACACGCGGATAAAAAATGAGGAGCTGATGCTACTAAAAGCACAATTGGAAAGTTTAGTAAGTGCAGCTAGAAGCTTTTTAGATATTTTAGATGTTACGTCCATAAACGCCCAGACGATCGAAATCAATCTTATCAGCTTTCTGACAAACAGCAAATTTAGGGAGCTTGAACGCGCCCGCACTCAGATCGAATCGCTGAAAAAAGATTATGAAAAAGCAATAGCGTATATAGAGGAAACGGCGAAAAAAACTGAAAATATCATTGAAATAGAGCATACGAACGAGGCAAAAGAGTTTCTAAAACTAATAGAGGAAGACCTTCATATTCTTTTGGCGGCAAAAGGCGTTATAGATCAAAAAGAGGAATCGATCAACATTCTTTTTGAAATAGTCGCCTCAAAAACGCGCCACTATAAAGACAGCGACTTTGCGCAACTGATCGTAAATATATCGATCGCGATCGGCGTTTTGGCGGCGCTTTACATAATACGATTTTTGCTTACCCGTTTCAGCGGGAACGAGGAGAGATCGGCATTCTGGATACGCCTTTCCAATTTGCTGGCGGCTCTCTCTATCGCTCTTTTCCTGCTTTTTAACTATATTGATAACCTGATCGACGCGCTTACTTTTGTAGGCTTTATGGCGGCGGGTTTAACAATTGTGCATAAAGAAGTACTGTTAAATATCGCCGCGTGGTTTCAGATGGCGTTTAGTAGCTCAATACAGGTGGGAGATCGCATTCTCCTGTACTTTGAGGCGACGCCTATTATCGGCGATGTGATTGCGATCTCGCCAATGAAAATAACGCTCTACGAGGAGATCACGCACAATAACGCGGCTGAGCTTAAACGAGCAGGACGTATCCTGTTTATTCCAACAAATTTTATATTCTCAAAAGTAATTTATAATTACACGCACGAATCTATGAAGACTATATATGATCTTATTGAAATTACGTTGGATATAAACAGCGACTTTGATCGTGTGAAAAAGATTACGGAAGAAGTCGTGTTCCGAATTACATCACGATATATTGAAATGGCAAAATATCAATATAAAAAACTTCAAGATAAATATATTCTGCGAGGCAAGGATATGTCGCCAAGAATACAGTTTATGATGCCATCAGACAAAAAAGGCATTGTCATGTATCTCTGGTACGTAGCCCCATACAGAGAGATATTAGGCTGCCGAAGCGATCTAACACTAGAGTTGATCAAGCGCTTCAAAAAAGAGGCGGATATATTTTTAATAGACGAAGAGAAAAATAAAAGCGCATAATCGCCCGCTACTTAATTCTGAACTTAAAAAGAGCGTTTCTTGAGGTGTCGTACGCAAATGAGAAAAGCGAGATGTCAGCGCCGCGCTGATAGCGTATGGTGCATTCCAGCACAGGATTATGCCCAAAATCGATCGCAAAATCGCCGATTATGTATTGCAGCCGCGTGTTGATAAGCTGCTCTGTAACGCGATAGTCCGCTATGTCCCTCTCTTTGCCGATGAGATCGCACACCGACACGTCGTCAAAAAAGATCATCTCGCAGCTCTCCTTGTTGAGATGGCGAAAGTCGATTCTGCCGCGCAAAGATTCAAAGGCAAATATCCTTTCCCACGGAACCTTCCTCGCCCTTTCATCGCGAGTGAGCGTCGCGTAGTCGTCAACAATAAGCATCAGATTGCGCAGACTGCCGATTCTGCCGCGCTCAAAGTGCGGATTAGAGACGTTCAGCCGCTTGTCGTTCCCAAGGTGAGGGTATTGCTCGCCTGTCGTGTCAAACACGAAACCCAGCAGCTCAATAAACTGCCACGCCGCATAGATACCGTGCTTCTGAGTGAGATAGCGCTCAAAAAGCTCAATGCGCCTGAAAACCGGATCGTTAGCGTGTCCGCCGCTGGTCAGCGCGCCTGGGGGCAGCTTCAGCAGATTGATGTCAAACGCCCTTTGCGCCGCCTGACAGTGTAGAATCGTAACTGCGCCGCCCGCTTCCAGCGATATTGGCAACTGATAGAATATGTTAAACGCCTCGACCAGAAAATTCTCTTTGCACTTAGCCTTATCTTCGTCAATGGCGCAGATACTCTCGGCGTTTTTGTACAGCGCTGTCGTCAGCGGTTTAAGCACTTCGTTTGAAACCTGAAAGAGCAGCTGGTTGGCTGAAACTGCCGCCTGTTGAGCGTTCTCCCGCGCCAACGCTCTACCCGAGCGGGCGAAAAAGAGCGCGGCAAAGCCAAACATCGCGATCAGAAACAGCAGCGTGATCAGAAGGGCGATGCCTCGTTTCAATAAAGCGCGCCTCTGATGATAAAGTCCGGTTTCGCATAGCGGAGGATCGCGCTCTCGTTCGCGGCTATCTCCGCGCACAGCGCGAGGTCGTCCAGATCGCTTTCGTTTTTGAACGTCCAGCTATGAAACATTCGGCTAATCTGGCGCGGATTTGAGAGGCGGTGCCGCGCCGCGAACGCCGATATGTCGATCTCTTCCGTAAAGCTGACAATGATCGAACCGGCCGACTCCACAACGTCTGACGGATCGCCGTAGCGCATATACTTATACGTCTGTCCCTTCGCGCCGGCGCCCTTCGTGCTCCAGAGTGTTCCCGTCTCATCTTCCACCCTGCTGTAGGGGGTGCGGCGATCGGGCGAATCGACAATGGTGATCATCTCAGCGCTAAGTAGCAGCGGAAAAATGAAAAATGCAGATACTTTCATTTGATAGCCCTTCCGTAAAATGTAAGCGTAAATTTGGCATTCACCTGATTGTAATCTACGCCTGATTTATTCTTGATTTCTACCTTCCAATCGCCGTTAATCTGCTCGTCCAGATAGCGAACCGATCCAAACGCTCTTCCATCCCTATAGAAGCTTGCGCCGGTGGTATAGTTCTCCTCCACAAGCACGGAAACAGTGTCTTTTGGAGATGTAAGAGTGATATTATTTTTTCGATTGTTGCCTATATCCATTTCGATCGTAAGATCGACAAACTCTATATATAGATTTTCGCTTTTATTAACGTTGATCGTTATTGTGCGATTCGCATCTTTGGCGATAGAACCAGACAATGTAATCGTTTGCGATGCCTCTTTAGAAGCCCCGAGCAAGGGCAAAGAGTTGCGATGGTCTCTTGCCTTTGCAACCGCGCTACCGGCGTCAACCACGCCAAAGCCGTAGTTGTGATTAACCCATAATCCCGCGCCGTTTGGCTTCCAATCGGCGTTGGACGGATCGTTTCTTCTCGCCGTTTTCGCCAGTATATAGCGAACTTCGCGCCATGTCAGGTTTGGATTGGCTTCTAGCATCAACGCGACCACGCCCGAAACCATGGGAGTCGCGGCGCTTGTGCCGTTCATATTGTGCGTATATTCCCCATATTTATTTAACGCGTGGTGCATTATGGGTCTGTCATTCGCCGACGACATACCTTTGTCGCAACCGCTTATATCGGTGGTAACGATGCCCGGCGAACTGCTATCAAGCCCTCCGTAGGCGCTGATAAGGACATTGGAGCCCGGATTGGAGTAAGAGGAATACCTGCCATCGGAGTTAAGCGCAGCGACGCTGATCGTGTATCTGTTGTTCTGCTCGCCGAAATAGTTCGCGTTGTGCTTTTTTTGTCTGCCGTTTCCAGCCGCGAAAACGTAGATCGCTCCTTTGCCGCTTCTGCCATTGATGGCGCCCTCCTGAATAACCTCAAGCAAAGGGGTAATATTGGCTAGGCTTTGCGGCGTTTCGGCGCCCCACGAGTTGGAAAAGATATCGATCGTGGTGTGATTTAGCGCTTCAGCGCGCACGTACAGCTTGCACTCCCCGTTCTCGTTATTGGCCATATTGAGTCCAGCCCAATACGCGTTTGGCGCGACTCCGCGGACGCCTAGATAGTTATTGCCAGTCGCCGCCGCGATACCGGCGACCATCGTGCCATGCGCGCATTCTTGGTCTGTAACGCTTGGGTATGGAGAGGCGATACCTTTTATATAATTCCAGCTTGCATAGCGGTTATGATTGGCTTTAAGATCGGGGTGAGTTTCGTCAACGCCCGTATCGACAATGGCGATCGTAACTCCCCTTCCCGTGTAATCCTGAGGAATGTTGATATCGCCGCCCGTGATGGAAGCCGTACGTTCGCCTACTTTCTGACCGAAATTTTGCAGATGCCACTGATAGACCATGAGCGGATCGCTAGGATCGGACTCGGATAGGTATGGAGGAAAGAGCGACACATCGGTGCCTTGAATCTGAGCGCACGGAACGCGAGCGCTCTCTTCGCCGCCGCCTCCGCCGCAGCCTATGAGAAACAATGCCAGAAGTACCGCCGACACACGCATAAAGAAACTCCGAATTTGTGCAATTGTAGCTAAAATATCGGCAGAGGTTGAATGTGAACAATATTGAAGAGTTTGCGCGAAAGGCGCTGGAAGAGGACATTGGCAGAGGCGATCTCTTTGAGCGGTGCAAGGAGTCGGGGAAAGCAAGAAAAGCGCTGATACGTGCCAAAAGCGGCTGCGTGTTCGCGGGAGCGCCGTATGCCGAGGCGATTGCCAAAGAGTTGGGAATAGCAATCTCGTTTGACGTAAAAGACGGAGAGGAGGTGGAGGCGAATCGCACGCTCGCCATCCTTTCCGGCGCGGATACGGCGCTTTTGAAGGCGGAGCGGACGCTGCTGAATGTTTTGCAGCACGCAAGCGGTGTGGCGACGCAGACGCGCCGTTACGTAAAGCTGCTTGAAGGGTACGGAACGCTTCTATTGGACACGCGCAAAACGAGACCGTTGCTGCGCGATCTGGAAAAATATGCCGCGCGGGCGGGCGGCGCGGTAAACCACCGCTTTGGGCTGGACGACTGCCTGATGATCAAAGACACGCATTTGGCGGTGATTGGCGGCATCAAGGAGTTTATTATCAAGGCAAAAAGGCGCATCCCGTGGACAGCAGTCATTGAAGTGGAGTGCGAGGACATAGCCGCGGCACGCACGGCGTTTGAGGCGGGAGCGGACATTGTGATGTGCGACAATATGGCTCCAGAGGCAGTCAAAGAGGTGCTACAACTGCGAGACGAGATAGCGCCGCACGTAAAAATTGAGGCAAGCGGCAACATCACAATGGAAACGATCGCCTCATACGCCGCGCTCGGAGTGGACGCCATAAGCTGCGGAAGTCTGATCCATCAGGCGGTATGGCCTGATTTCTCAATGAGAATGATCGATGGCTGAAAGCAGCGCTGAAAAAACCGAAGAGGCGACGCCCAAACGGATAGAAGATGCGCGCAAAGAGGGAAATGTTCCAAAGAGCGTCGATATGGCGGGATTCGTCGCCCTTACGGCGGCGGTAATTGCCCTTGCCGCGCTGTTTGGGTATATCGCCGAATATATGATGCGTTTTTTCCGTTACTGCGCTTCGTTCGCCGCGCATCCGCTGGAGCTAAACCAAATCGCCGCGCTGGGCTTAAATGGAACGCTTGCGGTGGTAAAAACGGCAGTGCCGCTGGCGGCGTTGGTAGCTCTGTTTGGAGCGATCGGCTATATAGTGCAGTTTGGGCTTCTTTTTACTACGAAGCCGCTTATACCCGACTTGAAAAAGATCAATCCTATCAAGGGGTTTAGCAATCTTTTTTCTATGCAGAGGTTGATCGACGGCGTAAAGATCACGCTCAAGGTGCTTATTGCGTTGGGCACTGCCGGCTATTTTCTATGGAAGTACATCAAAGAACTGCCGACGGTGGGGCTTTTTGGCATAGGCGATCAAATAGCGTGGCTTGTGGAAAAATCGCTTGTAATCTCCGTTGTAATGCTACTGGTGTTTTTCAGCTTCGCGTTGATTGACATCTCGATCACGCGCTACTATCATTTCAAGCGGCTCAGAATGAGCAAGCAGGAGGTGCTAGACGAGTATAAGAACATTGAGGGAAGTCCCGAAGTCAAAGCGCGGATCAGGCGGATTCAGACACAGATGAGCCGTAGGCGTATGATGAAGGATTTGGAACACGCGGACGTTGTGGTAACGAATCCGACACATTTCGCTGTCGCGCTGCGCTATAAACCGAATAAGCCGTTTAACGACAGGGCGCCGGTGGTGGTCGCGAAAGGGGCGGACAATCTGGCGATTACGATCAAATCGTTTGCAAGAGAGTATAATATAGCGATTGTAGAGGATCCGCCGCTTGCTAGAGAGCTTTACCGTCTGGTCGATATAGGCAGGGCTATACCTCAATCGCTCTTTAACGCGGTGATCGAGTTGTTTAGGTATGTCGCTGAAACGACAGGGAAGAGGTTCATATAAGGAACGAATGTGGTGGAGCAGATAATCGACGAAAACTCGGCGGCGTTCTATAGCATTCCAGAGAAGATCGATCCAGTTGAGGCTATTTGGTATTTCAACCTTATGGAGAGCAGGCGCACGGAAATATACGCGGCGCACTTCGCGCCGCTTAAAAGCATGGAGGAGTGGCTGGAGATATATATCGCCGCTCCACGAGGTAGCGCCGCTTGGAATATGGCGCTTTCTATGCTTACCGCGATGACGCTTCCGTTAAGCGGCTGGATCGAGCTTCACGAAGCGCGGCATGGGGACGATCGTATCGACAGCCTGTGCATTGCGAGGATCGAGCGGATCGCCGATGGAGATTTTCAAAAGTGGAAAGAGGCATTTACACTCGCCTCTTATGAATCGGTTATCAGGCAGCTTGGAATGACGAATATGCTGCGGTTTGCAAAGACGATCGAGGAGTGGCGGGAAGTTTACGACAACTCCGAGTTGTGTTCGCAGGAGCAGGAGCAGGCGTTGGAGCAGATACTTCTGGCGGGGCGCTTTGAGCGCCCGATCCGCCGTATGGAACAGGGCGAGAACGAAAATGACATGCTGAAGCGGGCAAAGGCGAAAGGACCAAAAGAGTGGCGCGAGGAGTATGAAAAGCGCGATCATTATGACGCTTCAGGCGAAGCGGCGGTGTGTAACATCTACATCTCCGCCGATCTTGCTGAGAGCGAAAGAAACGAAAGAGCGGGAGAAGAAATTAAATGATATGGCGATTTATGCCGCTTTTACTGTTATCTGCGGCGGCGTTGAACGGCGGCTGGGAGATCAGCGAAATTACGCGGTATGCGGGCAACGAAGAGTTTAAGAACGAGATTTTTATCGACACTGGGCGATATAAAAGCAAAAGCGGCGACGAAACGATGATTATTGATATGAACGGCAGAAAAATTTACTTTATGTACGAGAGTAAGAAGCGTTACTGGGGTGGTAAAGCGGAAGCCGTGATCGGCGATATTTTCAAAAACTCCGTAACCGAAATGAGTGGAGACACAAGCTTGGGATATACGCATATAAACGAGAATAGCACGGTCGAAATTGTAAAGACGGGCGAGAGCATAACGATCAGCGGCTTTGAGGGAATAGGCTATCAAGTGCTTGTGGACGGCGAGTTGAAAAAGGAAATCTATATCGCGCCGAAACTTACGGCAAACAGCGAAATCGATCCGAAGGACCTTAGCACGATAATGCTGCTTTTGAGCGGCGTCGAAGTGGCAAGCGCGGGTGTGATAACGGAGATAAGCGACGAGTATGTCAACTTAATGCGACAGGGCTATCCGATCCGCACAATAGAGTACGATCCATCCGGTGATCCGATATTGACAGAAGTGGTGAAAGCGAAACAGAGAAGTTTCAACGCCAATGAGTTTATTCCTCCAGAAAATTTTATAAATACAAAAAAAGAGCTGGAAGAGTAACGTCCGGCGGTTTTCGCGCCTGCTCTTTGCCGCGCTTTCACTCGCGATCCGTCATTGCGAGGGCGTTTGCGCGCCTGCTGCTGACCGGACAGGCGCGTCCTGAGCGCGGGCTACCGCCGTTCGCGCATATCACAGATGGAGTAGCCTAGAGCGAAACGAACTCACAGATTGATGGAACGGGATGCATAAGAGTTAAAATCCCCGATCTTAGGTTTATAGCTTTCATCTATAAACAGCGGCGAACTGATCAGATAGTCCGCTGTCGATCTGTTGCATGCGGTTGGTATATTGTAGAGGCTGCAAATTCTCAAAAGCGCCTTTACGTCAACGTCGTGCGGCTGAGGTTGCATCGGATCCCATAAAAAGATCAGCATATCGATCGTGCCTTCCGTGATCATCGCACCAAGCTGCTGATCGCCGCCAAGCGGACCGGATTGCAAAAGCACAATCTGCGTCTCCTCCGCCGCAACCCCAAGTTTGTTTTGTAGCGCCATTCGTATCAGCTTGCCAGTCGTTCCCGTGCATACTAGCAGGTGATCTTTAAGCGATCCGTAGTTGTATTCCACCCACTCCACAATATCTCGTTTGCGATTATCGTGCGCCACCAGCGCGATCGTTCTTACTCGTTTTTTAACTTTCTTTTCCATAGTAATTCTCCTTGAATTTATACAATAGATATTATATCCCAACACCCCGCCGTCAATCATATGGCAGTTGGACTAAAATTACCCAATGAAAGAACGGGTAATGACCAAACAGATATTCGTAGGAGATGTGGCTGTGGGCGGCGGAGCGCCTATTAGCGTGCAGTCAATGACCTTTTCCAAGACGTACGATGTGGAGGCGACGCTCGATCAGATACGAAGGCTTTGCTCCGCCGGCTGCGATATTGCGCGTTTAAGTGTACCCGATCAAAAAAGCGCGAGCGCGCTAGAAAGGATCAAGCGCGAAAGCCCGCTGCCGATTGTCGCGGATATTCATTTTAATTACCGTTTCGCCCTCATAGCAGCCCAAAGCGCCGACTGTATCCGCATAAATCCGGGCAACATTGGCGGCGGCGCACGCGTTAAAGAGGTTGTAAAGGCGTGCAAAGAGCGTGGAATACCGATCAGAATCGGCGTTAATGGAGGCAGTCTGGAAAAGAGGATTGAGGCTAAGTATGGCAGCACGGCGGAAGCTATGGTGCAAAGCGCGCTGTACAACGTCAAACTGCTTGAAGATCAGGATTTTTTGGATATTAAAATCTCTATGAAGGCAAGCGACGCCGATCGCACAGTGGAAGCGTACCGCCGTCTGCGTCCGCTTGTTGATTATCCGTTTCATCTTGGGCTGACTGAGGCGGGCACGGCTTTTCACGCCGCGATTAAATCTTCGATCGCGCTAGGCGCGCTGCTGCTTGACGGGATCGGCGATACGATGAGAGTTTCGATCACGAGTGAATTGGAAGAGGAGGTTCGCGTGGCCCGCGCAATTCTGCGAGACAGCGGCAGACAGCCATCGGGCGTCAACATCATCTCCTGCCCCACCTGCGCAAGACTGCAAAGCGATCTTAAAAGCGCGGTTGACGAGATAGAAAGGCGTACCGCGCATATCGCCAAGCCGCTCAACCTTTCCGTGATGGGCTGCGCCGTCAACGCTCTGGGCGAGGCGAAACATGCCGACGCGGCGATCGCGTTTGGCAACAGAAGCGGGCTCATCATCGTGCGCGGCAAGATTGTGGGTAAATACGACGAAGGAGAGCTTGTAGATCGCTTCCTTGAACAGGTGGAGCGGCTTTGAAAGCGGGCGCTTGAACCGTCTCTTTGTCGCTTATAAGCCGCCTTTTATCAGCTCAAACGGCTTTTTGCAGCGGCTAAAACGCAAGTATAACGTGCGGCGTGCGGGTTTTTCTGGCACGCTCGATCCATTTGCCAGCGGCGTTCTGATCGTGGCTTTTGAGCAATATACGCGACTTTTTGCGCTGCTTGACAAAACCCCAAAGAGATACCGCGCTGTCTTGTGGCTGGGGGCGCAGAGCGAAACGCTGGATATTGAGAAAATAACTAGCGTGTGCGAGGTTCCCGCCGTTTCCATAGAAAAAATCAACTCCGTTTTTATGGAGCTGACAGGCGAGATTGAGCAGTTTCCGCCGAGATTCAGCGCGCTCAAAGTCGGCGGACAGCGGGCGTACAAGCTTGCCAGAGGTGGCGTGGATTTTGCGATCAAGCCGCGAAGGACGCGCGTGGATTCTCTCAAGCTGCTTGCCTACTGCCACCCGTTTGTAACGTTTGAATGTGTCGTTGGCGAGGGTTGCTACGTACGATCTCTGGGGCTTGAAATAGCCAAAAGGCTTGGCGCGGCGGGCGCGTTGAGCTCTCTCAGCCGTCTTTCGGAAGGCGGATTTATGTTTGACAACGAGCGAGCGCTTGATCCAAAAGATCACATCAATCTGCCGCGTAATCGCTTTTTGGGCAGTGAACGAACGCTTTTTGACGCCAAAAAGTGCGCGGCGGAAGAGTTTGCGATCCGCGCCAATGGCGACTATCTGGTGGAAGCGGCAGATTTCTTTGTCGTAATCCGCATACAAGAGGGAAACGTCCGCTATCTGCTGGGACACATAAGCGCGACGTAGCGGGCGCGCCGACAATCAAAGGCGCGGCGTGTATAATGCGCCTTTTGGTTTTGCCCAGC
>JAIRKM010000011.1 GCA_031260125.1 Helicobacteraceae bacterium | reverse complement strand
CGAATATAGAGCGTTGTTTTATTCAATTTTTGATTTCATTGTGGGTGATGCGCCGCTCTCCCCACTTCTCCCTTCACCCCCCCCCCCCCCCCCCGTATGGGCAGGTTAAAGCCGAGATGTGCCGTTTTGGATCGCTTATTTGGCTTTTTTTTCTGTTTTGCGCCATCTGTTCGTTTGCCGATACATTTGATGACGGCGTTGCGGCATATAAACGAGGCGACTATCAGGAGGCGATTAGGCAGTTGACGCAGACGATCAGAGGCGATTCAAGAAACGCGGACGCCTACTTTGTCCGCGGATTTGCCTACGACAAATCGAGAAACGCAAGCAAGGCGATCTCCGATTACAGCCAAGCGATCAAGATCGACCCAAGCGATACGGACGCCTACTTTGTCCGCGGATACGCCTACGCCAAGCTGGGCGATTACGATAAGGCAATATCGGACTATACGCGGGCGATCAACCTTAACCGCGCGAAAGTTTCTAATGGCTGCGCAAACATCTATTCTAAATTGGGCGGTAACAGCAGAGAGATCGCCAACTGGACGCGAACGATCAAGGTTGATAAAAACGATGCGGACGCCTACTACAGCCGCGGACTTGCCTACTATAACTTGTGCGGCTATGGCAGAGCAATAGCCGATTTCACACAGGCGATCGCGATCGGGTCAAAAAATGCGCAGACCTACTACAACCGCGGACGCGCATATCTCGATTTGGACGATCTCAAAAGCGCCGCGGAAGATGCCCGCATAGCCTGCGAACTAGGAGATTGCGATCTGCTGCAAAGCATGGAGGGAAATAACACGGACTTTGACCACTAGCCCGCCGCTTTTGTTAAATCTCTCCCGCCAAAGTGAGTCCGCAAGCGCTTGATTGCGCGCTAACTCATCTTTATTATAAGCGGATTAAAGGCTTTGGAAGCAATCAAGACACGATCACCGATCGCAAGGTCGTCGATCTCTGTCTGCGTTGCGGCGACCTTCACGATATCGCCGCCGACAAGGACGCTCAATATGTAAACGACGCCCGATTCCTCTATTGACAGCACATCGCCGATAACACGAAACTTGTTGCTGATGTTCGCGCCCGAAAACACCTCGGAGGGCGCGCCGCTTTTTGCGATCTGCCCGTTTTCAATCACAAAGGTTCTGCTAGAAAGTCTGAAAACCTCGTTTAGATCGTGGCTAACCAGTAGCACGGCAGGGTGAAGCGTCTTTTGCAGCGCCAGCAATTCGTCTTGCAACTCGCGGCGCATAGCGTTATCCAGCGCGCTTAGCGGTTCGTCGAGCAGCAGAATCTTCGGCTGCGGCGCAAGCGCGCGCGCAAAGGCTACGCGCTGTCTTTGTCCGCCGCTTAACTGCGACGGTTTTTGGCACTCTAGGTTGTTCAGCCCGCATAGCTCAATAAGCCGATCGGCGCTTGCGCGATCGTCTTTTGACAGCGCAAACTCAATGTTCTTTCGCACGCTCATGTTGGGAAAAAGCGCGTAGTCCTGAAACACAAAACCAACGCGGCGCTTTTGCGGCGTGAGATTGATCTTCTTCGCGCTGTCAAACCATATTTCGCCGCCGACCGTGATCGAGCCGCTTTCGGGCGCGGTAAGTCCGGCGATCATGCGTAAAAGCGTTGTTTTGCCCGCGCCGCTTGCGCCGAAGATCGTTACAAATTCGCCTTCGCCGATCGCGCTTTTGAAGGTAAACTCAATCTCGCCGTCGGCGGATTTAAGCCGTTTTTTAACGTCGATTTCGATCATAAAGCACTAGCCCGTGCGAAGCGGCGGTTGAGGATATAGACGCACAGAAGCAGCGCGAAGGTGATCGCGAAAAGCGTAAAGGCGTATTTGTGCGCAAGCGCGTAGTTTAGCCCCTCTACCTCCTCGTAGATCGCTATGCTTGCCACTTTTGTAACGCCCGGTTTGCTGCCGCCAATCATCATAACCACGCCAAATTCGCCCACCGTATGCGCGAAACTTAGCACAATCCCCGTAAGCAGCGAGCTTTTCATATTGGGCAGCAGCACGAGAAATAGCGTTTTTAACCTGCCTGCGCCAAGCGTAGCGGCGGCTTCGCGTAAGGAGGCGCTGAGGGCGGAAAAGCCGCTTTGGATCGGGTGAATCATAAATGGCAGGCTGAATATCACGCTGCCTAAAACCAAACCCTCAAAGCTGAAAACCAACTGAAAGTCAAAATGTTCGTCGAGATACCTGCCAATTGCGCTGTTTTTCTTGCTAAACGCCATCAGCAGATAAAAACCAAGCACGCTAGGCGGCAGCACAAGCGGCATACTGACGATGGTTTCAATTACGACGCGCGCGCGGCTTTTCGTGTGAGAGAGCCAGTACGCCAGCGGCACGCCGATGATTAACAGCGTTATGGTTGCGCAAAAGGCGAGCTTGAAAGTCAGCGTCATCGTCGAAATAAAACCGATAGAATCCCTGCTCAGCTCGACCCCCAAGCGCGCCAGCAGATCGACAATCGCGGCACTTAGGTTAAACGGCGCC
Organism: Helicobacteraceae bacterium; assembly: GCA_031260125.1. Taxonomy (GTDB): domain Bacteria; phylum Campylobacterota; class Campylobacteria; order Campylobacterales; family SZUA-545; genus JAIRKM01. The sequence goes on along the minus strand of JAIRKM010000011.1, from coordinate 11,238 downwards.
GATGTTTCAAGCGGACTCATCGATCGCTCTTAACGATATTTCATTGGCTTTGACCAGCCATTCTACCGCGTCCCCCGCCGCAAGATTTAGCCGTTTAGCCGATCGCGCCGTAATAATAGATCGAACGATAAAGCCGCCGCTTTTTAGCGCGATCTCACATAAAAGACCGCCAAAACGCACATGCTCAACCGTAGCGCTGTGGCGGTTTCTCAGGCTTATTTCACCGACTAAATTTTTGGCGATCGACGCTTCTGTCTCCTTAAACAAGACCTCCACCGTGCGTCCGATCGCCAGATAATCGCAGGTTTTGGGCGTCTCCACAAGCACCGCCGAAAACGACAGGCCGCCCGCCGCTATCTCAACGATCGAAAGCGCCCCGTCGGTTTCAACGCCCGCGATACAGCCCGCGAGAATGTTCATTATTTGATGACGCTTAAACCATATTTCTGGAAAATTCCAGCCGCCGTGTCAGACTTCAAAAACGCGACGAATTTTTGCGCCTCGTCGAGTTTCTTGCTGTTTTTCAGAATTACCGTGCCGTATAGCAGCGGATCGTAGAGCTTTGCATCGATATAGGCGTATTTGCCTTCGCCCTTGGCGATTATGTCCGCTACCACCGAATAGCCCGTAATACCCACTTCAGCCGCGCCGCTTTCCACGAAGGTTACCGCTTGCGAGATGTTGTCGCCTTGAACCAGCTTGGACTCTACCTTCTTGTACAATCCCGCCTTTTCCAGCGTCTGCACAGCCGCCGCGCCTAAAGGAGCAGTTTTGGGGTTTGCGATTGCGATCTGCTTTACGCTCTTATCGGTCAAGACGTTTAGCCCTTCTTTGAGATCGATCGAGCGGCTCCACAGGATCAGCTTGTTTTCAACCGTCTCAATTACGCCGCCTTCAGCCCAGCCGTTTTTGACGACCTCTTGCGGGAATTTCAAATCGGCGCTCATAAACACGTCAAAATCCGCGCCCTCTCCGATCTGCTGCGTCAGTTTGCCGCTCGCGGCGAAAACGGTCTCTACCTTGCCGTCCTTGTAGGCGCCAACCACCTCTGTTAGGGCGTTTTTGTAGCTTGCGGCCGCCGCTACCGTTATATCCGCGCACAATAACGCTGCCGTTATACACAAAAACAATAACGCTCTCATTTTTTTTCCTTTTTTGGGGTTTAATTGCGGTTTTTACGCCGCAATGATTACGTTGGACGCGCTAAAAAGCGCCCAAGATTTATCGCCAACCTTTATGTCCAGCTCTTTCTGGGCGTCGGTTGTAACGATCGCCGTGATAACGTTGCCGCCAGCTATCAAGAGCTTGACTTCAGCGTTTACCATACCGTTGATCACTTCAATCACGCTTCCCTCAAGCGCGTTTCCCGCGCTGATTTTTCCCGGCTTTTCGCGCGAAAGGATGATCCAGCTTGCCTTGATCAGGGCGTACGCGTCGTCGCCCACCTTGAGCTTCATCTCTTCCACGCTGTCGTTTGTGATGATCGCGGAAATATGCGCCGAACTCCTGAGCGTCAAAACGACTTTGGAATTGACCGCGCCCCTTTGGATCTCCGAAACGACTCCGAAGAGTTGATTGCGCGCGCTTGTGTTCATTGTGATCCTTTGTGCGGCGCCAAGCGCCGAAAATAGGCCGCCCCCAATTGAGAGCAGTGAAAGAAGGCGATTGAACTGCCTCCTGTACGTGTCGAACGCCTCGATCACTCGAAACGCCTCATCCGTCAGCAAAGTGCCGCCGCCGCCCTTTCCGCCAACGGTGCGTAGCACCAGCGGTTTGGGCGAGAGATTGTTCATGGCATCTATCGAATCCCACGCCGCCTTGTAGCTTAAATTGACAGCTTTTGCCGCCGCGTTGATCGATCCGTGCCTCTCAATCGCTTTGAGCAACTCTATGCGACTCTCTCCAAGATAGGGTTTGTTGTCCACATCAACCCACACCTTACATCCAAGCATCATAGCTTACCCTTTAGACACGCACAAAAATATACAGCAAAAGCCTCATAACCGCGCCACCCTTGATGGTTGAAAAATAATCAATATCGCTTTCAGCCGATCGCGGCAATAGGTCTCTATCACAGCGCGGTCATAAACATAGCGCCTTTGCGATATATAAATATCCGCTTTTTGTTATTGCCCGCTGTCGCTTTCTTGAAGGCTTCCACGCCGTTAATCTCTACTGATTCCACCTGCACGATCACGTCGCCGACGTTTATTCCCAGCTTTTCCGCCTGAGAGTTGCTCGCAACCTTCTCCACCAGAACGCCTTTGAAATCGCGCTGCAATCCAAGCCTCGATCGCAATTCGTCCGTCAGCGGAACAACGCTTAAACCCTTATATTCGGCGGAATTCTCTGAGGGCAGCTTGCCGTCGCTCTTTGTAAGGGCGGCGCTTAACGTAATGGTTTTTTTGTCGCGTATGACTTCCAGTTTCACCGTTTTCTGCGGCGGCAGCGAACCAATTGTGTTTTTCAGATCGGATGCGTTGGCGATTGCCTTTGCGTCCACTTTGACGATGAGATCGCCCCGCTTCACTCCAGCTTTTTCGGCGGGCGAATTCGGCTCCACGCCGCTAACCAGCGCGCCATCTTTGCGTCCGTAAAACTCCTGTAGGTTCTCGTCCAAATTCCCTATGCTCACACCCAGCCACGCCCGCACCACTTCGCCGTTTTCAATAAGCTGTGAGGCGACCTGCTTGACCATATTTGACGGTATAGAGAACCCCACGCCGTGGCTCGCGCCGCTTCGCGTCAAGATTGCGCTGTTTATGCCTACAAGCGCTCCGGTTGAGTTGACCAGCGCGCCGCCGGAGTTGCCCGGGTTGATCGCGGCGTCAGTTTGTATGAAGTTTTCGTACTCCACAATCCCAACAGCCGATCGGTTTGTGGCGGAAACGATACCGCTCGTGATCGTCTCGCCGACGCCGAATGGATTGCCAATCGCAAAGACCATATCGCCTACCTCTACTTTGTCCGAATCGTAAAAAACCGCCGGCGTAAGGTTTTTTGCCTCGATCTTGATCACCGCCAGATCGCTTCGCGGATCGCTGCCAATAATTTTGGCGGCAAACTCGTCATTACCGATCGTTACGATCACCTTGTCGGCGCCTTCTACCACGTGATTATTGGTAACAACGTAGCCATCTTTGCTGATGATCACGCCACTGCCAAGAGATCGCTCTATGCGATCCTTAGGAATGCTTAGACCGTAATTGTCAAAAAATTGACGGAAGAAGGGATCGTTCAAGAACGGCGAAAAACCACGTTGATCCACCTTGACATTCTTCTGCGTGGAGATGTTTACGACGCTTTTGCGCGCGTCTTTCAGTACGGAGGCGTAACTGATAATCGGCGCGGAGCCGGTGGAAGACTCGTAGTCCTGAAAAGCAATCTTAGGCGCAGCCAGCGCGATATAGACCGATAGGGTCAACAGCAAGACTTTCTTCAATGTATGCTCCTGAAAATAAGAAATTAAGGAAAAAATTGTAGCAGTCAAATGTGTAGAAACTATGAAGGGCGATTGAGGATTGAGACGCTCACAGCACAGGATATTTGGAGCGGCGGGAGAGTTGGGCGTTACTTTTTCTTCGTCTCTTTGAAGTAACCCAGCTCTATCATTTTCCTTAAAATATCGGCGGCTAGAGGGGCGGCGACCGCCCCGCCGCTCATCCCGTGTTCCACCAGTACCACGAGCGAATAGCGCGGATTTTCAAATGGGGCGTATCCCATGAACCATGCGTGAGAGCGCATCTGAAATTCGTACTCCTTTTCGCTCATTCTCGCCCGAACTCCCTGAGGTATGCCCACCACCTGCGCCGTTCCTGTCTTGCCCGCGACGGATATGGGAAGCGGCATCATAGCGCGGGCGGCAGTTCCACGCGGTGTTTTTGCCGCGTCAAAAAGAGATTGTCTGATTACATCAATATAGTATTTATCACTTTCGGAAAACGGGGTTGTATATGTAACTTCTATATCCTTATTCTGAAACTTTTTAGCAAATCTTGGAGTAATCTTTTTACCTGTCGCTATTAACGATATATTGGACAAAACCTGCATTGGCGTCGCGAGAAAACCGCCCTGCCCTATAGATGTTATCAGCGTTTCGCCCGTAAACCATGACTTGTGGTAACGTTCCATCTTCCACTCTTTGTTTGGAACGATTCCTATAAACTCGTTTGGCAGATCGACGCCGGATTTCACACCAAACCCGTGTTCAACCAGTTTGCGCGATATATTGTCAATGCCCGCAAGCAGACTACCGCGATAAAAATATATGTCGCAACTTTCCGTTATGGCGCGCTGCATATTGATATCGCCATGCCCGCCGCCTCTCCAACAGCGAAAATAGCGATCGGCAAACGCGAATGCGCCCGCGCAGTTAAATTCGGTTTGAAGCGTTATCTGCCCCGATTCTAAAAAACTTAGAGCAACGCTGGGCTTGATCACGCTGCCGGGTGGGTAGAAGCTATTGACTATCTTATTGGTAAACGGGTGGCGCAGATCGTTCACCATTTCACCCCATTCGGCAACGCTTATTCCTGTTACAAACTTATTGATATCGTATTCTGGAAAGCTACCTGCCGCAATAATTCCGCCGTTTTCTAAATCCATCACCAGAACAACACCCGATTGATCGTTATTTTGGAAGAGATCGTGTATGTAGCGCTGTAAGCGAATGTCAAGATGCAATACCATATCTTGATCTTGACTCGGTTCAGTACGCTCTCTCTCCTCAATTTCGCGATTGAGCGCGGTTACCTGAAAAACTCGTTTTCCAAGCTGACCCTGAAGCTCTTTGTTGTAATATAATTCAATGCCGTTTCTGCCGTGAAAACCGATCGTCTTGCTTATGGGATCGAGCGTTTTATTTGTGCGATCAGCACGGGAAACATAGCCCAAAATATGCGAAGCGACGTTGCCGTTTGGATAGTGGCGCAGTGTGGTAGGAGATATGTGGATATTTTTATTTAAACTAAGTCTGGTAAACCAAGGAAGGATCAATTCATACGACACAAACGGTACCAGTTCAACCGGATCGTGCCCATAGAACGAATCGGCTTTTAAGTAACGCGCTTTAAGCGTCTCTTTATCCTCTTGAGCGGGGACAATTGAGAGGAAGTAGTCCAGCACGGCGTCTAGTTCTTGCAAAGCGGCGCCGCGGCTTAAATGCGGCGAAAGCGATATAGCAAAACCAAGTCGGTTGACGGCGAGCGGATTGCCGTTGCGATCGTAGATTGTCCCGCGCACGGGAAGAAGCGGTTCCTCTTTGATCGTGTTTTTCAGCGCGAGCAGGCTATAGTGTTCGCCCTTTAGGATCGTGATGTAGTACACCCGCCCGATCAGAGCTATCCAGATGGTGATCATTAGGATTATCAGAAATTTAAGCCGCATCATAAAAACACCAGCGCAAGAATGGTTTCAATAAATACATAATATACAAACAGCCAGCTAAAACTTAAAGCCTCCACTCCAAAGGCAAAGTATATCAAAGATACGAAGCAATAAAGACCAACATAGGATATCAATACTGTTAAAAATAGAACTACACCTCTGCTAATAATATAGTCTTCCATTAGAGGCACAATAAAGCGAAAGAAAAGAAACAAAAATATCCACGAACCAAACATAAGATATCTATGATCGGCTTCATAAAACAGCAAATAAACGAGTATGAGCGGAAGATAGCGAGTTCGTTTGTTTGCTACCAAAACCGCAGTAAAAAAGCCAAAGAGAGGCGGCAGAAAATAGTATATTGTTCCTAGCGATTCATAGATCACCAGCGGAATAATCCAGAGAAAATCGCGGATTATAAGTTTAGTATCAGGGCTAATTCGTCGCATACCGGAAAGTGCCTACACTTAATACAATCTTCCCACACTTTGTGGTGCCAAACCTCTTCTTTCGCCACCTCCTTAAACCCAAGTCTCTTAAAAAAATCAGAGTGATATGTAAGAGTTAATATCTGCCGTAGTCCAAGTTTTCTTCCCTCCTCAATTAACGCTTTGACAACAGCGCTCCCGACTCCATTTCTTTGATGTTTTTTCGCTACGGCCAGCGATCTCACTTCGGCAAATTCGTGCGTGTATATAAATAACGAAGCAAAGCCCAAAATCTCCTCTTGCTTCTTTACCACCATATACGATCTGATGGTGCTTGCCACCTCGTCGTCGCTTCTTGCCAAAATTATCCCCTCTTCCACATAGGGTTTGACCAGCCGCTGCATAGATTCCACGTCGCGCAGCGTCGGTTTAATAACTTCCAAAACAGCGCTCCATTATTTTTTCTCTTAAACTCTCTATTCCGTCCCCCTTTGCGGACGACACCATAATGGCATCGGGAAACGATCGTAAAAGAGCGTCTTTTTCTTTGCGGTTGAGCTTATCTATCTTAGTGAAAACCGGCAGTTCCTTTTGATCGCCTTTTAAGATAGAAGAGACATACCGCTTCACCTCCAAATCCTGCGGCAGTTCCGGATGGCGCGCATCGATCAAGCGCAGAAAAACTTTAATAGACGATCTGTTTTGTAAAAAATAGCCCAATTCGCCCTCCCAGTCGCTTTTCGCCGCTTTGGACACCTTCGCGTACCCATAGCCGGGCATATCCACCAACCGCATAGCAAATTGAGCGCCCTCCAGCGAAAAGTTTACGGAGTAGAAGTTGATCAGCCTCGTCTTACCCGGCGTAGAGGATGTTTTCGCCAGATTTTTCCGCCCCATAAGCGCGTTGAGCAGAGAGCTTTTGCCCACGTTGGATCGCCCTATAAACACCGTTTCGCTTACGTTTGGATCGGGCGCGCCGCCGATGTTTGACGCTGAAGCGGCAAATGAAGCCTCCAGCACTTTAACGATCCGATTCATTTTTGTCTTTGATCGTGATGATCAGCTTGACCGGTTGCTTTTCCTCGCCTATCACCTGTGTAGAAAGCGTCTTTTCATTCAACTCGATTCTCTCGCCATAAACTTTACGCTTGTCGTTTATGTCCTCAATCCATGCGTGTCCGCGCAGTTTATATATGCCCTCAAAGGGCAGATACTCCAGATAGTCCGCCTCGCCGGTAAAACGACGGTTCTGATCGGCGGTAACATCAAATGAGCAGTTATGCTCCGCCTCAAACCGCTTCACTTCGCGGTTTGGCGTAAAGGTCAGCGTGATCTTCTCCGCTTTGATCGTGTCCTTTGCGCGTTTGATGGCGACGCTACCTGAAAAAACGGCGGTTGATGTCTTTTCATCGGCAAACATCTTTTGGGCGGTAATCTCAACCTGCGCGCCGCAAGCAAAACAGCAGAGAACAAAAAAACTACAAATTTTTGACATCTATCACCAGTCTCACGCTCCACGCTTCGATCGTTCGATTTTGCATATCCGCGGTAAATCCCCTACCGTTAATTCTTCCTTCCGCCACTGCCGCTTGAAAGCCCTCCGCGCCTTTGAAAATCCCGCTTTTTTTATTATACTCGGCGCTCTCTGTTTTGAGCCGCCTGCCCAGCATATCATCAAAAAGCACATCGCCGCTCAACGACAGAGTGTCCTCCATATAGACGCCTTCATTTGCGCTCATCTTGCTCCAAACGCCATCTTGCACAACGATCGCCGCTGGATAGGTAAACTCCTCGCGATCCGCGTAGTGCCTGCCCTCTTTTGCAAAAAGCGTCTGCTTGACACCTTCGATATCTACATCGTATATCTTGTAATCGTCCAGCTCGACCTCAGGCAGCGTCTCTTCCTGAGCGCCGCTTCTGCCGGCTGGAGAAAGCACAAAGCCCAGCGTCAGGCTGATCGCCAGCAGAGCAAAGCAGAAAATCCATATTTTCAAGACTACAAAACACCTTTGGTACTAGGAGCGGCTTTAACCTCTCCATCGACAGCCAGCGCGGAACGCAGGGCGATCGCAAACGCTTTGAACGCCGCCTCAACAATATGATGTTTATTGTTGCCGCGTAGGAGCGTAATATGCGCGCCTATCTTCATATTGCTGACAAACGCGCGGAAAAACTCCGCCGTAAGCTCCGCGTCAAAATCGCCGATCTTGCCGCTCAAAGAGAGATCGCAAAAGAGATACGGCCTGCCGCTGATATCCAGCGCGCATGAAACGGCGGCTTCGTCTAAAATGGCGATCCGATCGGCAAACCGCGCAATGTTCAAAACGGGATAGACCGCCTCGTAAAACGCCGATCCCAGCACAATGCCTACGTCTTCCACCGTGTGATGAAAGTCAACGTTGAGATCGCCCGTACATCGCAATTCAACGTGCGTGCGGCTGTGTTTGGCAAGCGCATGGAGCATATGATCAAAAAAACCAATCCCCGTCTCGATCGTCGATTCTTCCTCGCTGTGAAGCTCCAGCTTCAACGTAATATCAGTTTCTTTGGTCAAACGCTTTTTTTCTACTGCCATAACCTTTTTCCTTATGAGGCGCTTATCACGACAGCGCCGTCAAAGCCGTTTTCGTCTTTGAAGCGAATCGCGTCCTCTTTGGTGTCAAACTCGCCGATTAGGACGCGGTGTAGCTTCTCGCTACCGAAGCTGACCGTCTTGATCACAACCTCTTTGCCGCCCGCTTTTGAGATGGAATCGATTTTGAGTTTATTCGCCCAGTCAAGGCTCTTAAACGATCCGAGCTGTAAAGCGTAGCCGCTCTTTCCTACCGTTGATTGCGGTGCCGCTTCAGCCGAAACCGCAGCGGCAAATCGCCGATCTTTTATCCCAAGCTGAGCGCCTATGTATGCGTCGTACTCAATTACCTCGATCGTTACCATAGCGGTTCCCGCTTTGTCCAGCCCGATCGCTTTGCCCGCCGTATAGGAGAGATCGATGATCCTGCCGGCCACGAATGGCCCGCGATCGTTGACTCTCACCTTCACCTGCGCGCCGGTATCTTTGCGCGTTACCAACAGAATCGTATTCATAGGAAGCGTTTTGTGGGCGGCTGTGCCGGGCGCGTACATGTCGTACATTTCGCCGCTTGAGGTCTTTTTGCCGTGAAAATCGGAACCGTACCAGCTTGCTATGCCAATCTCCCGCCAGCCAATCGGCATAATCTGCGGATAGTAGCGTTTGCCTAAGACGTTGTACCCTTTAAGCGTTGCGCGGTGCATTGAGGATGCTCCATCCGCGCGCGTAGGCTCCAGCTCGACGTAATTGCCCGCGTACGCGGAAGGGGATCGATTGCTTGGATAGTAACCGGACGCAAACCCAACATACTGGTAACGACCGCTACAACCGGAATATAGGAGGCTAACGACCGATAATAAGCCGATCGCCGCGCTTAATCGTGTCCTTGCTGAGATTATTCGCATTTTTTAGCCGCTCCACTGATGTGTTGAACTTTTTGGCGATAGAACTTAGCGAATCGCCGTTTTGAACTATATAATCGCCCGAAACCGCCGTTTCTTTATTGGAAACGATCGGAATGATCAATTTATCTTTAACGCGAATAAGATTCTTTGTCTTATTGTTGAAGTCCTTGATCATCGCTACGGAAACGCCGTACCTTTTAGAGATCGCGGTCAGATTTTCCCCTTTTTTGACCTCATGGACGATAAATTTGTTCTTATTTGGCTTGAAGACGTAGTTTTGTCTAAAGAGAGCCGCTTTATCGTAGGGAATATAAAGAGAGTAGCTTTTGCCGTAAGGCGGGGTAAATTCGTACTTTAGGCTAGGATTGAGCGATTTGATCGTGCTTACGCTCTCGCCCGTAACCCGTGCGATCTCCGCAAGCGTTGCGCCCGGCGCGGCTTGTACCTGAACCATTGGGTAGCTCGATCCGCGGTTTAGCAGATGTTCGGCGCTCGCGCTGAGCATAAGCGATTCGTTCTCCGCCAACGAAGCCATCGCCAGTATCTTGCGCAGATAGCCTCTAGTTTCGTCCGGAAGATACTGCTTCTTGACCTTTTTTCGCACGCTCATAAGAACGCTTAGATCGTCGGTTTTCGCCTCCTTGATCGCCCAGCGCACCCTCCCCTCGCCGCAGTTGTAAGCCATGATCGCAAGCGACCACTTGCCAAATTTGGCGTAAAGATCGTTTAGATATCTAATCGCCGCGTCAGTCGCCTTTATGGGGTCTCTTCGCTCGTCAATATAGGCATCGACTTTCAAGCCGTACTGCTTGGCGGTGGAAGGCATAAACTGCCAGATTCCCACCGCCTTCGCGCTGGAAAAGGCGCGCGGTTTGAAACTGGACTCTGCCATCGCCATATAGACAAGCGCCGGTGGCAGATTGGCATCGGCGATCTTCTGTTTGATCAGCGGCTGATAGATATAAGCGTCGGACAGTATACGCAGAAATTTCTCCTGCTGATAAAACGCGTAGCTGTTCTTCATCACCATCAGCTCAGGATCGCGCATAAACTTTTCGTCAACGTCAAGCGACAAAAGAACTTCGCGGTCGTAAGAGGTCTCCGAGTGCTCGTAGAGCGCCGCGTTGAGAGCGGTAAGGGAGACTAGAAGCAGCGCTGCGATTATTTTCATCCGGTTTTGCCTTCACTATATCTAAATTAAGCGCGGATTTTACATTGTAAACGATTAAGCCGCGTACAATAGTGCCGATCAGCGTTTGGGCGTGAGCGCCAGTCGAAAGCCGATCGTACCGTCGGAGTAGGTTTTTGGGCGGAGAACCCGCCGTGTAACTCTCAATCCGTCAACCGCGTCTTCGTAGCTGCCGCCGCGCACAATTCGATCTTTCACGCAGTCGGCGCTGCTGAGAGGATCGGACGCGCTGTCGCTCTCATACTCGACATAGCAGTCATAGACCCACTCCGCCGCATTGCCGCTCGTGTCAAAAAGCCCATATCCGTTCGGCCATTTAAGTCCCGTCGTGTGGGTGTTGAGCGCCGCGTTTACCGCGTACCACGCAAACGCGCCCGGCTGAGCCGATCCCCATGAATACGCGTCTGCCATGCCGCCGCGCGCTGCAAATTCCCACTGCGCTTCGCTTGGTAGAGCGTACTCATAGATTGTCCCTCCGATAACGATCGTGCCGGCGTCGGCGTTGAGCTTGCGGATAAAGCCGTTTGTGCCGGCGATCTTCTCCCACGATACGTTCGTTACCGGCGCATTACCTCTGTCGCCGCCCATAACCGCCCGCCACTGCGTTTTTGTAACCTCATAGATGCCGATGTAGTAAGGTTGTGTGATCGTTACTAAATGCGGCGGTTTTTCGGTGTCCTCCGCCTCGTAGTCGTCTGCTCCCATTGTAAATGAGCCGCCGTTGATCAGCTTTAGCTCAATGCCGCTCGCCGTGTTTTT
>JAIRKM010000082.1 GCA_031260125.1 Helicobacteraceae bacterium | reverse complement strand
CTTTGCGTCGTTGGGATTGAGCTTGATCGCCTGCGTATGCCGATCGATCTCCTCTTGATAAGCGCCGTGATCTAGCATAGCGATCGAATGCCCGTGCGTATGGGCAAAAGCCGAAATTGCGAGCGAGGCAAAAATAAGCGCCGCTTGTCTTACTACTTTCATACTATTTCCTTTTGACCTTTATGGGTTTTGCGCGCGCCGCGAAACGCTTCATTGGCTTGATTGCGCGCGGCGCTTATTGTAGCGGGTTAAACTAAGAGAGAACTTAACTCGCGCTTATTAAAGCGTCGATCTTAATCGTCCCAAACGGTAACTTTGGTAAAGGCGTTGCGATCGATTTTATCGCCTTAACCCAGCTGACCAGAATAGTTATCTCCCGTCGCATAAATCTTGCGATCGCTAGATAGGGCAAGGGAGTGTTCGTAGCCAACAGCTATAGCGATAATGGTTTTACCGCTTAAAGAGCTAACTTCGGCAAAGGCGTCGCAATCGGTATTATCGCCTGAGCCAAGCTGACCATAGTTGTTACGTCCCGTTGCGTAAACCTTGCCATCGTTGGATATGGCAAAGGAATGCTCGTCGCTCGCAGATAAAGCGGTAATGGTTTTACCGCTTAAAGAGGTAACGTCAGTAAAGGTATTTTTATTGTCATTGTTGTCTAAACCAAGCTGACCATAGTTGTTACGTCCCGTTGCGTAAACCTTGCCATCGTTGGATATGGCAAAGGAATAATTGCCGCCCGCAAATATAGCGGTAATGCCGCTTAGATCGGTAACTTCTTTAAAGGTATTTGTATTGGTATTGTCGCCTAAACCAAGCTGACCATAGTGGTTACGTCCCGTCGCATAAACCTTGCCGTTACTGGATAGAGCAAGGGAGCGATAGATACCCGCAGATAAAGCGATAATGTTTTTACCGCTTAGATCGGTAACTTCGGTAAAGGCGTTGCGATCGGTATTGTCGCCTAAACCAAGCTGACCATAGTTGTTCCACCCCGTCGCGTAAACTTTGCCGCTATTGGATAGAGCAAGGGAGTGTTCGTAGCCAGCAGATAGAGCGGTGATGTTTTTACCGCTTAAAGAGGCAACTTCGGTAAAGGCGTTGCGATTGGTATTGTCGCCTAAACCAAGCTGACCATATTCGTTATATCCCGCCGCGTAAACCTTGCCGTTATTGGACAAGGCAAGGGAGTGAAAGCCGCCAGCGGATATGGTTTTGAACTGAACTTCGCTTGGGTTGTCGCCGCCGCCTCCGCCGCAACCAACGATCAGCAGCGAAACAAACAAAACAGAGGAAGCTAAACTTATCAGCGATCTAGTTAAAAATGGGGGGGGGGGGGGGGTGTACTGGTTTCCGCATCGCTTGATGCGGGATCCATGCGCATTAAGGCATTAGCAAACGACATTGACGATCCTTTCGATTCAATTAGATTTGAACATTCTAGCTACTCTTTACTGATTGTCAAGGCAAAAATAGCGATCTTTTGTCTAATTTTTAAGTTTCGGGCATTAAACGCCGCTTGAGTTTTGACCTCTCTATCGCCGTCGCAGGGTATAGGATCGCCCAACGCGCTTTGATTTTCATATACTAGACTTTAATGCGCTCAAGTCGCCGCAAGGCTATTCAAATAGCCCGTTTACGCTTTCGTCATTGACGATTCGGCGCATCACCTCCGAAAACAGCGGCGCGACGCTTAGAACCGTAATTTTTTCGCTCGGCTTTCTAAGCGGGATCGTATTTGTAACGACAAGCTCGTCAAGCGCTCCGGTTTCGAGCCTTTCGTACGCCGGTCCCGAAAGCACCGCGTGGGAACAACAAGCCATAACGCTTGACGCCCCTTTTTCTTTGAGTATCTTCGCCGCGCTTACGAGCGTTCCGGCGGTATCTACGATGTCGTCGATCATGATCACGTCTTTGTCTCTCACGTCGCCTATAATGTTCATCACTTCGCTGACGTTTGACCGCTCGCGCCGTTTATCCACAATCACTATATCCAGCCCGAGCCGTTTGGCAAGGATACGCGCCCGCGCCACGCCGCCGACATCGGGAGAGGCGATGATGGGATTGGACATTTGCTTGCCAAGAATGTAGTCCTCAAAGACGATCGAGCCGTAGAGATTATCGACGGGAATATCAAAAAAGCCTTGAATCTGCCCCGCGTGCAGATCGAGCGTAACGAGACGGTCAATGCCCGCCGTTTCCAGCAGATTTGCCACCAGTTTGGCGGTGATCGGCACTCGCGGCGCGGCTTTGCGATCTTGCCTCGCGTAGCCAAAATAGGGCATAACGGCAATAATGCTGCTGGCGCTGGATCGTTTGAGCGCGTCCACCATCAACAGTATCTCCATCAGGTTGTCGTTGGCGGGCGGGCAGGTAGGCTGAATGATAAAAATCTCCTGTCCGCGCACGCTTTCGCTGATCTGAATGCCTATCTCGCCATCGCTGAAACGGCTTCTGGTTACCTGCCCAAGCGGATAGTCCATATTGGCGCAGATTTCCGCGGCAAGTAGCGGGTGAGCCGAACCGGAAAATACCTTAAAACTTTGCATAACAAAAGACCTTTTTGAGGTAGAATTGAGCTCGCAAATTATATTATATTCGCTTTGCAAGGAGGCACCATGGCGGAGATAGAGCTGAAGGAGACGCATTTTCTTGTTTCGCAGACGGACGAAAAGGGTGTTATTACATTTGCGAACGAGGATTTTTCAGCGGTTTGCGGCTATTCGCTTGAGGAGCTGGTGGGCAAGCCGCACAATATAGTCCGACATCCCGACATGCCTAAGGCGGCGTTCAAACAGCTATGGGATACGATCAAAAGCGGCAAAACATGGACGGGACTTGTGAAAAACCGCGCCAAAAGCGGCGATTTTTACTGGGTTTACGCCACAATTATGGTGTCGAAAAACCACGAGGGAGAAACCTCCTATCTCTCCGCCCGCAAGCGAGCTACGCCGGAGGAGATCGCGGAAGCCGAAGCGCTTTACCGCACAATGGTATGACGAGATAAGGAATCGCTATGAAACAGATTGTAAAGATGATCGTATTGTCGATTATTTTGTTGCTGAACGTCTTTTTTTGTTTCGCGGCAGAGGCAAACAGCGCGGGTTTTTTCGCCATTTTCGCCTTTATAGCGGGCATATTTTTTCTGCTTAGCTCTTCGCCCGCCAATCTGGAGATACCTCCCGCCCTCATTCAGTTAAAAGAGTTGATCGAGCGCAAGCGCAACAAGATGCCTGCTATGCCGCATTCGGCAGACAGCTTTACCCGTGCGCTTTACGATATTGCCGATCGTTACACGGAAAATACGCAGAGCTATATGCTGACCGCCGCGCAGGTGCTGCTGACCGCCGAGCGAGCGCGTAGCGGAATGCTTGCGTATCGTTTGCTTGCCGATCAAGGCGATCCTGTCCTCTTTACCCTCTCAAAAAGCGTAAATAAGATGCTAGACGCTTTTGAAAAAGGCATGGTAGCGCAGCTTCTCGCCTCGTTTGAGGCGTTTGGCAGAGGGGAGTTCGACAAAACGGCGGATACAAAAGAGGTTAAGTACGAGACGCTCAAGTTGCTAGAGGGAGTAAACGCGCTTGGCGCGGCGCTGAAATCTCTCAACGAGGAGAATGCGAAAAAGGCGCAGGAGATTGAGGCGCATGCGGAAAAACTCACAAATACGGTGGAGGTGCTGAGAATCGAGGCGATCGGCAGAGCTAAGGAGACGATCGCCTCTCTGACGCAAAAGATCAAACTTGCCAGTCAAAAGGAGAACGAGCTTTCGGAGAAACTCACGCAGCTAGGACACGACGCCGATCAGACGCGGGATGTACTCAGCGTGATAGCCGACATTGCCGATCAGACCAATTTGCTTGCTTTGAACGCGGCGATCGAGGCGGCGCGCGCCGGCGATCAGGGCAGGGGATTTGCGGTTGTAGCGGACGAGGTGCGCAAACTTGCCGAAAGGACGCAAAAGAGCCTTACCGAGACGAACGCATCCATAGGTGTGGTGGTGCAGTCAATCGGCGACTGCTCCGACACGATGAACGAGAACGCGAAAGATATAGAGAAGCTCGTCCGCGACGTGGAATTTGTCCAAAGCACGATCGACGACGTGGTTCAAACGCTTGAGAATTTGCGGTAACAATCTTTGAGGAGAGCCTCAGCGAATAAGCGAAAGGGCGATATAGCGAAGTTTGCCAAACTGCCTTCTGATTACCCATAAGATATGCCCGATGGCGCCGGTTTTTACCTTTATGCCGTCTCTGCTTCCTCCAATTACCGATTTTAGATTCTCGTCTTGCCGTATGACATTCCTATTGATTATCCTGAATTTAACATACTCTCTGAAGTAGCTCCACTGATCGATTATCAGAAAAACCCTCTGGGTTAATTTATACATAACCCGCGCCGCTTTTATATCGATATAATATCCTGAAGTAAGGGTAGAATGAGCAAATGAATGACGAATGAAAAACTTGTCGTTGAGAATTATTGTATGCCATGGAATAGACAGTTCAAAGCGTCTTTTATTTCGCTTTTGCGATGACGGCGGATGCGATAAATTTACAACATATCCATCGATCGGCAATCTGCTCAAAGGCTCCAGCAGAGAGAGCGCGTCGTCATCGATCAGCGCGTCGTCTTCCAATATGATTGCTCGTTGTACATCTTCGTCAATCATCTTTTTATATAGTAAGTTGTGGCTTAGCGTACATCCGATCTCTCCACGTGATAGATCGACGTCTTTTTTGTACTTGCGTATGTGAAAGCGCCTGCATTTTTCCCGATCGTAAAGAGAGTTGATCTCCTCTTGGCTTAACGCCCGCCCGTCTATGCCGTACACAAACTCAAACTCCAATCCTAGTTGATTTAGCTGTGCCGTGATTTTCTTCTGTCTTTCAGCGCAGTTTTGCAGGGTTATGCAGTAGACCTTCACTGCGTTTTGAGCGTGGGCAAGAAGAGATTGACGAGCCATTCGGGTTTCCTTTTGTTTGAAAAACGGCATTATCGCGTAAAAGATATTGTTGTCAAATATCGTCTCTGTAATAAGAGATCGTGGTTCTGCCAAATCTTCTCTGTTTAACCAGATCGCGGCAGCCGGACACGTGCGGCGGTTTGTAGCTGCTTATATGCTCTACGATCACGCCGCGCGCCGCATCGGGCGGTATGGCGGCAAGCAGCGTTTGTGTCTGCGCTTCTATGCCAAAGGGCGCGTCGCAGTAAAACCACGCTCTGCGCTTTTGCAGTAGATCGACCGCCTCTCGCGCCGTTTTGAAGGTATCACCCGCGATCACCTTCGCGCCGCCAAACCCAAGCGATCGTATATTTTCCTCCAGCGTTCTTAGCGCGGCGGGATCGCGCTCAAGAAATATCACCTCTTCGCACCCTCTGCTCGCCGCCTCCAGACCCACCGATCCGCTTCCCGCGAACAGCTCCACGAACGGGTAGGAGGAAACTTCGTCCGAGAGGGTGTCAAAGATCGATTCGCGTACGATCGACTTTGTTGGGCGTGTTAGCTCGTTTTTGGGTAGCGCTATTTTTCGCCCCTTGTAGCGTCCGGCGATCACCCTTGTGAAGTTCATCTTTTTTTCAGCAACGCCAGTAGCTCATTGGAAAAGCGCTTTGCCAGCCTCTCAAACTCCTCCTCAAGCGTGGGAGATTCCTCCAACAGCCCCTGTGCCGCCGTTTTTATCTCCTGAAGCTTGTCGAAGCGCTCAAGAACGGCATTTAGCTGCGATCTTGAAAAGGGCTTCGCGATGTGATCGCCGATCACAAGCTGCGGCTTTTCGCCTTGCAGATTTCTGTCGGTTACAATCAATTCGCAAGCATTCGCCGTAGTGATCCTCTCCCTTAAAAACCACTCCAGAGCGTGGCGCATAAGCGCCGATTCACACACAACAGAGACTGAAATCGCCACCTTCTACCCTAAAATCTTAAAATTTTCGCTAAATGCTAACCATTTGCGTATTAAAATAAGTTTTCTGCTGACGATTTAGTTGTAAAATTGAGAGGTTTAAGAGAGAGGAAAGTCATGAGGATCGCTAATCTGAACGCTCAACCCATATTCAAAACAGATACCGCCTCCGCGCAAACGGCACAAAAGGTGCTTGAAAAAAACGAAGCGGAGCAAAAGGTCAAGAACGCTTCGCTACGGAAAGAGGAAGAGGCGCGAACCCCTACCACAGTGGAGGAGTTGAACCTCATTTCCGACAGTCTCAACGATATGGCGCTGATTATGCGTACGCGTTTGCGGTTTGGGTACAGCGAGGATATCAATTCGCTCTACTTGACGGTGCTTGATGGTGAGAATGGAGATGTGATACGGCAGATTCCGAGTGAGGCGGCGATAAAATTCGCGGCGAGGATGCGCGAACTAGCAGGAATGTTGCTGGACGAAAAAGCATAATTTATATAACAAGGAGAAAATTATGGCGGTGGGAACGGTAAATATGCTTGGCGTCAGCTTGGGCGGGGAGAGCGTGCTGAACGCAGACCTGATCGACCAGCTCAAGGAAGCAGACAAAAGCGTAATGATTAAGCCGATCGAGGATCAGCTTACAAAACTCTATAAAAAACAGGAAGATCAAACCAAACTAACGGAGTATCTCAGCACCTTTTTTGATATTGTAGAAGAGTTTTCAGAAGACCTCACCTATATGAAGCGCAACGTTACCGTCAGCGGCGACGCGGTGAGTGTTACGGCAAATGACGGCGTGGACGTGCAGGATTTTTCGATCAAAGTAACGCAGCTTGCTCAAAATACGGTGATGCAGTCGCAAAAGTACGAAAATCAGAACTCTGTATTCAGCGAAACGGGTGGCAGGCTGGAGATCAAGCAAGGCTCCTCGACACTCTCGATCGACGTTCATGCGGGCATGACGCTATCGGAACTGCGCGATGAGATCAACAACAGATCGGACGGTAAAATTACGGCGAGCATTCTGAATACGGGAGGCGACAATCCATACTCTCTGGTTATTAGAGCCAACGACTCCGGAACGCAAAACGCGCTGGAATTCAAGCAGTTTGACAGCAGTGGCAACGAGATCGTTACCGATCCGAGCGACGGAAGCTACGACGCTGACGCGCTATTGATCAACCTAGAAAGCGTGCAGGAGGCGCAGGATGCCAAGTTTTTATACAACAACATAGAGATCGTGCGCTCGTCAAACAGCGTTGACGATCTGATCTCTGGCGTAACGATCGATCTTAAAAAAACGATGCAGGATACGGAATCGCCCGTTCAGGTTTCGATCGGTCGCGATTTAAGCGTTTTGAGCGAGAGCTTGCAGAAGCTTACCGATGCCTACAACACGCTTACTAAGTTTCTAAATGATATTACGAAGTACGATTCTGAAACGGGAGAGTCCGGTAGTTTTCTGGGAGACAGCCGCATAAACGCGATCAAAAGCGAAATAAACAAGATATTTTTTGGCGAAAACGAGGATCGAAAATCCATTGCCGATATTAACCGTCCCGTAAAAAATTCAAAGGGCGAAGTAACAGACGTGCTTTACGCGTTCAACCTGAGCGAAAACGGGACGTTAAGTTTCGACCAAAGCGTCTTTGACTACGCCGCCGGGCTGGATCCGGATATGATCGAACGGCTTTTCAGGGGCTATTCGGACGTTACGCCGTCTTATACCGTCGGTTCGACGGTAACAACGCTAAGCGGCGAGATCAGCGACTTGACGATCAACGGCGTATCGATCGGCAATGTAACGTTCAACGCAGGCGCATCGGTATCCGACAATTTGATTTTGATACTAAACGCGATCAACAAAATAAGCGCTCAAACGGGCGTATCCGCAAAACTTGGAGGCGCAGGCACAAGTCTGATCCTCACCAACGCAACGGGCGGGGAGTTTACGGTTGGCGGCAGCGACGCTTCTGTGGCGGGCTTAAAGACGGGAAGCTACAAGGGTACAGAAAGCGTAAGAGACGGGCTTTTTGTCAATCTTGACACCCTAGGAGAGACAATAAACGGCATTTTGGGCGAATCGACGATGAAGCTTGTCAAGGACGAGCTTAGCGTAAAAGAAAAGAACTTAACCGAAGGTTTACAAAAGGTACTAGACCGCCTCAACGCGAAATACGATCTTATGACGACGCAATTTGCATCGTATAACGCTATTATCAGCCGCTATCAAAGCTCCTTTAACAGCGTTCAGATGCTTATCGATCAAGCGGCGGCGGATAAGAGCTGATGGCGGTGGGGAGCGGTTATACCCAGTACACGCAGAATACAGCGATGGTGCAGTCGCCATACAAGCTCGTGCAGATGTTGTTTGAAGGGATTTTGAAGTTTGTCTCACAGGCGCAAAAGCACATGAGCGATGGGGACATAGAGAAGCAGGTTTATTGGATAAACCGCGCGATCGACATATTTACCGAGCTGATGGCGTCGCTTGATTTTTCAGAGGGCAACGAGGAGATGTCCAGCTATCTGCACGGGCTATACACCTATCAGATCAAGTTGCTGACGGAGGCGAACATCGAGTGTGATACCCAGCGGCTTGATACGGTGCTTAAAGTCGCGCAGGGGCTTTTAGACGCATGGAATGAGGAGACAGGGCTTGATAGTGAGTCGTAACGCGGCGTGGATCGGGGCGTTTAAGATAGCGGTTATAAACAACGATATGGACGCGATTGCGGCTATGTATGGCGATATGCCGACGGTATTTGAAAGCAGAGACGAGGCGGTAGAGACCGCCGCGCTGATCGGTGAGGCGCTCGCCTTTTTGTGGCATAAAAGAGAGGAGCTGCAAGCGGAGATCGAGCAGATCAAAAGGGCGATCAGCTACCAAAAAAATCAGCTTAACTCGCAGATGAAGGAGCGCTTTACTATTGCGCAGGGATAGAGAGCGCCCAGAAGAATAGGGTTGTATAGACAAGCGCGCCGCTGTAACGGAGCGCGGGAGTGATGGGAAAGTTGGGTACGCCCAGCGTCTGTGTAACGTTAAATTCGCAGTTGTCCTGTGTGATGTGCTTTATTAGCTTGAATTTGAGCGATATGTCGGCGGCTTTAAGCGCCAGAATGCCTCCTAGCACAAATGCCGAGCCGATACCATGCACCAGAAAGTATGTAACAAAGAGAAAGGAAGAAGAGAGCAGCCAGAAACCAAGCGGGTGATTCATCTTGAGAAGATAGAGATTGTTCACCAGATCGTTGAACGTTTTTCCCCTTTGCAGATTGGACTCTGCCACTTCGATCAGGAAAAGCAGGAGTACATCTATCAGATGTTCGTTCATTTTCGAATTATGCCAAAACTACCGATGCGGGAAATGAGAAGCGCGTCTCTATACAAACTGCGGCCACTTGGTCATCAGGTTTTTCAGGTTTATCTCTTCGCCATCTAAAGTAAATATGCCGTTGCCGTGTGCGTGAAAAGTGCGCCGATCGGCTATCTTTTCATTCTCCCACGCCTTCAAGCCTTCCAGCACAAACATTCCATAGCGGTCGGCTAGCGACACATCAATTACCGCGCACTCCACGTTGTACAGCGCTTCTGCAATCAGAGGCGGTTT
Organism: Helicobacteraceae bacterium; assembly: GCA_031260125.1. Classification (GTDB taxonomy): domain Bacteria; phylum Campylobacterota; class Campylobacteria; order Campylobacterales; family SZUA-545; genus JAIRKM01. Next base: position 25,027 of record JAIRKM010000082.1, on the reverse strand, counting down.
CACGCGCTGCGATTTGGCGGCGGTGAGATTAAATGTGGCGAATTTATCTGTTTCTCTACCGGAGCAGTTGCCGATGGACACCGCTGTTTGCATTAACTCCGCGTTTGGGATTGCGAGTACGCACTCCTTTGTTTTTCTCAGAGTGTTGAACGAATAGTCGCCGTTGCTCAGCACAACCGCTATGATCGGCGTAAAGTCGATCAGCGCGTGCCAGCTTAACGTCATCACATTTGATTTTTCGCCCTGCTTGGTGGTAAGTAGCAACACCGGTCCGGGTTCAAAAAGCTCAAAGGATTTTTCCAGAGAATAATCGATCAACATCGATCCTTTTTGCGCCAAACGCGCCCCCTCCCGACGCGATCGGGAGGGAAGGCTTTATCAGTAGATGTCTTGACCTACGTTTAGATCGGGAGTATAGCGAACGACAAGGTTTCTGCCGGACTCTTTGGCTTTGTAAAGCGCTACATCGGCGCACTTGATCGCCCGCCACATTCCGCCCGCGTCAGACGGATAGATCGCGACACCCGCGCTGACCGTCTTGCGAAGTTGCGCTCCGGGGATATTAAACACAGTCGCGGCAAAAGTTTCGCGTATCTTTTCCGCCACTCTCAGCGCTCCCTCTTCCGTAGTGTTCATCAGCAGCACAAGAAACTCCTCGCCGCCGTTTCGTACCGCTACGTCCGCTTCGCGGATCGATCCCCTGATCGTATCGGCGATACCTTTAATCACCACGTCCCCGATGTCGTGTCCATAGGTGTCGTTGACCATTTTGAAGAAGTCAAGATCGAGCGAAAGCACGCCATAGCTGACTTTTGAGCGCGTGGCTTCTTTGCTTATACGGTCAATATACTCGTCTAAGAACTTGCGGTTATACAGACCGGTCAGCGCGTCGCGCAGACTCGTATCTTGCAGAACGGACATAAGATAGTGCGTTTCAAGCACCGGTCGGGCAGATTCAAGATAGTTAGTGAGCGTGGCGAACTCGCCTTTTACCTTATCAAGCGCCGCGCTGTCTTTCGCCACAACCTGAATCAACAGCGTAACTTCCGCCGTCATGCGGTATGGCAGACACATATATGCGAACTTGGCATCAATGCCATCGTAGTGTTTGCACAGGTGCAGGGCATCGTCCGAGAACACCGCACTGCCTGTGCGCAGAGCGCGGCACTCTTCAGTAAGCACCGTATCGCTGGTGGGATTCCAGTACCACTGCGTCCTCGTGCTTTGCAACAGGGTAATCTTATTGCTTTCCAGTAGAACCTCAAACAGCGCGAAATCGCAATGCCCGATATGCTCTCTTACGACAGTGGCGATATGGTCGTACACCTCTTTCTTGTCGCGATCGACCTCAATTGTTTTCTTGAACTTATATATGGCGACAAGATCGTCCACGATGTCGCTGGTGCGTGTAAGCGGATTGCGCGATTCCGAATGCGTCCCGCCGCCTAGCAGAATCGAGACCCTCTTGTCGATATGATTTACCGTTTCGCTCAACAGTTCGTAGAGGTCGTTGAGCAGTTTGGCAAGAGTGCCGCCTTCGTCGGTAAGATTCGTGGTGATGCGCGGCGAGAAGTCTCCTTCGTGGCCTTTTTTGACGGCTTCGGAAAGGTCTTCAAAGAGGTTGAGGTAGCGGTTGATGCCTCGGCTTGTCGCCAAGCTGATAAAAGCCAGCACGATCAACGCTATGACGGAGATATATACGATTGTCTTTATGCCGCTGTAGCGTACGTCGGTGATGTCGAATATCATGCTGACAGCGCCAAGCACATCGTCGGTGCTAGACTCGTGACAGGTAACGCATTCTGCTGTTGACGTGTATGGAATTGTTACTCTTAGTTTAACTTCATCGCTGTCTTCGTCAATCTGAGTTTGCATTGCTCCGCCTTCAAGCACGGCGGCGTCAATTGTATCCTTTGCCTTTTCGCCCATCATTCCGGCGCCGAACTGGTTGATCACGCTGTTGGCGCGGACGACCCAGAGATTCTCAATGTTTTTTGATCGTTGAATCTTTTCCATAAAATAAGCGCGCTGAGGCATAATCCCATTAACCATATGAACGGTCAGTCCATCTCTAACCAGCTCGGAAACAACAATTGCCTTCTCTTTTGCGCTGGCGAGTCCGTAATCACGGAAGGCGACAGCGACAATGGCGACAATGGCAACCGTCAGACTGATGAGGGTGAGCGCAAGGAACGTGGTAATTTTGTGCTTCATATTCATAGGGCTTTTTCCTTCATACGAACGTTGTGTGCATTCTAACACAAATTTATTTTAAAGACCGTTATTTTTGCGCGGCTATTCTGGAAAATCAAAATAGACTTCGTTCCCCGTCGATTTTTCTATCGCGGCGAAAGAATCGAGAACAAAACGGACGCCGTAAACAGAGCAGGTACGCATACGCAGCGGAAGATTGCCGGTAAGCAGCTCGCACGTTTGCGCTATGGTCGGGTTGTGTCCAACGAAAAAAACCGTGCCGTACCAATCGTCGATCTTTTGAACGATCGGCAGGTAATCATCGGCATCGTAGATCGCATCGTCGATCGTCAGCCGATCCTCGCGTTTGAGGATTTGCGCGAAGATCTCCGCCGTTTGCCTCGCCCTCAGCGCCGTGCTGGTGATGATCCGATCGGGCAAAAACTCTTTTGGCAGTCTGATCGCCGCGCGTTTCGCGTCCTCTTGCCCTCTCTCTGTAAGCGCGCGCTCAAAATCGCTTGCGAACTGCGATCGTTCGCTTTTGGCATGGCGTATAAATAGTATTGTTTTCATTCCGCTATTCCCCTAAGGCGCAAAAGCGCGCCTGCGTCCGGCGCTCGTCCCATAAACGCCGCAAAGTTTTCCAGCGCCTTTCTCTTCGCGCCGGCGCTTAGAACCTCCCTTTTGAACCTCTCCGCCGTTTCGCGATCAAAGATGTTCTTTCCCGTAAACTCAAAAAACGCGTCGGCACTCAGCGCTTCCGCCCATTTGTAGCCGTAGTAACCAGCCGCGTATCCACCGCCGAAGATATGGCTAAAGCCGTTTTGAAACTTGTTATAAGAGGGCGGCTGTGTGAGACCCGTCTCGCCGCGCGCCGCGTCCAGCACCGCCTGAACCTCATCGGCGCCAAACGCCCCCTCGTACACATTTAGATCGAACAGCGAGAAGAGGCACTGCCGTAGCATCGACATGGCGGACTGAAAGTTTTTTGCCTCAAGCAGCTTTTTTTCCAAAGTTTCAGGCAGCGCTTCACCCGTCCTATACCGTTTGGCAAAGAGTCTAAGCGCCGACGGCTCGTAGGCGAAGTTTTCCAGCCACTGGCTTGGAAACTCCACCGCATCCATCTCCACGCTGTTTATGCCGCTTGCGTCCCGCTCGTCCGCCTCGCTGAAAAGGTGGTGTATCGCGTGTCCCATTTCGTGGAAAAAGGTCGCTACGTCCTCGTGCCGCAGAAGGGACGGACGGTTTTTCGCGGGCGCGGGGAAGTTGCAGGCGATATAGGCGCTCGGCGGCTGAACGTCTCCCTTGACCTTTCTCATGCGGGTCTGAATGGAATCCATCCACGCGCCGCCTCTCTTTTCTTTTCTCTCGTACAGATCGGCGTAAAGGCGCGCAAAGGTTGTGCCGTTTTTTCGCAGATCGAAGACCTCTACGCTCCGATCCCACGTCTTTGCCTCTACCGGCGCAAACTCCACGCCGAACATCTTGTGGAGGAGATCAAACAGCCCCAGCGCCACGCTTTTTGCCTCAAAGTACGGCTTGTAAAGCTCGTCGTCCATATCAAAGAGCGCACGTTCTTGCCGCTTGCTCCAGAAATCAAGATCGTAGCTTTCCAGCCTGCCTTCAAATCCGTTCTCTTCGGCGAAGGTCTGAAGCGCAAAAAGCTCCTTTTGAGCCTGTTTTTTGCCTTTTGCGATCAGATCGGCTACGAACGCTTTTGCCGTTTTCGCATTGCCAGCCATCTTGGTTTTCGCGGAATACTCGGCGTAGTTGGCAAATCCAAGCAGGAGAGCCTTTTCGTGTTTAAGCGCGAGCATTTCGGTGATGATCGCCTCGTTTTGCGGCGCGCGCGTTACGTAGGCTCTGTAGAACTCCTCTCTGATCGCGCGGTTTTGGCAGTAGGTCATAATGGTGCGGTAGCTGTGCGGCAGCAGAGAAAAACGCCAGCGGTTTTCGCCGATCTCAAACGCGCTTAGATCGCTTTGGGGAATGCCCGCTACATCTTTCGGATTGGAAATCTCCCTTTCAAAACTCTTTGTCGCCTCCAGCAGATTCTGTCCAAAGTCGTTGTCAAGTCTGCTTAAACGGACGTTAATCTCCCTTATGCGCTCCTTTGTCTTCGCGCCGCATTTAGCGCCCTCCATCTCAAAATCGACGATGAGATCGTGTAGAACCTTAATCTGTTCGTCTGTCAAACTGCTATCCGTACGCAAAATGGCATTGTACGCCTCATAGACGCGCTGATCCTGCGAGAGGCGGGTGTGGTACTCGCTGATCATCGGCAGCATACGGCTGTACGCCTCCTGCGTTTCTGGGCTGTTTTTTGTCTCCTGCAAAATGGCGGCGGGGGAGAAGAAGACGCAAAGCCTCTCTTCTAGCTCCTGCATCGGTCGGACAAACGAGAGATAGGTGGGATTCTCCTGCGCGGCGAGCCTCTCTATCTCTTCGCTGTTCTCTAGCAAAAGTCGTTTAAGCCGCTCCGGTTTTTCCGCCAGATCGTCCGCGTTAAACTCTTCAAACACTCCAATTCCTTATATTTAACATCGATCGCGTTTTCTTTCGCGAAGCGGCGTATCGCGCGCCGTGAGCTGGAATCATACGAGGGTTTCGCTTCGTAGGCGTTATCGCGCGCTCCTGCGGCGCACATGACGCGGATTGCAATCCGACATAGAAAGCGGTTAAGCTTTTTTTGTTAGAGTTCCCGTTAAATTACCTTCAAGGAACGAGAATGCACGGCGCTATGCATCATATGCAGAGTGGGGATTTTTCGATGTGGGCAGCGGTAACATTTGGGCTTTTAACATCATTTGGACACTGTATTGGCATGTGTTCGGGCATTGTCGTCGCCTACAGCACGGCAAAGCTGGACGGGAAAAGCAGGGGAGGGCAGCTTGCGGCGCATCTTCTGTACTCCCTTGGGCGGATCTGTACATACGCGGCGTTGGGTTTGATTGCCGGCGTGTTGGGCGCGGCTCTTTCCGTATCGGCGCCGGTCAAAGCGATCGTCATGATCGCGCTTGGCTTGGTGATGATTCTGATAGGCGTTTCGCTGCTAGGATGGATAAAGTTTCTACCGCTTCTGGAGAGCGGCGGAATTATCCAAAGCGGCTGGTACAGACGTACTTTCGGGACGTTAATCGGATCAAAAAGCCTTTTGAGCGTTTATGGCATAGGGGTGCTAAATGGGCTTATCCCGTGCGGGGCGGTTTACGCGGCGCTGGCGATGGCGATCACGGCGCCAAGCGCGGCGGGAAGCGCGGCGGCGATGGCGCTTTTTGGCGCGGCGACCGCTCCAAGCCTCTTTCTGGCGGGCGCGTTTACATCGGTGCTGGCGATGACGAAATTTCGCGGCGTAGCGGTTAAACTTGCCGCGCTGGTAGTGATCGCGCTTGGCGCTTTGACGTTATGGCGATCGATAACGGCGCTACTTTCGTAATGACACACCAAGGCGCGGCGGTTTCGCCAGACGTGGGCAAAATAAACTTGCGCGACGTAAATGCCAAACCGAAGATAGACTACCCGTGCGAATGGAGCTATAAGCTGATCGGGCGGGTGGAAGAGGCGCTTTGCGAGGCGGCGTTAAAAGCGCTTGATGGCAAGGAACACACGATCGCGCGATCGCGCCTAAGCTCAAAAGGGAGCTTTGTCAGCGTGCAGTTGACCGTGATCGTACAGAGTGAAGAGGAACGGCTTAATCTTTTTGACGCTTTGCGATCGCATAGCGCGATCTTGCATATCCTCTAACACGCGCACGCCGCCTATTCTACGGTAACGCTTTTTGCGAGATTTCGCGGCATATCCACATCGTTGCCAAGCCGTACGGCAATCTCCAGCGCCAGCAGTTGAATCGCTATCATCATTTCGTAAAATTCGATCAGCGGGTGATCGCGCTCATCGATCGGCAGAAAGTCATCGGCGGCGTCAAAACGGCGCGGCGATATGACAAGTAGCGTCGAGTCGCGGGCGATCAACTCCTCCACGTTGCTGCGCATCTTGTCGTAAAGCATAGTTCCGGGCATCAGCGCGATTGTGAAAAGTTTGTCGTCGGCAAGCGCGATCGGACCGTGCTTCATCTCGCCCGCCGGATAGCCTTCCGCGTGCAGATAGCTGATCTCTTTGAGTTTCAGCGCCCCTTCCAGCGCAAGCGGGTAGAACAGATCGCGCCCGATAAAGAAAAACCCGTGTCCATGCAGATAACGCCTGCTCAGCCGCCTGATCTGCTCGTGCCTCTCGCTTCTTACCGCGAGCGCGGCGGGTACGCGGCGGATCGCGTTTATCTCGCGCTTATACACATCTGCGCCCATCGCCGCTTTGCCGATGCGTAGCGCAAGAAGCCACAGCGCCATCACCTGTGTGGCAAACGCCTTTGTGCTTGCGACACCCTTTTCAATTCCCGCTCTCGTGAGGATTGCCGCGTCTGCCTCCCGCACGATCGAGCTGTTATCTACGTTGCACACGGCAAGCGTTTTTTGCCGCGCCAGCTTTGCCTTTTTCAGCGCTTCGAGCGTATCGGCGGTTTCCCCGCTTTGGCTGATCGCTATAAAAAGCTCGTTGCTCTTCAGCACCGGATCGCGGTAACGAAATTCGCTCGCGATTTCGCACCGCGTTTCGATCTTCGCCGTTCGCTCAAAGATGTAAGAGGCGGCAAGGGCGGCGTGATAGCTTGTGCCGCAGGCGCACAGGCGTAGCGTTTCAACGCCCTCCAAAAAACCCTCCGGCAGTTCGTCAAGCAAAACGGCGTCGTTTTCTATCCGCCCCATCAGCGTGTCGCCGATCACTCTCGTCTGTTCGTAAATCTCCTTTTCCATAAAGAAGCGAAAACCCTCTTTTTGCGCCGAATTCTGCGTGGCTGGGAGCGGCTTTGGGGCATATTCCACCGCTACGGCGCCCTCAAAAATCCTGTTCTCCTCCTCGTTTGCCCAGCCCCAGCAGCCATCGTTGAGGTAAATAGCCTCCTCGCACAGCCCGATCAGCGGCGCGTCGCTGGAGGCAAAAAAGGTTGCGTCCTGTGCTCTGCCGATCTGTAAAGGCGAGCCTTTTTTTGCGAAAAATATCATATTTGGCAGGTTTTCGTCGATTAGCAAAATTGCGTAAGCACCCTCAATCGCCTCTACTGTCCGACCAAAGGCGGCTTTCGCGTCCTTCTCCTTTCGCAGGAAAAACTCGTACAGATGCACGATCGCCTCCGTATCGGTCTGACTGATAAAGCGCGCGCCTTTCTTGATCAGGTCGTCTTTAAGCGCGGCGTAGTTTTCGATGATCCCGTTATGCACCACAAACGAATGCTCGCCCTGATGAGGGTGGGCGTTGATCTCCGTCGGCTTGCCGTGCGTCGCCCAGCGCGTGTGCGCGATACCAGCCGCGAAGCCGTTCGGCTCAAACGAGGCGGTTTTGTTTACCAGATTGACCAGCTTGCCCACCGCTTTGAACGAGCTGATGCGCCCGCCTTGCAGCACCGCAAGCCCCGCGCTGTCGTAGCCGCGGTACTCCAGCTCTTTGAGACCGTCCAGAAGCACTTTTTTGACGTTTCCGCCGCCTATATATCCCACAATTCCACACATTTAGATATCCCTTTTGCAGCGTTGGCGCTATTATACGCCGCTGCGCGTTACTCTGGTAAGCTCTCCTACAATATCCTCTTTTACAAAGCCGCTGTTTTTCTCGATCAGAAACATGTTGTTCGTCCTATGCCTGATCGTGTCGATCTTTGCCGTTGCTATATCGACGCCCCTGCGATCGAAGAGATCGATAAAAAACGCCATAAGCCCTTGTTGATCGGCGGTTTGCAGACTCATTCTCGCGTATGTCGGCGAGTGATCGAAGTCGATCTCGATCTCCTTTTTTTTAATACTTGGGCGTTTATACTCCATCGTCCTGCTCATATCAAGGCTCTTTTCCACCAGATCGGACAGGAGCGCGGTTGATTCGTCAAATCGCCGCCTGAACTGCATTCTGAACAGCTTCGCGCCGTCAAAGAGTTTGAAAATATCCATAGCGCCCAAGTCAAAACGCGCCAGCTTGCCAAGAAACCAGCCGAGATTAAACGGCGTTTTGCTGATCACGTCCAGCGTGAACGAAGGCTCAAGCGACACATCGAAACTCACGAGTTCGGTTGCTCTGGCTTTTGCGGAAAACTCCAAAATCTCCGCCGGCTTGAATTTCAAGAAAAACAGCGCCGAATCGATCGAGAGTATCTGCCTTTTTTCGTGAGCGTCCAACGCCGCAAACCTATCGTATGCCATCAGCAGCCTCTCCTTGCGCGTCCTAGCGGCGGCTTCGCTGATCTGCTCTCTTTTTTCCAGCGCCTCAATAGAGCGGGCGTAAAGATCGCGTAGCAAGCCGATCATAAGCGGCGTGAGGGTGTTTTCGGCTACGGAAGAGATGTCGCAGATGGTGAGTATGTAGAGCATCGTCAGCGCGGTTACGCTCGCAATCGCGGAGGCGAACGCGAAAACGACCCGATCGCTGTATATATCTTCCTTTCTGGCGACGTGCGCCATAAGCGTATGCAGTTTGATCAGCAAAACCCCGCGCTCAACCTGATCGCTTCTCAGCCCAAGCGCCCGCGCGAAACTCCCGAACCGTCTCGCGCCCGCTTCGCTGTGGCGGTTGTGGGAGCCGCCCTTGCCCGCGTCGTGCATCAGCGCCACGAGCCTAAGCAGCATACGATCCTCCGCGCTTAAACCGTCAAAAAGCCTTCCCGCCTCTCCAGAGAGTGAATTGAGCGTTTTGAGCGTCAAGATCGAATGTTCGTCAACGGGGCGCTTGTGGTAGCCATCGAACTGCGCCAGCGAAACCACCCCCTTTAACGGCGGGAAAAGAACATCTAAAACTTCGGCGCTGTCAAGCGCGGAGATAAGCAGGTGCGAATCGCTTCTGTGAAAAAGCTCGCGGATCGTCTCCTTGAAGGAGGCTTTGGAGCGCTTGGACACCTTTGCGCGCTTTAGCGCCATTACGAAGGTGATGTCAAACGGGGCGTTCATAGGCGCGTCAAGCGCCTTTCGCAGAAGAACCCCCATCTCTTCGTTTTCGCTTTCAAACGGCGCGCAGACGACTCCTAAAGGCGGCTGCCGACGGGTAAGTTTTGCCAGATAGTAGGCGGAGTGGCGATCGATGATTTTGAGCGCCTGCAAAACGCGCTTGAGCAGAAACCGCTCCGCCTTGCGCCTCTTTGTGTCCGCAAAGCCCATAAAAAGCGCCGCCTCCCGCTGATACTGAAACAGCAGCGTGTCCACCTTGCGTCCGGCGATGATATGCAGCGCGGATCGGACGCGAAAGAGCGTCTCTAACGCCTGATGAAAGACGCGGTAATCCTCCTCGCGAATAAACGCGCCCACAATATCTTTGGTACTGCTGACGCCAAAAAGCAAGCGGGCGATCCAAAAGAGCGCGTTGGCGTCTCTCAACCCGCCGACGCCCTCCTTGATATCCGGCTCCATCGTGATCGGCTTTTTTGCCCTGCGTTCTCGATACTCCCTCATCTTCGCCTCAATAAACTCGTCGCGCCGATCGAAGCGTATCCCGTTAAGCGCGTTTTCTACCTCAACGTTCAAAATGCGCGATCCGCAGAAAAAACGCCCTTCCAACATCGCGGTTTTGATCGTGTTTTCCTGAGCGGCGGTCTCCTTGAGCTCGCCGATCTCATGCACCCTATGCCCCAGTTGGAAACCGGCGTCCCACGCCAGATACAAAACCCGCTCGATGATCGGCTGTACGTTGTAACCTTTCGCGTCCTTATAGACGATCATCAGATCGATGTCAGAATAGGGCGCGCACTGCTCACGCCCAAAACTGCCCAGCGCGAAAAAGGCGATCGGCAGCGCGCTGAGAGGAGGGACGTAGTTGCCAAACGTTCCGCGCAGCACATATCGGTAGAAGGCGGCGATAAACTCCTCGATCATTCTTGCGTGCTGAATGAGAAACTGGCGCGGCGCCGCGCCGCCGAAGCGCTGGGCAAGCGATGCGTAGTATTCGGTTCTTTCCTCTTTGAACAGCTTTGAAACGGAGAAGTCATCCGCCTCTTCTTCAATGAGCCGCTCAAGTTTCTTCGCAAAATCCGCCCGCATCTTCCGTCTAGCCCCCTGCGTTTTTTAAGGCAACCCGCGCTCTTTGCCGTTTGGCATTTTTGACAGTAACCGCGTTTTGGTAGAATCAACGCGAAATTGTAGCCTTGTCCGCCTAAACCGCGGCGGGGCATAAGGCAGAGGAGAATATGCGGTTTGAGGAGGCGCTCAAGCTCTACGAACTAGAGCTGTTTGAGCTTGGCGAAAGAGCCAATAAGATCAGGCGGGAATATCATGGAAATAAGGTTTTTTATAACCGTAACCGTCATATAAATCCGACAAATATCTGTGTTGACCGCTGTCTGTTCTGCGGTTTTTCGGCACACCGCAAGAATCCCAATCCGTACACGATGAGTATCGATGAGATCGTTCAAACCGCCATTGGCGCGAAAGAGCGCGGCGCAAAGGAGGTCCACATCGTCGGCGCTCATAACAAAAGCCTTGGGCTTGAATGGTATTTCGACATGTTCAAGGCGGTAAAAGAAGCCGCGCCGGATATACATCTCAAAGCGATGACGGCGGCGGAGGTTGAATTTCTGGCGCGTACTTACAAAAAGAGTTTCGATTATATATTGGACAGGATGATCGAAAGCGGCGTTGACAGTATGCCTGGGGGCGGCGCGGAGATCTTTGATGAAAGCCTGCGGCGGACGATCTGCGGCGGCAAGGTAAAATCCGCGGACTGGCTTACAATCCACGAATTGTGGCACAAGCGCGGGCGCAAGAGCAACGCCTCAATGCTCTTTGGGCATACGGAAAGCCGCGGACATCGCGTGGATCACCTGCTGAGGCTCCGCTCGCTACAAGAAAAGACGAACGGCTTCAACGCGCTTATTCCCCTGCTGTATCAGACGAAAAACAACTTCTTGAAGATCGACAGGGCGCTTGATGCCGAAGAGATATTAAAAACAGTCGCGATCTCGCGGATCATTTTGGACAACGTTCCACATATAAAGGCCTATTGGGTAGGGCTTACGCCGAATTTGGCAATTGTGGCTCAGGAGTTCGGCGCTGATGATATGGACGGCACGATCGAGCGCGAATCGATCAACAGCGCAGCAGGCGCGCAAAGCGCCGCGGGTGTAAGCGAAAAATCTTTGCGCGATCTGATTGCCAACGCGGGATTTGTCCCGATCGAGCGCGATAGCATGTATAACGAGGCGCTATGAGCGGTCAATACTATTCTTTCAACGAATTTCTGAGCGATGTGCGCGCGCTTGAGCATAAAATATCCGCCGAACGTTTTGACGGCGTTATATCGATCGCTAGAGGAGGAATTTTCACGGGGCTTTTTATAGCGGAGGCGCTGGAGATAAACAACTTTTACATTATCAACGCCGTTCACTATAGAAGAGATCAGAAACTCCAAAGCGTTGAAATCAAAAACATACCCGCGCTTGTCGATGAAAAAAACGTGCTTGTGTGCGACGAGATCGCAGACAGCGGCGAAACGCTGCGGGCTGTAACGCAGCTCCTGTCGGAGAGATATAAAAACACAACGTTTAAGACGGCGGTTTTGTTTCAAAAAGAGAGCGCGGCGTTTACGGCGGACTACTTTGTGAAACCCGCTTTCGGCTGGATTGAGTTTTTCTGGGAAAAAGAGCTTAACCCCGCTCTGCTATAATCCGCGCTTTATTTTGTATGCAGGAGTTTGTTTGTTTGAGGCAATAACCGATTCGCTGAAAAACGCCGTGCGCAAGCTGCGTCATTTTGACGATGAAGCCTCTTTGAAGCGCGTTCTCGACGACCTCAAAAAATCCCTGCTCAAAAGCGATATCCACCACAAGGTGGTAAAAGAGATGATCGCGAAGGTTGAGGTTAGAACCAAAGAGCGGGGCATTCAGAAGGATTATTTTGTCAAGGCGCTTGAAACGTCGCTTTTTGAAACGCTTGCCGCCGCGGGCAATCAGGGCTTCGTTTACGCGCAAAAACCGCCCACAGTCGTTGTGATGGCGGGATTGCAGGGCAGCGGTAAAACCACGACGACGGCAAAGCTGGCGCGGTTTTTGAAATCCCGTTCAAAAAAGACGCTGGTCGCGGGCGCAGACCTGCGGCGGGCGGGAGCGGCGGAACAGCTTCGCCAGTTGTGCAGCAGTGTCGAGGTGGAGTTTATCAGCGCCGATTCGCCGATCGAAACGGTAAAAGCGGCGCTGAAGCGGGCGAATGACGGGCTTTTTGATGTCCTGATTGTCGATACGGCGGGACGGCTTGGGATCGACGCCGATATGATGAGTGAACTCGCGGCGATCAAAAACGCGGCCAATCCGCACGAGATTTTCTACGTCGCGGACTCTCTTGCGGGGCAAGACGCGGTGAGAAGCGCCGAGGCGTTTCATCGGCAGATCGCGCTGACGGGCGTGATTCTTACCAAGTTTGACGGCGATGCCACGGGCGGGATCGCCATATCGCTCGCCTCGCAGATCGGCGTGCCTCTGCGGTTTATCGGCACGGGCGAAAAAACGGGCGATTTGGAGATATTTATCCCCGAACGGATCGTCAGCCGCCTGATGGGGGAAGGGGATATTGCCACGCTTACAGAGAAGGTTACGGCGGAGATCGACGAGAAAAAGGCGGCGGCGATCGGCAAAAAGATCAAAAAAGGCACCTTTAGCTTCAACGATTTTCTGGCGCAGATTGAGCAGGTAAGCAAGATTGGCAGCATGAAATCGATCTTGGGAATGATCCCGGGCGCGGGGGCGCTCAGCCAAAAGCTAGGCGATCTCGATCTGGAAAACTCCAAAGATATTCGTCATATCCGCGCAATGATAGGATCGATGACGCCGAAGGAGCGCGACGAGCCAGACCTGCTTTCCCCATCGCGCAAGCTGCGCATATCCAAGGGGGCGGGGCTTTCGATCGACGAGGTGAACCGTTTTATAAAGCAGTTTAGAAACGGTGCTAAAATGGCAAAGCAGTTTGCCGGCAAGGGCGGCATGCAGAAATTTGGCGCGCTTTTGAGCCAGCAGAGCCGCGTCAGAGCATAATTTACTTAAAGGAAACAGATGACAGTGATTCGTTTAACAAGAATTGGCAAGAAAAAACAGCCGTTTTACCGCATTGTGGTTACGGATAGCAGGAAGCGCAGAGACAGCGGCTTTCGTGAGATACTGGGCTATTACAACCCAATGAGCGCCGAAAAGACGCTCAAACTCGATCGGGAGCGCTACGACTACTGGACGGGCGTAGGTGCCAAGCCCAGCACGACAGTGGCGCGGATCGCGCAGAAAGCATGATCGAAAATTTTGTCGCGGACTTTGCCCGCCTGATATCCACGGAACCGGAGTGTATTGAGGTAACGCGTGAGGATATCGACGAGAAGTTTTCCGAGATCACGGTCTATGCGCATCAGCAGGACGTGGGAAAAATTATCGGCAAGGACGGCAATATGATCAATGCGATCAAAACCGTTGTATCCGGCTGCAAGGCAAAGGATCAGATCAGCTACCGCATTCTGGTCAAGCCTATTGATGAGCGCCCGCGATAGCGATCTGATCGTCGGGAGGATTGGCAAGCCCTTTGGGTTGAAGGGAGTTGTAAGACTCCGCGTGCTGTGCGATTTTCCTCAATTTTTCAGCGTCGGACGACAGTTAAAAGCCGCTCGCGATGGCAAGGAAAAAACGGTGGTCGTCGATCGCGCCGATCTAAGCCGAATGCTGATCGGCTTTGACGGTTACAACACCCCCGAAGAGGCGGCAGAACTCGCCGGATATGAGCTTTTTACGACCATATCCGAAACGAGATCGGCTATAAAGCTGAAGGAAAACGAGCATTTTTGGTTTGACGTTATCGGACTGCCCGCGGTGGAAAACGGGGAGAAGCTAGGCGTTGTAGAGGAGATACGAGAGGGCAGCCCCGCGACGATCGTAATCGCCCCGATCGGAAAAAAACGGCGGCTGATCATTCCATACGACGATCATTTTATAGGCGGCGTACAGAAGGGCGCTCTTGTTGTACGGCATTGCGCCGAATTGATCGAGGCGCTTTGAAAATTACCTTCGTTTCGCTTTTTGGCGATCTGATCCGCCCCTATTTTGAGGAATCGATCCTAAAAAGGGCGATGCAAAAGGGACTCTTTACGATTGAGTTTCTAAACCCACGCGATTACACGACCGACAAGCATCGGAAAACGGACGATACGGTGACGGGTGGCGGCGCCGGCATGGTGCTTGCGCCGCAGCCGCTCTTCGACGCGCTTGGCGCGTTAAGGGGCGCTTCAAAAGAGGCAAGGATCATCTTTCTTACCCCTTCTGCCAAGCGTTTTAACGTAAAGGATGCCAAACGGCTGGCGGCTTTTGAGCATATAGCGCTTGTGTGCGGACGCTATGAGGGGTTTGACGAACGGTCAATTGAGCGTTTTGCCGACGAGCTTTTTTCGATCGGCGATTTTGTGCTTACCGGCGGAGAACTGCCAGCGCTATCTGTGGCGGACGCCGTGCTTAGATTTGTGCCGGGCGTGCTAGGAAGCGGCGAATCGCTCGCGGAGGAGAGCTTTGAAGGCGATCTGCTTGAATCTCCCGTATGGACAAAACCCGCCGTTTTCCGCGGGCTAAAAACCCCCTCGGCGCTGCTAAACGGCAACCACAAAGAAGCCGCAAAGCTGCGAAAAACGCTCGCCGCCCTCAAAACCGCCTTCTTTCGCCCCGATCTGTTAAGCAAAAGTTAGTATAATTGCCAACTTTTTTCTCTATAAAGGCACAACAATGAGAAACCGCTATATTGAGGCGTTTGAGAAGGCACAGATTGGCGAAAAGAATATACCCGATTTCCGTGCGGGAGATACGATCAGAATCGGCATTCGGATTAAAGAGGGCGACAAGAGTCGGATTCAGAGCTTTGAGGGCGTCTGCATATCCGTGCGCGGCGCGGGCGCGGGCAGAACTTTCACCGTCCGCAAAATAGGAGCGAACAACGTCGGGGTGGAGAGAATCTTTCCGCTGTACGCCGAAAGCCTTGAAAGCGTGAAGCTGATCAGGCGCGGCGATGTGCGGCGAAGCAAACTGTACTACCTGAGAAACCTGCGCGGCAAGGCGGCGCGGATCAAAGAGGCGCAGACGCAGAAGCCGGCGGCGGAAGGCTGATCAGCTTTTGAGCGTCTTGACGTATTGAGCGAAGCAGTCGAGAATATCGTCCATTGAGCCGTCGTCGCTGAAAGTTATGACGCCGCCTAGCTTTTTAAGCAGAGATTCACCCTCCGCGGCGCGTGAGGCGATCACCTCTTTATATTTGCTCTCCTTGATCAATTGGAGCGAGTTCTTGATCAAGCCGAGCAGTCTGGCTACGCTCTCCTCGTCTTTCTCCCGATAATCGAAGGAGAATTTTTTTCCGGCGACGATCAAAACGCCGCTTTTGCGCTTTGCCGCTCGTTTGGGAGGCGCGGCGGCTTCTGCCGCTTTTTCTTCAAGCGTTGCCGGATTTCGCCTTGTCTGAACGGCGATCATCACAACGGCAACGATCAGGAACAGACCTAGTAGCGCGATGGCGATCAAAAGGGCGTTGTCGTCCATATCTACACCGGCATAAAAATCAAGGAAGAGAGGTTATTCGCGTATCCGTCCGTCCTCTTGTATTCGCGATAGCCATCGGAGTCCGCCCGCGCCACGATATACTGCCTGCCGTCCCATTCAAAAAGGGAGGTTTTGGACTCCCCAAGCGCCGCTAAGTCAAACGGCAGGCGCTCAAGCGGCGCGAGTCCGCGGTTGGTTGAGGCGATCACGATATTTTTCACGTTGTCAAAGAAGACGCCGAACGCGGCTTGACCTGTCCCATCTTCCTCATTGCCACTCGGCGGCAGCGTGGTTCGCAGTATCGCCTCAAATTGCCTAGCGGCGTCAAATACCAAGCCGATACCGCCGATTGGCGCGTTCGCCTCGCTTAAAATAGAGGCTTGGTAAACGTAGGTGGGCTTGCCGCCGTAAAGCTCGTTTGGCGCGAACGGGGTTACAAAGTAGCGGTTCATGTCGGCATTGCGCAGCACCTCTCTATGCGTTTCGTCGGCGAGGGGTTTACCGACAAAATCCGCCGCTTCGCGTTTGCTTACCGCCCGCACAATGCCATGGCGATCGTATATGTACAGCAGTGAATAGGGGGCGTAAAGGGAGTTTATGCGCTCCAAAACGCCGCTCGCCTCCTCGTACTGTTCCTTGCGAAAGAGCGGGTTTTTTGCCCACCAGCGGCAGTCGGCGGCGCGTTCGTAGAGATTGCGATCCGCGATGTTCAGGCTCAACCGCGCCAGCAGGGAGGAGGCGGTAAAGAGCGCGGCGGCGACTACGTTCTCCAGATCGACTACCGCGCGCCTGAAAACAGCCCGCGTCTGCTCGCCGATCTGTCTGATATTCTCCAGAATGGGGTTTAGGGCGTAGGCGCGTGTTTTGGAGGCGATCAGTTCGCCGTTAATAACAACATCGCCGAGATCTTCGCCGATCTCCTCGCTTGCGTCCACAATCTGCCGCAGTTCCGCGGAGAGCAGAGCGGAAAACTGCCCCGCCGAGCGCGCCTCTCCCACCTGATCGTCGCTGGAATGTGTAAAGGCGTAGGCAGTCCAATCCAAGCCGGTATAGCCTTCAAAACTCTCGGCTTTTGCCCCCGCGCATATAAAGGTTTTATTGCCAAACTTTGTAATCATATAGGGCTTTTCAAGATTAAAACCAAAGATATCGTCCGTCTGCGCGGGGGCGCAGCTTGCGATCACGTGTTTCCTGCTGTCAACCAGCGCGATTCGGCTGTTGAGAAACTCAAAGATCGCGTTCATCTCCCCGTCAAAATCAAAAACCAGCGCCAGCACGCCGACGATCCGCGCGCCGTTTGCCGCCCTCTTTGCGAAGATCAGCTCCTTTTTGCGATCGATAAAAAGATCGCTCTCTTTGAGAACTTCGACATATCCGTTCTTTGAAAGCGTCTCCTCAATGAAAGAATCGCGGCTTTTGCCGATGCCAAATCTCTCGTCAAGCCGTGCGGCGATACGACCATCGGGACGCAAAAGCACAATATCCTTGTAAACGGTGTAGCAGGATGCGTACTCTTTGAGCCGTTTTCTTATCGCCTCCCGATCGGTCTTTGAGGGGTTTTCCAACGATAGGAAGTCGATCAGATCGCCATCAGCCGCCAGAAATGCCACATCGGACGATCGTTCATACAAGCAGCGGTTCAGCACGTCGATCGCCGATCGAGACCTGATCGCCGCGGAGCTTACCGCATTGCTGAGATTCTCGTTAAATAGGCGCTCTACCAGCTTTTTTTGCAGATCGGAAAAGTTTTGCTGAGTCTTTTCCACAAACTCAAAAAGCGTGGCGGCGTCGTGCAGGCTGCTAATTTTGCCTGTGAGCGTCGCCCTAGCGAGCCGTTTATTCTGCGCCTCTAGCAGTTCGCTGTACTCTCTTACGGCCGGAAACGTCTCAAAGCGTCCATCTTTTTGCGTTGCCAAAATTCACCCTTTTTGCGGCGATGATGCGTTTTGCTTCTAAATTATATTACTAACCGACCGCTAAAATATCTTTCCTGCCTACAACGATCAGCGCCGAAATGTTAAAGCCAATCAGAAACGCAACGATCAGCAGGAGCGCCAATCGCAGATACTCCAGCAATTCCACCACCGCGGCGCCCTCCCTCTCTGCTTCGTTCACCGCCTCATGCAGTTCCAAATCGAGCGCGGCGGCAAGATCGACAAGCGCCCTTGTCTCTTCCAGCGCCATCTTGCGGCTCTCCAGCGTCTTTGTAATCGACTCTTTGAATTCCTTCCAAAAGAGCTGATTGTCGGCGATGAGGGCAAGCACTGAAGCGTGAACGATCGAGTCGGAACTCGCGAAGTTTAACAGCGTGGCGGAGTAAACGGAAATGGCGTTTACCGCTTCCTGATAGAGCCGATCTGAGCCGATCGCGAGGTAGCTTGACGCCAGCAGAACAAGCCGATCGACCAACTCTACCTGCGCCTGCGAATCGGTAATCGCCGTGCGGGAGTGTTTGCGGCTTTCGAGCATCAGCGCGACATCGCTGCTTGCCTGTTTCAACTGCGGCGCTATGCGCAGGAAATTCGCCCCCTCGATCTCAATCGCCTCTCTGTGCTTATCTATCCGCCGAATCTTTTCAAGCGCCTCTTTCCACATCTCCCGCGCCTTGTCTATGCGCGTAACGGAGTTGCTGGAGAAATTGCCGCTGGAGATACCGCCGCCTATGAGCGCGAATTGTTCGTCCGCTTTTTTGGTGGCTTCGTCGAACTGACGGGCATCTTTTGAGAACAGAAGCGGGACTCTCAACACCACCTTCACAAGCTCCCGCTCCTTCTCCAGCGCGGCAAACAAGCCTTCCGACGCTTTGCGGCGATCCTCCAGCGACATATTGACCAGCACAAGCCCGAAGCCTAGAAGCGCCGTCAATATAAAAAGATACACTACGGTTTTTACAGAAATCTTCAACCGAATCTCCCCCTTAACGCGATGCGCAATTGTGCCAAAACGACCCTATTTTCCCATCAGCGCGCCGATCGTTGACATAAATGTTTTAGGATCGGTCTTGACGATAAGCCCCGCCGCCCCCAATGACACGGCTTTTTCGCTGACGCCCGGATCGGACATGCTGGTATTTACGGCGACGGGAATCGTGGCGTAGCGCTGCTTTTCTTTGATGTGCTTGAGTACCTGATAGCCGTCCTTGCGCGGCATCTCAAGATCGGTGATGACAAGCCCGATCTCTTTTATCCCGTCGTCGTCAAGCGCGTCCAGATAGTCGGTAAGCTCCAGTCCGTCGTCGAAAATAGTAAAGTCGATCCCGCTTTCACGCAGAATGTCGCGCGCGATCTCCTGCGCCGTTTTACTATCTTCCGCGATCAGCAGCTTCTTGCCGCTGAAAACCGCTTCGCCAGCGGCGTCTTTGAGGTTGTAATTTGCGCCGAAGGTGTCGAAAAGCAGCTTTTCCACGTCCAACACCAACACGATCCGTTTCTCCCCGTCCATCTCGATGATCGTCTCATACACCAGCGTACCGGCGGAGCGCTGCGGCTTTTGCAGATTGCCGATCGGGACGTTGAAGATGTTGCTGATGCCGCGTATCGGAAAGGCTACGCGCTCCCTGTTGAAGTCGCAGATAAGATATTCGTAGTAGATGTTCTCCGGCGTCCAAATCTCCAGCCACCGCTCTAGGGCAAGAACGGGGACGATCGTGTTTTGATAGCGGATATACCCTTCCAGCAGGATGTTGTCGATCGTGTTGTTCTTGAACACCTCGTACTTTTTATGATCCTCAATCGATCGTATTTTTGAGATGTTGATCCCGTAAAAGTTTCCGTCATTAAGCTGAAATACCGCGATCTGCATGATGTTGTGAAGGTGAGTTTTGCTCGTTTCTTCTATCTTTCTGATCGTGTCGCTCACGCGCTTTCTCCTTTCTTGCCGAAGATCACGACGCCAAGCGGCGGCAGAGTAACGCTTAGGCTGTACTCCCTGCCGTGCGATCGATGCGCCTGCGCCTGTACCTTTCCGCAGTTGCCCGCGTTGCTGCCGCCGTAAGCGGCGCCATCGCTGTTGAACAGCTCCAGCCATTCGCCGCCTTCATGAACTCCCATTCGATAGTCGTACCGGATTACGGGGGTGAAGTTGCACAGGATCAGCAGCGTTTCGCCGCCGCCGTAGCGAAAGAACCCGATCACGCTTTGCACGCCGTCTCTCATATCCGCCCACTCAAACCCGTCCTGCGTGAAATCCCTGAGCCAGAGCGCCTCATGCGATCGGTAAAAGAGATTCAGATCGGCAATAAAGAGCCGCAGGCTACTGTGAACGGGATATTCAAGCAAATGCCAGTCAAGGCTCTGCTTGTAGTTCCACTCGGCGTACTGCCCAAACTCCATTCCCATAAACATCAGCTTTTTGCCCGGATGCGCAAACATGTAGGTGAACAGCAGGCGCAGATTCGCAAACCGCTGCCACTCATCGCCGGGCATTTTGCCGATAAGGCTGCCCTTCATATGCACCACCTCATCGTGGCTGAGCGAGAGCAGGAAGTTTTCATGAAAGGCGTACCAGATGCTAAAGGTGATCCGATCGTGGCTGTACGATCGAAAGAGAGGATCGAGCGAGAAGTATTTGAGCGTATCGTGCATCCAGCCCATATTCCACTTGAGTCCAAAACCCAGTCCGCCCAGATACGTAGGGCGCGTTACCATAGGCCACGCCGTAGATTCCTCCGCGATCATCACAATATCCGGAAACTTCTCGTAGGCGACAGCGTTAAGCGTCTGAAGGAATTGAACGCTCTTTAGGTTCTCCTTGCCGCCGTGCTCGTTTGGTATCCACTCCCCCTCGTTTCTGCCGTAGTCCAGATAGAGCATGCTTGCCACCGCGTCCACGCGAATGCCATCTATGTGAAACCTCTCCAGCCAGAAGATCGCGCTGCTGATCAAAAACGCTTTAACCTCGTTGCGTCCGTGGTTGAATATCGCGCTTCCCCACTGCGGGTGGAAGCCCTGCCTTGGATCGGTATGCTCGTATAGGTTTGTGCCATCAAAATTCGCAAGCCCGTGCATATCCACCGCGAAATGCGAAGGCACCCAGTCGATAAAGACGCCGATCCCCGCTTGGTGGAGGCAGTCAACCATAAAGGCAAAATCTTCAGGAGTGCCGTAGCGCGATGTGGGCGCAAAGTAGCCTATACACTGATAGCCCCACGATCCGTCAAAGGGATGCTCGGTAGGAGGGAGAATCTCCACGTGCGTGTAACCCATCTCGCCCAGATATTTTGGCAGTTCCTCGCCAAGCTCTCGGTAGGTAAGCGCTCTGCCTTCTTCCGCGTTGAACCGCCACGATCCCAGATGTATTTCGTATATGCTCATCGGCGCGTCCAGCCGATTTTTGTCCGATCTTCCTTTAAGCCACTCTTCGTCTTTCCAGAGGTAATTAAGCCCGTGGATTACCGTTGCGGATTTGGGCGGCACCTCCCAGAAAAAGCCGTACGGATCGCTCTTTTGCATCCGCGTCCCGTTCTGCGATACGATCAGATATTTGTAGCTGCTACCCTCTTTGACGCCCGCGATAAACCCCTCCCAGACGCCGCTGCCATCTCCGCGTAGCTGTAGCGGGTGTTTCTTGTCGTCGTAGCCGTTAAAATCCGCAATCACGCTCACCCGTGAGGCGTTGGGCGCCCAGACGGCAAAATAGGTGCCGCGCACGCGGTTTTTTGTAACGATATGGCTGCCGAGAATCTCAAAAAGACGGTAGTGTGTTCCAGATTTGAAATAGTAGCTGTCCTGTTCGCCCCAAAGCGAGAAATCGTATTCTACCGGCGCGGCGATCATCAAGGTTCTCCTTATGTCCGTATGGCGCATTGTATCAGACAAAGCCCCACTCCTATATAATAATAGGCTTAACAAAAATACGCGAAAGTATGTGGGAGGGTTCGTACCGGTGAAAGTTCGTATTATAGCGGCAGCTTCGTTTTTGGTGATATTTTCGTTCTGCGCGCTCGTCTATTCGGAAGTGGAAGCCAAAGGCAGAAACGACGAGGTGTCCAGACAGGACGCGTTTGAAAAGTTCACAAAGGTTGTGCATACGATCGAAAAATACTACGTTGACGAAATTGAGATTGACGAGATCATCGATAAGGCGCTTAACGGACTGCTCTCCAACTTGGACGCGCACTCCAGCTATCTGGACAGCAAGCAGTTCGGAGAGATGCAGATCAAGACCAGCGGCAAATTCGGAGGGCTTGGTATCCACGTGGGCATGCGCGACGGGGCGCTGACGGTGGTCGCGCCCATCGAGGGAACGCCCGCCGACAAAGCGGGAATCGAAAGCGGGGACATTATTCTCAAGATCGACGATCGCTCGACGATCGGAATGAACATCGACGAAGCGGTTGAACTGATGCGCGGCACACCCAACAGCCCGATTAGGATCACGATCGTTCGCAAAAGCATGGAAAAGCCGCTTGAGATACCTCTCGTACGCGCCATTATCAACGTTCAGTCGGTGTACGCCAAGACGTATAAGAGCGACATACTCTATCTGCGCGTAACAAACTTCGATGCCAATGTCGCCGAATCGCTCAAGAAGGAGATAACTTCGCGCAAAGCGACGACAAAGGGGATCATTCTCGATCTGCGCAACAATCCGGGCGGACTGCTGGATCCGGCGATTAAAACGGTGGACATCTTTATTGAGGATGGAGTTATCGTATCCCAAAAGGGGCGCGTGGAGAAGGAAAATAAGACCTTTACGGCCTCCAAGCGGGGGACAATCTCCGATATTCCGCTGGTAGTGCTGGTCAATGGAGGAAGCGCCAGCGCCAGCGAGATTGTCAGCGGCAGTCTTCAAGACCACCGCCGCGCCGTCATCGTAGGTGAGCGCACCTTTGGCAAGGGCAGCGTACAGCTTGTGATGCCGCTTGACGAACCCGACAGAAACAACGCTCAGGACGCGATCCGCATTACGATCGCCCGATACTATCTGCCCAGCGGACGCACGATTCAGGCGACGGGAGTCGAGCCGGATGTTGAGATTAAACGCGCAAGCCTGAAAGAGGTGGACGACGACTTTGCGATCAAAGAGGCGCAACTCAAGGATCACCTAGAAGCGCAGTTAAGCGAGATCAGTAGCCAGCCCAAGCAGGCGGCGAAGCCGGACGACAGCCAGTTGACCAACGAGCAGCTAAACGAAGATTATCAGCTCAAAAGCGCGCTGGGCATCTTGCGCGGACTGATCGTTTTGCAAGACGGGAAGCGCTGATGGAGAAAGTAGAGCTCATTTACGAAGGCAAAGCCAAGAAGCTCTGGTCAACCAAAGATAAAGATCGGCTGATCGTGGAGTTCAAGGACGATCTTACCGCCTTTAACGCGCAGAAAAAATCGCAAGAAGCGGGCAAGGGGGCGCTCAACTGCGAAATAAGCGCAGACCTTTTTGACCTGCTCGCCCAAAACGGCATCCGAACGCACCTTATAGAGCGCATAGACGCCACGCATCAGCTAGTAAAGAGGGTAGATATTATCAAGATAGAGGTGGTGATAAGAAATATCGCCACCGGTAGCCTCACTAGAAGGCTTGGGATCAAAGAGGGAACGAAACTGCCGTTTGCGCTGGCGGAGCTGTACTACAAGGACGATCGGCTAGAAGACCCGATCATCAACGACGAACACGCGCAGATTATGAATCTGGCTACGCAAAACGAGATAAACGCGCTTAAAGATATAGGCAGAAAGATCAACGGCGTGCTTTCCGCGTTCTTTGCCGATCGCGCTCTGACGCTGGTAGATTTCAAGGTGGAATTTGGGCGCGGCGACTACGGCGAGATTCTGCTAAGCGACGAGATCAGCCCCGATAGCTGCCGCTTCTGGGACGCGCGCTCAGGGGAGAAGCTCGATAAAGATCGCTTCCGTCAGGACTTAGGCGGCGTAAAGGTTGCCTACGAAGAGGTGCTTAAACGTATTAAGGATAAACGATGAAAGCGATAATCAACGTCTCTTTGAAAGAAGGAATTCTCGATCCGCAGGGGAAGGCGACGCGCCACGCGCTAAAAACGCTGGGGTTTGAGAATTTGGAGAGCGTACGCATCGGCAAGCAGATCGTGATCAATTTGAATACATTTGACGCTAGAGAGGCAAGAGAACAGGCGCAAAAGATGGCAGAGGAGCTGCTTGTCAACGAGGTGATCGAAGAGTATTCGATCGACATTCAATGACGGCAGCCATTCTGCGCTTTCCGGGCACCAATTGCGAACGCGACACTGCGTGGGCGTTTGAGGAGGCCGGCGCAAAGACGGCGATCGTTTGGCACACCGATACTCAACTGCCGTCAAAAACCGATCTCGTTGTGATTCCGGGCGGCTTCAGCTACGGCGACTATCTCCGCTGCGGCGCGATCGCGCGTCTTTCCGCCATTATGAGCGCCGTAAAAGCCTTTGCCGAAAACGGCGGAAAGGTGCTTGGCATCTGCAACGGCTTTCAGATTTTGCTGGAGGCGGGGCTGCTGCCGGGCGCGATGAGGCGCAACGAGAACCTGCACTTCATCAGCCGTCTTCAGCGGCTTCTGGTCGTCAGCGCCAACAACCGCTTCACCTCCAAACTCAAGGAAACGGCGCTGCTTACGATGCCGATCGCGCACGCCGAAGGGAACTACTACATCGACGCGGACGGACTTAAATCCCTGCGGGATAACGATCAGATTGTGCTTACCTACTGCGACGAAGAGGGCAGGGGCGTCAACGTAAACGGCGCGGAAGCGGGCATTGCCGGCATCTGCAACAAGAAGAAAAACGTCTTCGCGCTTATGCCGCACCCCGAACGCGCCGCGAGCGGACGGCTTGGCAGTACGGACGGATTGCTGCTGATCAAAAGCGTTTTGGAGTCGTAGGATGCGCTTTTTTTATCTACTCCTTCTTCCCTTAGCGGCGCTGGCTGACATGAGCGTTATTAAGTCCATCTATCTCACCTACGATCCTCTTCCGGAGACGCTCTACGTCGGACAGACGATCCCCGTTACATACAACGCGCTTATTACCGATCGGTATCTCAAGCTAGAGACGCTGATGGGCGAAATGGCGGGGGTAAAAAAGGTAGCTTCCGATGGCAACTGGCAGATCGTGGACGAAAACCGCCGCAAACTCGTCATATACTATCAGATTACGTCAACGAGAGTCACGCTTCCCGCAATTGAAGCCGTGATGACACTGCTGGACGGGTCGGTCGATTCCTCCAAAACCACCCCCATCACCGCCACGGCGCAGCGCATCGGCACAAACCCGCATTTTTGCGGCGTGATCGCGGAGGATTTGAGCGTCGTCTCTTACAAGGTGGA
>JAIRKM010000067.1 GCA_031260125.1 Helicobacteraceae bacterium | reverse complement strand
CCGCCTTTTTCGCAGATCGCCAAAAAGACCGTGCCGATCGGTTTAGCCTTCGTTCCGCCATCCGGACCGGCGACGCCGCTGATGGCAAGCGCGTAATTGGCATCTGTCCGCACAATCGCGCCTAGCGCCATCTCGCGAACGCACTCTGCGCTGACTGCGCCGTAAAACTTCAGCGTCTCCGTCTTCACCCCTAACCACGAGGATTTCAGGCGGTTTGAGTAGGTTACGAGCGATCCGTCAAAAACAGAGGAAGCGCCCGCTACGGCGGTGATGTGCGCGGCAAGTCGTCCTCCGGTGCAGCTTTCGGCGCAGGTTACGGTTTTGCGATGGCTGGCGAGGCGATCGACAATAAACTTGAATGGATCGTCTAAAAAACCCTTTGGGTAAAAGAGGCGGCAAAGCTCGATCAGCAGCTCATTTGACGTGGATTCAACCACGCTCCAGCCGCCGATATGCCATTTAACCGACAGCTCGGCGTCGAAGCCTTTCGCCGCGCTGCGGCATATGTCCAGCGCCGTTTGAGGCTCAAAACCAAAGAGATTTAACGACATTTCAACCCTCCAAATTCAGCAACTTTGCTCTAACATAGGCGCTTATGCTCAGGAGTTTATCAAAAACACGGCGGACAGAGGCGGACGCGCCAACCTCCAACGATGTCCGCAAACGACACTTTCGCGCAACGTGCGTCAAAACCGCCTAAAGCGGGAAACAGCGCCGTTCAAGGAGGGGCTGGCGCGAGCGTGCCGCGCCGATGATGAGTCGTGTGGGAGGTTGAGGTGCATGCGTTTTACTCTTTCGGCGGTACAATAGTGAGTAGCTTCTTTCAAACGAAGGTTTTTTATTGTATAAATTTTTTCTAACAATTGCAAAAGACGAACAGAGCGCGGAATGTGCGGCACACGGGAGCGATCGTGCGGCAAAAGTGCGGTTGGAAGTGTCCGATCGTAAAGCGGACGGGCTTTACGGCGAATGGACGAAAGCCGATTTAGCAATGCCGTCTTATACGCCGCATTCGCCGGGGCATGCGCCAGAGGCGAATGACAAGGGAGATAGAAATGCGAAACTTCTTTATGATTTGCGGATCGTTACGATATTTACACAGATGGTGAAATTCTAATGCGTATTTTAATTGCCGGCGGAAGCGGATATTTGGGTTCTAACATCATTAGGCGTTTTTCCAACGAGCATCAATTTATCAATATATCGCTGACATCGACGGCGAAACAGGCGGCTGTTAATGTGCTGGTCGATATAGTAAAGCCGCTTGCGTTTCTCAGCTTTGACAGGCCGATCGATATGATCATCAACTGTGTGGAGTGTTTTCCGCAGCGCTACGAAAACGGTGAAAAGATGAAGAAGTCATATCTCGCGATGATGCGTAATCTCGTCGAGTTCGCCCGCAATAACTCTATAAGCAAAATTATCCATTTTTCAATCAACCATATAAACACTATAGAAAACAACTACCAGCAGGCGAAATTTGTCGCCGAAGGACTGATCAAAAACGCCGGCATTAACTATATCATCTTCAAGCCGTCGATCATATTTGGTCAAAATAGCCCGTTGGATTATCTGATCGATAAACTTATCGCCAAAATGATACTGTTTCGTTTTTGGAGCGACGACGCGAAACTAGCGCCGGTACATATTTCTGACGTTCTTTCAAATATTGAACATGCAATGTACGAGAATAACTGCTGGAACGAAAGCTACACTTTAAGAGGTCCCGAAATTTTACGTTTTGAGGAGATGCTGGTGCGGAAAATGCACAGGCGTCCCTTTGTTCTCGGCGCGCCCAACGCGATCGTGCGCCAATCGTTAATCTCCGGATCAAATATACCGGAAAAAATGAAGTTGCTTTTAGACTGGGTAAATTCAGACGGGCTTGGTTTTTCACGTCCTCTTCTAAGGCCGCAGCACTTCTATAGCTATAAATAACCTCTGGAGCTTTACGATGGATTATAAGCCTACCCTTTTTTTGCCTCAAACGAATTTTTCAATGCGGGCAAATTTAACCGAAAACGAGCCGAAGCGCTATAAAAAGTGGCTTGAGGAAAACGTGTATGAACAGATGAAAGCAAAACGGATAAACGCGCCGCTTTTTACTCTTCATGATGGACCGCCGTACGCTAACGGTGAAATACATATTGGGCATGCGCTCAACAAGATACTTAAAGATATCATCGTAAAATACCACTACTTTCAAGGTTACGCCGTACGTTTTACGCCGGGCTGGGACTGCCACGGACTGCCGATCGAACAGAAGGTGTTAGAAGCGGCGCTTTTTCGGGACAAAAAGGAACTGCCGCCGCAGAGCGAAATCCGCCGCCTCTGCCGCGAACACGCACGGAAATATGTGGAGATTCAAAAACAGGGTTTTATCTCGCTGGGCGTGGTCGCGGATTGGAACCGCTCGTATGTTACGATGGATTACAAGTTTGAAGCGGAGATTTACCGCGAGCTTATCAGCGTGGCAAAGGCGGGGCTGCTGGTAGAGCGCAAAAAACCGGTGTACTGGTCGTGGGCGGCAAAAAGCGCGCTTGCGGAGGCGGAGGTGGAGTACCGCGACAAGGAGTCCGATTCCGTATATGTCGCCTTTAAGCTTGACGATCAATCGGCGCGGCAGCTTGGGATCGAAGCGGCAAAGGCGGTGATTTGGACGACGACGTTATGGACGCTGCCCGCGAACGTGGCGATCGCGCTCAAAAAGGGCGAGACCTACGCGCTTACAGAAGACGGCTATATCGCCGCCGCATCGCGTTTGCAGGCGTTGCGTGAAAGCGGGGTGATCGCAGGCGGCGCGATCAAGACCTTCAACGCGGCGCAGTTGGAGCGTTTAAAGGCGATCAACCCGCTTAACGGCAGCTCTTCTCTGCTGGTGCTGAGCAATCACGTCAGTATAGAGGACGGCACGGGGTTGGTGCATATAGCGCCCGGACATGGCGTGGACGACTACCTTGTGGGAATCGCCTATGATCTGCCGATACTGATGAGCGTTGACGATGGGGGGTATTTTGACGCGACGGTCAATCCAGCCGATCTGGCCGGCGAACACGTCTTTAAGGCAAGCGCAACGATCGTCGAAAAGCTGGGCGAAGCGCTCCTAAAACACTCCACGATCACGCACAGCTACCCTCACTGCTGGCGCACGCGCAAGCCAGTGATCTTCCGCGCAACCCGCCAGTGGTTTATCGCTATGGACGAACCGGTCAGCGGCGGGGCGACTCTGCGCGCGATGGCAAAAGCGGCGCTTGAAAGTGTGCGTTTTTATCCAGAGAGCGGGCGCGGCCGCCTTCACGCGATGATCGAAACGCGTCCGGATTGGTGCATATCGCGCCAGCGCGTCTGGGGCGTTCCCATCGCTTTTATACGCCATAAAGCTACGCGAGAGGTGGTGCTTGACGATCGAGTGCTTTCAAACACCGCCGCGATCTTTGAGCGCGAGGGGTGCGACGCGTGGATTGACCGCCCGATTGAAGACTTTTTGGGCGATGGATGGGCGGCGGAGGAGTACGAAAAAGTTACCGATATTCTTGATGTCTGGTTTGACAGCGGCTCAACACAGAGAGCGGTGCTGCGCAGCGGCGATTACGACGCTGGAGATACCCCAGCCGATATGTATCTGGAGGGCAACGATCAGCATCGAGGCTGGTTTCAAAGCTCGCTTCTTACCTCCTGCGCCGCACGCGGTGAAGCGCCGTTCAAATCGATCGTTACGCACGGCTTCACTGTGGACGAACAGGGCGGCAAGATGAGCAAATCGCTTGGCAACGTGATCGCGCCGTCAAACATCACAAACAAAATGGGATCGGAGATTTTGCGGCTTTGGGTTGCGATGAGCGACTATAGCGCCGACATAAAGATAAGCCAGAATATATTAAGCCAAATATCCGATCAGTACAAAAAGCTGCGCAACACATTTCGCTTTATGCTGGCAAACATAGACGACCTGAAAGAACCGATCTCGCTGGAAGAATTAAAGGGCGCGGATCGTTGGATTGCCGCGCTCGCCGCGGAGGTGTTCGGCGAAGCGGAGGCATCGTTTAAGGCGTTTGACTTCGCGCGCGCATTTCACCGCGTCAATAGCTTTGTGGTAAGTGAGCTTTCGGGCGTTTACCTTGATATGGTTAAAGACCGCATATACTGCGATCCTCTCGACTCGCCGCGCCGCATAGGCGCGCAAAGCGCGATATACCACATTGCCCGTACCCTTTTGACGCTGGTCGCCCCCGTGCTTACATACACAGCCGACGAGGTGATGGCGTTTGCTCCAAAGCTGTTAAAAGCGGAAGGCGGCAGCATATTCGATCTGACGCATCGATCGCTCAAACCTGTAGGCGCGGCGATTGACGGCCGGAAATTGCTCGCCCTGCGCGAGGCGTTTTTTGAACGAGTTGACGCTCTCAAAAAACAAGGAGCGATCAAAAATACGCTGGAACTTGGCGCGATCTGCGCGGAAGATTTCGGCTTGGAAGGAGACGATCTTGCCGACTGGTTGACAATATCGTTCGCCCAAAAAGGGGCAAAACCTCTGGACGCGATGATCGAGCTTGAAGGCGTTTGGATTGTCAAAAGCGGATTTTCTCGCTGTCCGCGCTGCTGGAAATTTGTATCGCACGGCGAAGACGAGTTGTGCGATCGCTGTAGGAGCGCGATCCTATGAGCGAGCCTGTTCCATTTTGGCTGAACGTTGTAACGACGATCGCGGTACTCGGCTGTTTTGCCGCGCTATATCTGTTGGTAAAACGTCAGAAATCGCCCTCTTAAATCAGCCATCGCAAGCGCGGCGCGGTTAATGACGCTTTGGTATGCGCTTTGATTTTGTTGGTTGCAATCGGCTACTGCGAAAACGCGGACAGCTTTAATGTTTTGGCGTAATTGCCGCCTGTTCAACGATCCTTCGCGTTTCTTGGTTTTTCTTTGCTAACTTTAGCGGCTTGATCGATTAAACGATCGGCGAATGTTAATGACGAAAAGCCGCCGCCCTTTATCGCCTTTGCGGATT
>JAIRKM010000056.1 GCA_031260125.1 Helicobacteraceae bacterium | reverse complement strand
CAGCGCGACAACGCCCGATCTGACCTACGCGGCGTTCTGGGCGGACGACTTCCCCAATAACGGTCCGATCTACTATATGACGGCAAACGGCTATACGCCGGAGATGTTTATCTCCGCCGAAACCGCCGGTGCTAACACCATTACAAGCAACCCTGCCGGCACCATAAGCTGGAAGGCGCTTGACGTTACCCGCAACCCCGCCGAATGGTTCAATCCCGCCAACGGTTTTGAGCTTTTCTGGGCGGAAAAGGAACGCGGCTACTGGGTCTATCTCTCGCAGGGCTTTAACAACCCCGTAACGCTGGCGGACGTGCAATTCTCTTCCACCAGCCGCGTCTATAAGCACTTCAACGTTCCGGAAGTTGGCGGCGAAAGCGATGTCTATCCGGTGTTTAACTGGTTCAGCGGCAGCTTGACGGCGCGAGTAGGCGGGCTTGTCCGCGCCAACTACACCAGCGGGCAGTCCTATAACGTACAGGCGGACGTGAACGGCGAAACGGTCGTTTTGACTCCGACAGGTCCCGTATATGCGGCAGGCAGCGACTTTACGGCGTATGTTTCCGACTTTGCGGTAAGCTCGCTTCGTCCTACAAGCGCGATCGAGGCGGAGGTAACGGCAAGCGACGGCTTGGGCGGCAGAAACAGCGGCTCTACGGTGCTTCAGTACGTTCAACCCTCTACGCCAACGCTCAGCTTCAACGGCAATATACTGACGGCGGCAAGCGACCCCAACGCGCACAATATACTGCTCTTTAATGGACATCCGTCCGATGCCAACTACAACCATATCGAAGCCTATGCGGCAACGGAGGGCAACGTCAGCATCGATCTAAGCGCCGTAGAGGGTATCAACTATCCTGTCGCGCTTGCGGTGCCGACTGACGGCGAAGTAGCGGATGAGAATAACGTCTCCTTCAGAGATATTGTCAAAGAGCTTCTGATCGGCGCTTCAACGGGCGCTCCGGATACTCTTGCCGGCTCATTCTCCAGCGGCACAAGCGTTTACTCCAATCTGCGCAGGCAGTTCTATCTGCCGGTTTACTCGAATACGGCGCATCTTAGGGTCTCGGCAAGCGAAAATAACGCGACGAAGCCTATAGCTTTCTATCAGACGGGAACGCTCGATCAGACCAAAAACGACTACGGCGTTCAGCTTGCCGGCAATGGTAGCAATCTGCAAAACAGGATAGCAACCGTCGTCTTCCAGCCTAAAGATGCCGCGCTGGCGGATGGCGGATTAACGCACGCTAACCTCTACACGGATGGCAACGAGTTTGTGGGCGAGCTGGGTTATATCCAAAGCGTCTACCAAGGCGAGGTCTTTTACGTTTTCGTGATAGAAGACACGACGGGCGCAACCGGAAGCTGGTACTACGGCGTATTCCAAGGCAACAATGGTTTGCAGTGGGGCGTAAACGGCAATATCAACGGAGGCGGCGATCCTTATAAGCTCGTTGTCCGCCGCGTAGATACGCTGCAACAGCTGTAAGGAGTTGGGGTGAATAAGGCGTTGCTACTTATAACGCTGTTAATCGCGGTTCTTGCGGCTGCTCAGCCGCAAAGCCGCCCCCCCGTCCCCGACGTAGCGGTGGCGGTCGCCAAGCAGGAAGTTTTGAAAAACTGCAAGGTGCCCGCCTCTGTGGTGGTGCTTCCGCCTCTGGTGGAGCCGGATTATAGAGCGTGCGCAAACGCCTACTACAAGCCGGACGCCCCAAACGCGGAGTATTCGCTTTCGGTGATGTTCTCTTCCGATGTAAAGATAGAGAGTATCACGGAGGCGCAGGGGCTTTTGAGGGTATATGAGATTAACGCGAGCGTGGGCAACACCAAACTTCACCTGCTTTGCGACGAGCAGGTTAAACGCTGCTATGAAATAGCGGATTCTTATACGTTTCCGGAAAAAAAGGAGAAAAAATGAAAAAGCTGAAAATCGCGGCGCTTTTAACGGCGCTGGCGCTGTTTGGAATCGGCTGCGGTGAGGGCGGCGCGAGCAGCGGCACGACGATAGGCGGCAAAACGGGTGTTTCTGTAGGTCAAGACGGCTTTACAGATACGACGAAATTTGTCGATGAAGATGGCGATCAAGTCGGATCGATCGGCGATATCACATCGGATGGCACGGGGGATACCCCGCCGACGGCTCCCGGGTTCGTAAGACCCGAGAACATTCCGCTACCTCCGGTTCCGCCGGCTAGCTGATATACGAAGGGCGGGCGGCTAGCTGATACGAAAGGGCGGGCGGCTAAACGCCGCCTCGTCCTATTGCCACCTGCTTATTGAACACCGCACCGCCTCGTCCTTTTGCCATCCGCTCATTGAACACCGCACCGCCGCGTCTTTCCCACTAACGAGCCTCCACAACACTAACGCCGCTTACAAGCGCCCACTCTGATCACCAATACCGCTCGCACTCCATAGCTACCGATTGCGCGTTTTGTAGTCTTCGTTACCCTTAAACGTACAACAGCCAGCCAAAACGCCTAAGTTTCTTGGCTTTGTTATGCTCCCGCGGCAAATAGATCGTAGTTGATTACGCCAATAGGCTATTCACGTCCATTTATAACTGTTTTGGCGTCTTCTTGAATGTTTACGATATTTGCTTTGATCCAGTTAGAATCCATCCACTCTATCGGCGTTACCGCCACGCCCTGCACGCGCACCTCAAAGTGTACATGATCGCCTAGCGCAAAGCCCGTAGTGCCTGTCGTACCCAGCCGATCTCCCGCTTTTACCGCGTCCTCGGCGCTTACATGAAGCTGTGTGCAATGCCCGTATATGGTGTAAAGCCCCAAGCCGTGATCGACGATCGACATATTGCCGTAAACGCCGTTCTCTTCGGCAAAGATGACCGATCCGCCGTTTGAGGCTTTTATCGCCGCCTCTTTCACGCTTGCGAGATCGATTCCGTAATGAAAAGAGTGGCTGGCGGGTTTGCCGTCGTAGTAATAATCCCTGCGATCGCCAAATCCAGCGACCTGCGCGGCGCTTGCGAGCGGCGCGAAACGCTCAACGCTGAAACGATCCGTATGCGCAAGCCCTTTTGGCTTGGTGTGATCCTCAATCGTCTTCAAGCTCTTTTGGCGCAACGTTTCGTTTACAAAGATAAACCGCTCAAGCGCGTCCGCCGTCTGTTCGGCTGGTCCGTGAGAAACAAACATGTCCTCCACCTTGCCTTCAAGAAAGCGTTTTGTAAGCGTTATATTGGAGCGCCTTAACCGCGTGTCCTTCAGAAAAAACGGAATGCGCGATTGCGTTCGATTGCCCGCGAGATCGCTTGCGTAAACATACGCCGCCCAATCGTTTTCCTCTATGTCCCTGCCTATAAGCGCCGCATAAAAGCCGCTTTTATAAAACGGCGCCGCCGCAAATTCGCGCTTTGTCTTGGTAACGATCTTGATCTCGTCTATATTTTCATCACGCGCCTCAAATACCACAAGGGCGCTTCCTCCCAGCGATATTCCGTAGCTGTTTGCCACCACATTTACAACCGGATTTTTACGATCGATTGTCAGCGTGTATGTAAGGAGGGTTTTGTTGCCGCGAAAGAGGTTCCAATAGCTTGCGTCCACCGCCTCGATCGAAAGTTTGACGCTCTCTTTGGGCGGGCTTTTCTGATCGGGAGGAAACTGAGCTTGTAAAACGACTTCGTTTTGTCCGCTGAGAGTCCCTTCGGACAGCGTAAGTTCGGTTTCGCCGTAATAGAGCGCCACGCGATAGCTCGAAAGCTCTCTGTTGTCGCGGATTGCGATCTCCAGAGGAGACGCAAGATTCCAAAACGAGTTGTTCGCAAACTCTACGCTGGGCGCCTCCCGCTCAAAGCTCGGCGAAAACGCTATAAACAGGACGAATAAAAACGCGGCGGCAAATGTTATGCCTATGCGTATCTGTCTTTTTCTTTTTGGATTGTAATGTCTTTTTTGTTTCATTTTACTCCCATGAATCTACGCGGCAGAGCGCTTTGACAGCTAGAGGATCAAGCTCGCCGATAAATGTTTTATCCAGATGCCGCACCTCTTCTGGCAGAAGCGTAACATTAATCGCCTGCGTATAGCTGTTCGTCTGTATGTCGTTTACCGTATAAGCCGCGCAGGAGATCGTAATGTTCGTTACCTGCGTTTCGGTGTGGTTGATCAGGTAAAACGAAGCGAGAAGTTCGCCGTTTTCGCCCCTGTACCAGCGGTCAAAAGCGGTTTCCAGCGCCTTTGGCGGCTTTGTACCGTCGTTCTCGGTCGGCTTTACCGGATCTTTTACGCCCTTGATCAGCGCGATGGCAAGCAGGGCAAAAAACAGCAGAAGAAAAAGCGCGGCATACGCGATCTTTTTGTGTTCTTTTATAACTTCTCGCATACTTTTCACAGCGGACGCTCCTTTATTGCCCACACTATTGATTATCCAGATCGCGAAAATATACGCGTGAGTTGTAAAAGTAGGAGTTAATCACGTCCATCGCCGCGCCGCGTTCGTCTAAAAACAGATGGCTGCCCGTGAGGTTCATCAACTCCAGCCGCTCAAAGACGCTATGCGCGCACTGCTTGTGAATGTACACCTTGTAGAGCGTTGGGACTAACTCCTCCTCTTCGATCGATTCTATAAACGATTCAATATCCGTAAACCCAAGCGAAGGATAATCCAGCGTGTCGTAGAGCAAAAGCCCGATCTGGCGCATCATTCTGCGGTTTCTCTTGCCCGGAAACGGGATAAGCTGCAAAGTGTTGGCGGTAAATCCCGCCTCAAAGAGCGTATCGTCCGCCGTTTTGAACCGGTAATAATCGTTGTTTGTCCAAGCCTTTTGCGTCGCCTTTGCCCATCCCTTTGAAAGCGCCAGCGTATTCAGCGCCAGCACGCAGACAAAGCTGTCAAGATCGTGCGTCGCCTTTGACTCCATCAGATTGAACGCGAAAAAGAGCGCGACATACGGCGAATAGGTGAAATCGATCACCGGCAGAGGAACGCCGTAGTGCCGCGCGTATTCCAGCCAGTCCAGTCTGCTTGCCTTTTGAAATGGAACGATGCCGATGTTCGCAAGCGCAATCTCAAAACGGCGCAGGAGGTCTTTTACCTGCTCGTCGGAGTGAATGCCGGCTAGACGGTGCAGCGTCGTGGAGAGCTTG
Organism: Helicobacteraceae bacterium; assembly: GCA_031260125.1. Classification (GTDB taxonomy): domain Bacteria; phylum Campylobacterota; class Campylobacteria; order Campylobacterales; family SZUA-545; genus JAIRKM01. The sequence goes on along the minus strand of JAIRKM010000056.1, from coordinate 22,170 downwards.
TCGGTACTTTTGGGCTGACCGCGGAATATAAACTCGTTACTGCCCAGCGCCAGCGCCTCTAAAAATTTCATCGCCTCTTTGGAACTTTGGAAGCTGCGTGTTTCTATGCTCATCTGTCGTCCAACAGCTTTGCGATCCGCTCCCCAATGCGCTTTGTTTCGCCGATCAGATCGGCGTTGTCCGCGCCTGCAAGCAGCTCCAACATCGCGTCGCCTTCGCTGTTCATCTCGCTCAGCTCCGTTTCCAGTCGTTCAAGCAACTCTTTCGCGGCGGTAAGTTCTGATCGCAACTCTTCTTCACCCATAGTTTATTACTTTAACATAGAGAGGGTTAAGAAACCGCCGATGGGGTTGCGGCATTATTGACTTTGAAGCTGAAAGTAGATAGAATTCCGCTCCAGATTCGCGGTGGGGTATCGTCTAATGGCAGGACAGCTGGTTTTGGTCCAGTTAATTGAGGTTCGAGTCCTTATACCCCAGCCATCGCGTTTGACGCGGAGTAGAGCAGTCAGGTAGCTCGTCGGGCTCATAACCCGGAGGTCGCAGGTCCGAATCCTGCCTCCGCAACCAACAACAAACCTTCCGTAGTTCGAGACTTAATTGAGCGTCCCCTAACGCGCCTCGCGCCAACGCGCAGACTGAAGCGGAGCAAGCTTGAGAAATTACGAGAGACGGCTCTTGTAGTCTTCGTAGGTAAACCGCCTGATAATTTCCCGTCTGCCATCTGCCCTTTCAATGGCAATCGCGGGCAGAGGAACTCCGTTGAACATGTTGTTTTTGACCATGGTGTAATGGATCATATCTTCAAAGACGATCGTATCGCCAATCTTTAACGGCTCGTCAAAGCTGTAGTCGCCTATCACATCGCCCGCCAGACAAGTAGGAGCGCCCAAGCGGTATGTGCAGCGTTTCTCTCCCGCCTTTCCTGCGCCCCGTACTTCCGGTCGGTATGGCATTTCCAAAACATCGGGCATATGTGCCGCCGCGGAAACGTCCAGAATTGCTATGTCGATCCCGTTTCGCATCAGATCGACCACTCTCCCCTCCAGATAACCGACCTGCCAGCCCACCGCCTCGCCCGGCTCCAGATAGACCTGAACGCCCCATTTATCGGCAAAACGCCTGATGATGTCGATCAACCCCTCGCGATCGTAATCGGCGCGCGTAATATGATGCCCGCCGCCCATATTGACCCACCTTATCCCCCGTCCCATAAACCGCCCGAAATGGCGCTCAAAATGGACGATCGTGCGCTTCAAGGCGTCGCTGTTCTGCTCGCAGTGCGTGTGGAAGTGCAAACCGCTTACGTGCGTCAAAGCCTCTTCGCGCAGCTTGGTTACCCCCAGCCGCGAACCTTCCAGACAGGGGTTATACATAGGCGGCGTAACTTCGCTGTACTGCGGATTGACGCGAATGCCGATCTGAAGATTGGCATTCGCCTCCAGAGCGGGCGCGCAAAACCTTTCGAGCTGACCAAACGAGTTGAAGATCAGATGGTTGCTAAGCCGTGCGATTTCGCCGATCTCCTCCGCTTTGATCGCGGGGCAGAAGGTATGCACCTCGCGGTTCATCTCCTCACGCGCGAGCCTCGCCTCATAAAGTCCGCTTGCCGACGCGCCGCAAAGGTACCGCCCGATCAGCGCGAAACTCTTCCAGAGGGCGTAGCCTTTGAGCGCAACCAGAATCTTCGCGCCGCTTTTTTCCTGAACGCCGCTGAGAATCGCAAGGTTGCGTAGGAGCTTTGATTCTTCCAGAACATAAACGGGAGATTGATCCATTCGCCTCTTTTATCCTTATAAGATGGATCATAGCGCAAAGGGCGCCGCGGGCAAAGCGTAAGATGATACACTTTAATCAATGGTTACTATTATTGATACTTTCGGCTTCTTCTTCCGCAGCTACCACGCTTTGCCGCCATTGACGTCAAAAAGCGGCTTTCCCACAGGGCTTCTGACAGGATTTATTAACTTTATCGGCCGCTTAAAGCGCGAAAACGCGGACGGCTATCTCGTCTTTTGCGCCGATAGTCCGGGCGGGAGCTTTCGCAATCAGATATATCCGGAGTACAAGGCAAACCGTAAGGAACCAGACGAGGCGCTCAAACAACAGATACCGATTGCGCTTGAATGGATAGAAAAGATGGGTTTTACCCTGATGAAACGATCAAATTACGAAGCAGACGATATTATAGCGGCGATCGCGCTAGATGCCAAAAAAAGAGGGATTTTCGCTCGCATTATCAGCAGTGATAAAGATATGTATCAGTTGATTGACGATAAACATATTATTATATATGACGCGATGAAACAGAAGGAGATAAACAGCGCCGTATGCAGAGAAAAGTTCGGAGTCGATCCAAAGGATTTTATAAATTTTCAGGCAATTTTGGGAGATAAATCGGACAACGTACCCGGGATAAAAGGCATAGGAGAGAAAATAGCCGCGCCGCTGATCAATGAATATAAAACGCTGGAAAATATATACGCAAACATCAACAACATTGGAAATGAGCGAATAAGAAAGATGTTGATAGAAGGCAGAGAGCCGGCGTTTCTGTCGCGGATTCTCGTTACGCTGAAGACCGATTGCATAGAAAATATAAACTGCGAGGAATTTGTCATTCCGCATAATCCTATTGAAAGGATCGCGCACGAGCTTATCAAATACGACATACGGCTGATTCTCAAACGCGAAGCCGCCGCCGTCCACTTACCGAAAGCCGCAAGCGAGGCGCGGACGGACACGGCTGCCGCGAAGGACGATAAAGAGTTTAGATCGGTTCTGATCACCGACGCGGCAAAGCTTAACGACGTAATCGACACGATCCCAGAGGGCGCGATTACGGCATTTGACACGGAAACGGACAGTCTGGATTTTCACAAGGCGGCGTTTGTAGGATTCAGCTTTTCGTGGGAGGAAGACATCGGCTATTACGCCGCAGTGGGACACCGCTATCTCGGCGCTCCAGAGCAGATCGCAATTGAAGACGCAAAGACGGCGATAATTAAGCTGTTTAATAAAGCAAAAATCATAGGGCAAAATCTTAAATTTGACCTTCATATACTACGTCATACGTTTGGGCTGGATCGTTTGGCAATTCACTCCGATACTATGATCATCGCGTGGTTGATCGATCCATCTAAAAACGTTAACCTCGATCTATTGGCAAAAACATATCTATCACACGAAATGATCAGCTTTAAAAAAGCTACAAAGGGGCTAAAAAATTTTAGTGAGCTAGATATAAATTCAGCATGTGTCTATTCGGTGGAAGACGCTGTTATGACGCTTAGGCTCTATCCCATATTGATCGCCCACCTAAACGCGCAGGATCGGAGTCTCGCCGGTATTTTAGACGATGTAGAGATTCCCTTTATCCAAGTTCTATTAGATATGGAAGACGCCGGTCTGGACATCGATCTGAAATTTTTTGAAACGCTTAGGACGCAGATGCAGAGGAAAATAGATATTCTCGTTGATACAATTTATCAACTTGCAGGAGGATCGTTTAACATTAACTCAACATCGCAGCTAAGCGCCATCCTGTTTGAAAAACTCAAACTTGCCAGCACAAAAAAAACAAAAACGGGCTACAGCACGGACGAAGGGGTGCTTTCAAAACTTATAGATAAGCACCCTATAGTAACCGAGTTATTAAGTTACCGCGAACTAAACAAGCTCAAAACAACATATATCGATCCGTTTTTGGCGCTTAAATCTCAAAAGGCTTACACGCATTTTTCGCAAATAGGAACCGCTACGGGAAGGCTTAGTTCCAGCGAACCGAATCTACAAAATATCCCGACGCGCACAGAGACTGGAAGGCAGGTGCGGCGCGGATTTATCGCGACGGACGGGTTTGTGCTGCTCAGCGCCGACTATTCGCAGATCGAGCTTAGGCTTCTTGCTCACTTCAGCGGCGACAAAACGCTGATCGAAGCGTTCAACTCAGGCAGAGATATCCACGAAGAAACGGCGCGGATGCTCTTTAACGAAAACACGAAAGAGAGGCGTTCGATCGCCAAAAGCGTCAACTTTGGATTGCTTTACGGAATGGGCGCGCAAAAGCTGGCGGACGACGTTAATCTATCCAAGCAGGAGGCGCGCGAGGTGATCGATCGCTACTTCGCCAAATTTCCCACGATCAAAAGCTATCTTGAGGGTATTAAACGGGAGGCGCACCTTAACGGATACGTTTCGACGTTGCTGGGCAGGCGGCGCTATTTTGATTTTGTCCATGCCGGAGGGCAGTTTACCGCGGCGTATGAGAGAGAGGCGATCAACACCTGCTTTCAAGGCAGCGCGGCTGACCTGATAAAACTCGCGATGATCTCGCTGAATAAAATTTTCAAAGACGACGATCGCATTAAGATGGTATTGCAGATACACGACGAGCTTCTCTTTAGAGTACGCGAAGAGTTTTCTGCGGAAGCAGGAGAAATAATTCGTGCGGAAATGCAAAACTGCAAAGCATTGCGAGTCCCGCTGGTTGTTTCAATAGCCACCGCAAAAAATTGGGCTGATTTGAAATAACCGCTGATAGATAAATTAGTTAGTCTGTCCGGCAAGTTTTACTAATTTATTGAGCGCCGCCGGTATAGCGCGCTCCATATCTTTTCCAATAATTTTTGAAAATAAAAAAGTTAATAATCCGTCGATCTCCACTCTGTGAGTAAGCACAACTTCACCGTTATCTTCCGCCATAGTATGGATAAAGTTTATTTTTCCCAACGGTAAAGACGCTTTCGCGGTAAACGATTCCAACATTGCGCAATCGATCAAAATAAATGGAGATTCCGGCGCGTTTTTTGCCTTTATAGTTCCCTTCGTGCCATCTCTAAAAGCGCCGTTAATAGCCGAGTACTCAACGCTGTCGTCCCACGATTTCCAGCTTTCCACATCGCTCCACAACGCCCAGATGCTCTTTCTGTCCGTTTTTGTCCTCACGCTAGACTCTCTTACCCACACCTTCAGCCTTTTTGACAACGTTGATCAATATTTTATCGAACGCTTGATTACATCGGGTGTGTATTTTTTGCGCTGTTAATTTAAAATAATGGTATAGAAGGAGTTTTGAATGAGGCAATTGGTTTCTTTAGCGTTGGGAAGCGGCGGAGCGCGGGGTTACGCGCACATCGGCGCGATAGAGGCGCTAGAAAAGCGCGGCTACACGATACAATCGATCAGCGGTAGCTCTATGGGCGCTCTTGTGGGCGGATTTTACGCGGCGGGCAGTATGGAAGAGTTTAAGCATTGGGCGCTGAAGATCGATTGGCTTAGCGCTCTGAAACTTGTCGATCTTAGCCTGCTTTCTAGCGGCGGGGCAATAAAGGGCGAAAGAGTTTTTGAGCGGCTTGAGCCATTTTTTGGAAGCAGCGCGATCGAAAAGCTGCCAATCCGCTACACCGCCGTGGCGACCGATCTTGACGCCCAAAAAGAGATATGGTTTCAAGAGGGCGATCTAAGAACGGCAGTCCGCGCAAGCATCGCGATCCCTACGGTTTTCACGCCCGTTCATCACAACGGGCGCGTCTTGGTCGATGGCGGCATGCTAAACCCGCTACCAATCGCGCCGCTTATGAGCGATCACACCGATCTGATCGTCGCCGTAAGCGTCTCGGCGAGCCAATCATCGCCGCGTGAGCCGTTTGAGGCGGAGGCGGCTAAGCCTGCGGCGTCCGTAAAAGAAAGAGCGAAAATGTGGCTGAACAACCTTGGAATCTGGGATGCAAAAGCCGAAGCCAGCGTAACGCAGTTGGATATATTTCAGCGCGTAATTGAAGTGATGCAGAACGTTATGATGCTTTATAAGATCGCGGGATATCTGCCCGATATTCTGGTGGAGATACCAATTGACAGCTGCCGCGTTTACGATTTTCACAAAGCGAAGGAGATGATCGCGCTTGGATATGAACTGACGATGAAAGCCATCGACAAACACGAGGCGCGGGCGAGCCGCTAAAGCGCCAAAACGTTTTAGATCGTTTTACGCAATATCAAAGAAGGTGTTAAACTCTTTGACGGTTTTATATCGGCGTTTAATTTACCGCTTGTCTTGCTCTTGTAACAGGCTGTCGATTACGATCGTCGTGTGGACATTGCCGCGGGGCAAAAAGTCGGCGGTAACTTTCAAAGAATGCGGTTTTAACGCCTCCAAAAGCGTATTGTATATTTCGTTCGCCGCGCTTTCGTGGGAGATATAGCGGTTACGAAAGCTGTTGATATAGAGCTTTAACGCTTTGAGTTCCACGACTTTCAGATGGGGAACATAATCAATTTTAATCTCGGCGAAGTCGGGATAGCCGCTTCTTGGGCATAAAGCGGTAAATTCCGGCAGTGATATGTTGATCTCATATCTGTTTTTCGGGTTGGGATTATCCCACAGCTCCAAATCGCTTTTTGGATCAAATTCGGCAATTATCTTCTCTCCGTATTTCATCGTTTCCTCCGTAATTTTATATGATCGATCGGCAATCCATAAAGGATATGTTCCGTTAAACCTTTTTGCTCGGTCGGTTTGTCGTCGAAAGTAAGAAGAGATTTACGATCGTTAAGCTCGCCGCCGCCGCTCGAAACATCGCTTATCGTTTAGCCTTAACTCGCGCTATGGCTTTGTCGTAAGTCGGATTGTCGTTTTCCGATTTGGCAAGTTCATAGTATCTAAGCGCCTCGGCAAAAATTTTATCCTGCTCGTAGAGCCGCGCTATATTGTAATATGAGGAAGCGCGAACGATATTGGCTCCCTCTCCGCTTGCCAGCGATATGGCGTTGCGGTTTGCCCAGATCGATTCCGAGAAACGATTTAGTTTTAGATACGACAGTCCCATATTGCTATAGGCTTGCGCGAAGTTTGGATCGTACGCCACCGCGTTTTGGTAAAAGCCAATGCTGCCCTCTATATTGCCGCTGTGATACGCGTTTTCGCCTAACCTATTTTGCTCGATCGCGGCGGGATTTACCGAATCGTTAATTGTTCTGCTTAGCGCCGCGCTATCGGCAAACTGTCTTATCATGGACACTAATTTATTTCTTTGGCTATCGAAATATTTAAATCCGTTTATCGCGTTAAGATCGGTAATCTGCCCGTTTGGATCAACTCTAAAAACCGTCCATATATTGCCCGCCTGATTGAGCGGCACGTTATATGTTTTTACCAGCGACTGCCCCGTATAGACAAATACTTTAGCGCCGCTGTTAGAAAGCGCGCGCGATTTTGGCTTATCGAAGTTTGAATAGTCGGTTACCGCGTAAATATAGCTCTGACTCGATTGCAATTTTGTAATGGTGATCGTCTCCGGTCCGAAGCTGTCTATATCATCCACGTCAAGATCTGCGCCAACGCCGTTTCGATTGTCATAATAAATATGCTGTTCCACGCCGTTTACCGCTTTATAGATCAACCGCGAATCAAGGTCTTTTGGCGCCGCTCCCCATGAAAGCACGATGCGCATACCGTCAAGGCTTTTCATCACGGGACTAAGCGCGTAGGTTAGCCCGTCGCACGGGCATTTTGCCACCAGATCGGAAAAGCCCTCCTTTTTGATAATGATCAGAGCGTCGCTTTTGAGGGTTTTTGGTGAAGTTATCGTCGCTTTGCCGTTCGCGTCCGTAGTCGCCAGCAAACTCGTCTCGCCCGTCTGTTGAAGTATTACACTCGCGCCCGAAACCCGCTTATCTTTAACTGTCGCGTCTAGCACGTCGATCGACACACTCGCTCCGCTTGCCGCGCCTGCCAACAACACACAGAACAAAAATACCTTCATGCCCGTCTCCCTGATCGATTGTTATAACTTTTAATTGTATATTTTTTGCACTTTTTAGAAAGCTTTAACGGACGCGATCGACCAAAAGCCGCGCTATCGCGCACAGCTCTTCCTGATCGGCGACGAGCGCTTTTGCTTCGCTCAACAGCCCAAGCGCGTAAGCGCGGCTTTCTTCCAAAGAGCCGGCTTCTGCCAGACGGTTTCTCAGCCACAGGGCGTCTTTTTGTGAGATGGGTTTATTAAAAAGCCGCAGTAGCGTCTTGCGATCGTTTCCGCCGCCATTGTCATATAGATGCAAAATGGGCAGAGTAACCTTGCCTTCGCTCAGATCGTTTAAGGACGGTTTGCCTAACGCGGCATCGTCCAGCGTTATGTCCAGAAGATCGTCAATCACCTGAAACGCGATGCCGAGTTTTTTCCCGAAGTCTCTGTATATATCTCTTTCTTGGCGCGAGATCAGCGCCGCTGCTTCACAGCTTGCCTCGATCAGCGCGGCGGTTTTAAGATAGATCATCTCTTCGTACTTTGCCCGATCGACGTTAAATGACTTACTCAGTTCTACATCGAGCAATTCGCCGTAGGATAGCTTTGCGACAGCCGCGCTTATAATATCCGCCGTTTCGTACCCAAACATCACTAGCTTATTAAAGGCGCTGGAGTAAAAAATATCGCCGATCATAATCGCGGTTTTACTGCCTTTATCGGCATTTATCGTCTTTTTGCCCCGCCTCGTTTTGGCATCGTCAATTACGTCGTCATGCAGCAGGCTTGCCAGATGAATCATCTCTACTATGGCGCTTAGGGTAAAGCGATCCTTACTCTCTTTCGCAATTGTGCATATCAGCTTGCTTCTCAATTTTTTGCCAGCTGGAATTTTCTCCAGATATTTCCGCGTTTCAACTGGCGTGAAAGAGTGAATTATTTCGTCTATTTTATCCACTATTCTGCCCTTTTGATCGTTATGGTTTTCAATTCGTCAAAGAGATAAAGTCTCAAATTTGCCTCTTTCTTTTCCGCGTCAAATCCCTCGAACGCGATCGTCATATACGGCGCCGGGGGAATGACAGTCCTATTTGTCTTTGCGGGAATCTTGATCGAGTTTTGCCGATAGTCGTTATAGAGGATCGTCTGGTATGGAAAGTGATCGTATTTTATGGCGATAACAAGACCGCTGTTGTGATAGAGACTCCAGCGTACCGTAAGAAAATTGTCATCTACGTTAAAAACGGCGAATTGATCTTTTTTAATGCTGAATTGTTCGTTGAATGACCAGTAACTGCTGTCGATCGAAAAAAGACCTGTACACACAGCAAAAAGAAAGAAAATTCCTCTCATTCTTCACCGGAACTGACAATCTTGGACATTATGTCGATCATCAAACTTTCACGATCTCCAAGCCGATCTAAAAGAATCAGAATCTCGCGCTTTGCCGCTTCTCTGTTGCCGTTGAACAATATATGAAAGAACTTGCTTTCGCAGTCTTCGTCGAAAACATGATCCGGCAGTGTGTCAAACCCCACTAACCGAGCCTTTTTCTTTTTAACGCGGCAATGCGCCCATACGAGGCTTTGATTCGATCGGCGCTGATCTCTTTATTTTTCACCGCCTCGAGAATAATCCTTCTGACTTTGTACGGAATCTCCCGATCGGAGGCGAGCATATTGGAAAACAGCAGCATATCATTGCCGGCGTTAATAGCGCGGATGACGGTTTCATTCAGATCAAAGTTAGAGGCGATTGCCGCCATTTGGAGATCGTCCGTCATCACGACGCCTCCAAACCCTATCGTACGGAGGAGATCGATCTGCTTTTTTGATAGAGAGGCTGGCAGATCGTCCACGTTGCGATCGACCATATGCGAAACCATAACGGCGTGCGCCCGATTGAGGAGCAACCTATACGGCTCCATCTCCTGTTTGTCGTATAGCGCCGTTGTATCGGCGCTTTCAAAGTGCGTGTCGTTTACGGTGCTGCCATAACCGGGAAAGTGCTTCAGCGCCGTCAAAACGCCGCAGCTATTGTGCGCTCTGATAAAGGCGTCGGCATATTTCGCGACCGCCTCTGGTTTTTTGGAAAAAGCTCTGGACTGGCTGGAAATCACGCTGTTGTTTACGTCCAGATCGACGACGGGCGCGAGGTTGAAATTGATGGCGTAGCCGCGCAGTTCGCACGCCATGTTGCGATACACGCCAAAGGCGTTCGCCACGCTACCGCGCGCTACTTTGGCGGCGGACGGAAACCCCGCAAACCCCTTGGAAGCTGGCAGCCTCTCTATCTTTCCGCCCTCCTGATCGACCATTACCCAGATGGGCAAAGGAGAGCCTTGCGTGTGCATAGAAGCCGCAAGCTGCTGCAACTGGCGCGGATCGACAATGTTTTTCGCGTACATTACGACCGCGCCGACCTCGCCGTTTCTAATCTGCTTTTTTATCAGCTTGATCCATTCGTGAGAGGAGCTGCTTCCGTCAAATCCCACGGCGATCATCTGCCCTATCATCTTCTCCAACGGCACCTCCGCGCCGGCGGCAGAGCAAAGCGCCAGCAGAAGATATAGGATTTTTCTCATAATTTTTCCCACACCGTGCCGTCGGTTGTATCTAAAAGCGCAATTTGGATCGAAGAAAGCTCATCTCTGATCCGATCGGCTCTGTTAAAATCGCGGCTCTTCTTCGCGGCGGCGCGCTCTTCGATCAACCGCTCTATCTCCACCTTTTTGGCGGGATCGATGCCAAACTGAAACCACTCAAACGGATCGCGAGTCCCCACGCCCAGAAGCTCTTCTATCAGCTTTAGATTGCCGGCGAGAAGAGAGCGCAGAGTATCGTCTTTGGGAGTGCTGCTAAGTTTTTCGTTCGCGCTGGAGATCATCTCGTCAACAACCGCGAGCGCTTTTGAAATGTTCATATCATCGCTCATCGCCGCGAGCAGATCGTCCAGAAACGAGGCTTGCGGCTCCCCCGCGCCGCCGAGTAGCCGCTGTTTCAAACGGTAGATGCGATCGAGGCGCTTTTTGGAAGCAAATAGATCGCTATCGTTGTAGTTTAAGCCCGCCCTGTAGTGAATGCTCATCAGATAAAACCGCAACGACTCGCCCTGAAAGCGCCCCAGCGCGTCCTTCACAAAGAAGCTGTTTCCCACGCTTTTGCTCATCTTCTGCCCGTCGATACGCACAAAACCGTTGTGCATCCAGTAGCGGGAGAGTTTATTGTCAAAGGCACAGCGGGTTTGCGCCGCCTCATTTTCATGGTGCGGGAAAAAGAGATCCATTCCGCCCGCGTGTATATCGCAGGCGTATTGCGCCTCCTCGCGCCACAGGTGGGTTTGCGCCATTGCCGAACACTCCACATGCCAGCCCGGCCTGCCCCTTCCAAACGGGGAGTCAAACGACACCTCATCGGCTTTCGCCAGCTTCCAGAGAACAAAATCACGCGGCGATCTCTTCGCCTCTACGCTGATCCTGCTCTGCGTCTCTTCCTGCGTCTCTCCCGAAAGAAGCCCGTAGCTTTGATCCCCGCTCGCGTCAAAGTATATGTCGCCGCTAAGCGCCCGATAAGCGGCGCCGTTTTCTAAAAGGCGCGATATCAGATCGATCATCTGCGGAATATGATCGGTTGCTTTAGGTTCCACATCGGCCGGCAGAACGTTAAGCGCCGACATGTCGTTGTGATAACTCTCCGAATACAGCGTGGCGATCTCTTCCAAACTCTTGTTTGTCTGCGCTATCTTGTTCAGAATCTTGTCGTCTATATCGGTGATGTTGCGCGCAAAAAGCACCTTATAGCCGAGTTTTCCAAGCGTTCGGCGTAGCAGATCAAAACAGATTGCGCTTCGCGCGTGTCCAAGGTGGGCGTCGTCATACACCGTAGGCCCGCACAGGTAAATCCTCACCGCGCCCTCAAACTCCGGCTCAAAACGCACCTTCGCCTTTTCGTGCGAATCGTATATGTACATAGCGTGCTTCACGTCAAAACCCTTGATGGTCAATCACAAATTTTATGGCTTCAATCGCCCCCGCCTCCAGCAGAAGCGTAACCGCAAGCAACAAAAAATATTTTGCGCGAATGATACCCCAAAATCTCTGCCAGCCAAACGAGCGCAGATTGAGCAGCAAAGAGATCGCTCCCGTAAGGCTTCCAGAAAGCGCCAGCCCCAATACGCCATAAGTAGCCGCGAGAGTGGCGGAGAGGACTATATTCGCCCCGAGCGCATATGCGGAATTTCGCGCCGCGACGGATTGCAGGTGGTGCGAATAGAGCCAGAGGGAAAAAAGACGCGAAAGTCCAAACGGAACAAGCCCGATCAGGTAGATGGCAAGCGCCTGCGAGCAGATCAGCGTGTCGGCGCGGACAAACGCGCCGCGCTCAAAGAGCAACCATATAATTTCAAAACTCAGCATAAAGCCGCACAGAGCGGAGATGGACAATAGATACAACAACAGCCAGAAATTTTTGCTCATCATCAATATAGCGCTTGCCTCGTCGCCTCGCTTGATCATTTTGGAAATGACGGGAAAAACCGCCATTGACACGGCTATGGCAAACAGCGCCAGCGGCAGTTGAAAAACCCTGTTCGCGTAGTACAAATAGCTGATGCTTCCCGTAGCTAAGAACGAGGCGATCAAAGTATCTAAAAAAGCAGAAATGTGAGTGGTTGACGCTCCAAAAAGCGCTGGAGCAAACGCCTTCTTAAAACGAGCGGTATCAACAGATATATCCCGTTTTTTTCTGACGCCCGCCCAAAGCATAGGAATGATTCTTTTGCCGCGTAAAGCCGCTAGATGCGCGATCAGTTGGAGCGCTCCGCCCGTCAGCACGCCGATGCTCAGAGACCACACGATTGCCGCCTGATCGCGATCTTTGGCGATAAGAAGCGCGGCGATCATCGCGATGTTTAAGAGCGTTGTGGAAAAAGCGGGAACGGCAAAATGTTTTCTGTAGTGCAGAAGAGCCATAAGAAAAGTGATGATAAAAACAAAGTCAAGATACCAGAAATTTAGCGCCACAAACGGCGCCGCGATTTTTTTTGCCTCTTCGTCAAAACCAACGGCAATGATCGTTGTAACAACGTGGCTGAAGATCGTTACAATAAACGATATAAGAACGACGATCGCAAAGAGCCTCAAAAATACATAAACGCTAAACGCTCCCTTGTATTTAGCCGCCGTGAATGAAGGCAGAAACGCCTGTGTAAACGCTCCTTCCGCAAAGATCGACCGGAAGAGGTTGGGTAGCTTAAAAGCGACAAAGAAGATGTCGGAATAGAGGCTCGCTCCCAAAATCGAAGCTGTGGTAAAATCGCGCACATAACCGGCAACACGCGAGATGAAAATGCCGCAAAAGTTGGTAAATATGCCTCTCAAAGTTACCCCTTAGGCGGGATTGTAACAGCGTTTGGCAAAAACGGCGGATAAAGGGTCGAGGATATGGGTCTGTTGGATAACATCATAGGTGCGGACGCGCCGGGCGCCGCTGAAAAACGATTCACATCCCTGCGCTTGGAAACGGATAATGTTCCGGCGACGATCAAGGAGATCTCCGCCGAGTACAAGATCGCGCCGAGCGAAATCGACCTGATGCTCCTTTCCACGCAAACGTTCGTCAAAATGCCGGAGAGCGATAAGCCTGTAGAGTTCGCGCCGGCGATGATAGGCAGGATCAGCGAAGACCCGCTTCTAAACAACAGCAAGTTTTTTATCCGCCAAGTCCACCGCATAACCTTCAAGCAGCTTACGCCGCACCGCGATCTGCGTCTGGACATCGACGTGATGGCAAACAGCTTCAGAACCCGCGCAATCGCCAACATCAAGCCTGAGAGCAAGTTGCACTATTTCAACAACCTGCGCGAATGGCTGATCGACGAGCTGAACAAGATCAAACTGCGTTACGGGATGATCTTGGGCGTCAGAGAAGGCACGTTGCTTACCGATATAGGCAATCTGGTAAACAAGATACGCGTTCACAACTGCGTCAACGAGCCGTTTAAGGTAACCCTGTGCGACTGGATAGCGCCCACGCCGACAATTGACGACGATCTTATCCTGCACTTCAAAAACAAGAAAGCGCCCGGCGAAAACGAGAGGATCGACTATGCCGATCGCGGTTTTATCAAAACTGTAGAGATAGGCGAGCTGCTGGTTGAGTACGTCAAGCCCAAGTCGGGTGTGGCGGGCAGGGATTTTCGCGGCGCCTTCATACCGGCGCTGAAACCCAAAACCCGCTTCGTGCCGATCTTGCTCCCCGATCTTGACTCGATAGAGGTTAAAGAAGATGAAAACTCAATTCAATACTTCTCCAAAAAGAAAGGATACGTAACCTATCGGCAGGTTGAAAGCCGCCTTTTCATCAGCGACACGCTTGAATTGGAAAGCGTGGACTTCAAGAACACGGGCAATATCAACGCCGGCATTGACAAAGATGTCAAGATCAGCGTCAGAGGCGGTAGCAGCTATGAGGATCACATAGGGCCAAACACCAAGATCGAGGCAAGCGAAATCGAGGTTGCGGGATCGGTCGCGAGCGGGGCGCAGATCAAGGTAGAGCGGCTCAAAGTGGACGGGCAGACTCATTCTACCAGCGTTATTTACGCGAAAGAGGCGGAGATCGGCGTTCATAAAGGGATGCTTGAAGGCAAAACTGCCAAGATCGATCGGCTTGAGCATGGAAAGGTCAACGCCGAAACGGTGGAGGTCAATAGAGTTCTAGGCGGCATGATCTGGGCAAGGACGATCAAAATAGGCACGCTGCACTCGCACGCCACTCTAGTCGCAAGCGAAAGCATAACGATCGATCAGCTTGTGGGAGGCGAAAACCGCTTTTTTATTGAGGCGGCGGCGACAAAGGAGGATCGCTGTTACTTTGGGCAGCTTGTGGAAAAGAACAAGAAAATGCAAAAGGAGATCGAGGAGTACTTCACGCGCTACAACAGAAAACGGCTGCTGCTTTTGCAAAACAAAACGCAGATCGAGCAGATCAGAGAGCGCATTGACAGCGATCGGCTTGCCGGCAAAACCTCTCCGAGCATCTTCACCGATCGTTATAAGCAGTATCTGGAGGAGATGAAAAAAACCCGCCTTATGCACGACGAGTTGGAAAATATGCAGGGTCGGCGCTCCGTTATGGAAAACGAGATCGATCTGATCCAAAGCCGCGTATTAAACGCCCTCGTGATCAACAACGACTGCTGGCGCAACTACAACGAGGTGCGCTTTCGCATCGCCATGCCGCCGAAGGAGATCGTTTTCGTCCCTCTCGAAGACAGCCGCCCCAGCCGCATTCACCTTGAGCTTACAGGGCTGGAGGAATACACCATTAGGATCACAGAGTGGTCTCAGCCGTAGAGGGGACGCTTCTGCGCAAGGAGCCGTCGTTTTGCGATCTGATGACGGCGGGCGGAAGCGCCTACAGGATATTCTATTCGCTCAATACCTTCAGCAGGCTCAACGATGAAAAAGCGCGCCTTCTGACCACGATGATCGTGCGTCAAGACGCCATTACGCTTTTTGGCTTCCTAGAGGAGCGCGAACGCCTGCTTTTTGAACAACTGATAAAGATCAGCGGCGTCGGACCAAAGAGCGCTATCGCGATCCTTTCCACCTTTACGCCTGAACATTTTGTAGAGGCGATCGCCGAGCGGAACGAAGCGCTGCTGACTAAAGTGCCGGGCATAGGCAAAAAAACCGCCGCGCTGATCATCGTGCAGTTTGCCGGAACCATAGAAAATCTCACGCCATCCGGCGCTCCGGAGCGGGAGGCTTCGCAAGCGCTGGAATCGCTTGGTTTCAAACCCGCCGAGATCGCCAAGGCGATCGGGCGGTGCGCTTCGACCGACACGGTTTCAATCATCAAAGAGGCTCTTAAAATTCTACAAAGGATCAAATAGTGAAAAGACCCATCATACTTTTTGGCGGAGCAAGCTACGAGCATGAGATCAGCATCGTCAGCGCGATCAGCCTCTATCGGACGCTAAGCTGTCAAAGTCTGTTTGTGTTTCTTTCGCCCAATCATCACTTTTACCTTATCAACCTGATCGATATGCGAGCGGAGCATTTTGCCAGCGGCAGATACCGCAAAAACACGAAACTCTTTCTGACACGCGGCGGGTTTGAGAAGAGAGGGCTTATTTTTCGTACGCAGATCGACGGCGATCTGGTGATCAACATGGTTCACGGCGCGGATGGCGAAGATGGCACAATCGCGGCGTTGCTGGATTTTTACGCCATACCCTATGTCGGACCGCGCATCGAGGCAAGCGTCTTGAGCTTCAACAAGCTCTTTACAAAATTTCTGGCACAAAGCTCCGGCGTGAAAACGCTCCCTTTTGAAAAGATCAGGCGCGGCGGCGCGATTAAAACGCCCTATCCGTTCATCGTTAAACCGCTTAGGCTTGGAAGCTCGATCGGCATCGGCGTTGTCAAAAGCGAAGCGGATTTGGAGTACGCGCTAGACGCGGCGTTTGAGTTTGACAGCGAGGCGATCGTTGAGCCGTTCATAGCAAACGTCAGCGAATACAATCTAGCAGGCGCTCTAGCAAACGGAAAATGGCTATTTTCCGTCATTGAGGAACCGCAGAAAAAAGAGATGCTTGACTTTGATCAGAAATACCTTGATTTTGCCCGCGATGGCAAAGCGCGAGAGGCAGACATAAGCGGCGATTTGGCGGAGAAGATCAAAGAGGAATTCAAAAAGGTCTATAACGAGGGATTTGAGGGGGCGCTGATCCGTTGCGATTTTTTTGCAATCGGCGGCGAGGTTTATCTAAACGAGATCAACCCTGTGCCGGGCAGTCTGGCGAACTACCTTTTCAACGACTACGAAAGCGCGCTGAACTCTTTGATCGAGCATCTGCCGCAGGGTAGGCGGATCGACGTAACCTATCGTTATATCCACTCCATTCGATCGCAAAAGGGCAAACTCTAGCGATGGCAAGCCGCGTTTTTCAAACGCCGATCGGCGGGTTTGAGGTATCCTATCTGCGCGAAGGGAGCGCCGATCGACCGGATATTCTCTTCCTGCACGGCTGGGGCGCGAACAAGGAGCTTATGCGCTCCGTATTTTCCAAACACTGCGAAAATTTCCGCGCTTTATATATAGACCTGCCGGGCTTTGGCGCAAGCAAAAACGATAAAGCGCTTGCCACGGCGGACTACGCGGCGATCGTTGGGTCTGTTTTGAAGCATCTTACGGTCGATCCGATCGCGATCGTCGGGCATTCTTTTGGCGGCAAAGTCGCCGTATTGCTCGATCCGCCCTGTCTGGCGCTGATCTCCAGCGCGGGCATACCCAAAAAAAAGAGCCTGTCTGTGCGGGTGAAAATTGCGCTTGCCAAGCGGTTTAAGTTCTTGGCGGTAAACGCCCTGCGCGGCGCCCTGCGCACCAGCGACGCGAGAGGGCTGAACGAAAATATGTATGAAACGCTGAAAAACGTCGTTGACGAGGATTTTTCCGTCTTTTTTGCCAAACGCGGCAAAAAGACGCTGATCTTCTGGGGCAGAAAGGACAGGGCTACGCCGCTAGAAAGCGGCAGAAAGATGCACGCCTTGATCAAAAACAGCGAGTTTTTCGAGTATGACGGCGATCACTTCTTTTTTTCCACCTATGCCGCCGACATCATGGAAAAGATCAAAGCCGCCGTGAAAGCTCTGTGATCTTTTCTAGCACCGCGCCCGCGTGTCCGGTTACCGAAACCTTTTCCCACACAAACGCGATGGCGCCCTCTTTGTCGATCAGATAGGTTGTGCGCGAAACGCCCATATATTTTCTGCCGTACATACTCTTTTCCTGCCATACGCCGTAAGCGTTCAATACGGTTTTCTCCGTGTCGCTCAAAAGCGTATGCTCAAGGTTCTGTTTCACCGCAAAGCTTTGGTGGCTTTTGACGCTATCGGGGCTGATGCCGATCACAAACGCGCCTAGCTTTTCAAAATCTTTCAAAGACGCGGTAAAATCGCACGCCTCCTTTGTGCATCCGCTCGTTTTGTCCTTTGGGTAAAAGTACAAAACCACCCATTTTCCGCGCAGATCGCCCAGCGCCATCTCAATGCCGTCCTGATTGGGCAAGGCAAAGTCAACGGCTTTTTCCCCCGCTTTCAACATAGTAATCCTTTTTGTGCGACAATTTCGTTTCATATTAGCAAGGCGTTACTAAGAGATGAAAGTTTCCCTATTTGACAGGCGGGTGATCGACCATTTTGACTGGGTTACGATCGCGCTGATCTCGCCGCTGATGCTCGTTTCGCTCTACCTGATATTTGAGATAAACACCGATCTGGCGTATAGGCAGTTAGCCTATATGTGTATTGGGCTGGTGGTTT
Source organism: Helicobacteraceae bacterium (assembly GCA_031260125.1). Classification (GTDB taxonomy): domain Bacteria; phylum Campylobacterota; class Campylobacteria; order Campylobacterales; family SZUA-545; genus JAIRKM01. The sequence goes on along the minus strand of JAIRKM010000056.1, from coordinate 4,099 downwards.
TTGTCGTCGTTTTTATGCTTCCTATCCGCCGCTTCATTTGGCTGATCCCGTTTGGCTACTGGACGGGGATAGCGCTTTTGGCGATCGTCAAGTATATTGGCACGGAGCGGCAGGGCGCGGCGCGATGGCTGGAGGTTCCGTTTCTGCATGTTACATTTCAGCCCAGCGAGCTGTTTAAGCCGATCTTTATCCTTATGCTTGCCTATTTGATCCATGAGTCGCCGCCGCCGCCGAACGGGTATGGCTGGAAGGCGTTTTTCAAGCTCTCCCTCTATACGCTTCTGCCGTTTTTTCTCATCGCGATCGAACCCGATCTTGGCACGGCGCTTCTGCTGCTGATGATCGGCGGCGGGATTTTGCTTGCGGCGGGGTTGAAGCGCAAAATATGGGTAACGCTTATCGTCGCTACCGCGATCAGCGGCGTTTTCGGCTACGAATTGCTTCACGACTATCAAAAAAAACGCATCGAGGATTTTATATCAAAAAACTCCAGCTACCACGTGCGGCAGTCGATGATCGCGATAGGCTCCGGCGGTCTAGCGGGCAAGCACAGCGAGGAAGCGACGCAGACGCAGTTGAGGTTTTTGCCTATCGCGGCAAGCGATTTTATATTCGCCTACTACGTCGAGCGGTTCGGGTTTGTGGGGGCGCTGGCGCTTATCCTGCTGTATATCCTCTTGATAACGCATCTGTTGAGCCTAAACCTGAAGACGCACGAGGACTATTTAGCGATGGTTACGATCACCGGCGTGGCGATAATGCTCTTTTTGTACATGGCGATCAACATAGCTATGACGATCGGGCTTGCGCCAGTGGTCGGCGTGCCGTTGCCGCTCTTTAGCAGCGGGGGAAGCAGCTTTATGAATTTTGTCATTCTTTTCGCGGTCATAGAGAATCTGCTTGCCTTTAGATTTTATTTTTTATATACTTCCGCGCTTCGTTCTCATTGAGGGTCCTTAGCTCAGTTGGTTAGAGCTATCCGCTCATAACGGATCGGTCGTAGGTTCGAGCCCTACAGGACCCACCACACAAAAGGAAACTTTTTTCGGTTGCCCGTTCGGGCAATTTTGCGGTCGGTTCAACCCAAAGATTTCCAATCTGAGACCAATCTAACCTCATCACCTATGTGGCTGCCAGCTCCCGTTTGAACGACAACAGATCGTCAATCTTGTCAAAAATATAGAAGTTACTGCTTTGATTCGTGTCTGGTAAAGTAAATAAAGGGTTCTCCGATTTGTTCGTTGTTTTATAAAGAATAGCGAGCTTGAAACCGTTTCTGCTGATAGCGCTGCTTAATTGTCTCTGGGCGTATTCTACCGTTTCAAAAGTTCGCTGTATGCGTATTGGAATTGGCTTCATCTTGCCGTCAATTTTCAGAAAGCCGTCTATGCCTTTGTTTCTCTGAACTGGTTCAGCATCAATTTTGCTTAGTAATTCCAATATGGAGTTATCTTGGTTAATATAAGACGATTTACCATTTTTGAGCAGCATTGACTCTGATTTTATCGGTTTTTCAAGGCGTTTTCTTGATAATTCAACCGCGTCAGGCGAATTATCAATCCCTATATAATTTCTACCGAGTAGCTTCGCGGCTACTAATGTTGTCCCGCTTCCGCAAAATGGGTCAAGTACCGTGTCGCCTTGATTGGAGGCGATTTCAATAATTCGTTCAAGAAGCAATATTGGTTTTTGGGTTGGATAGCCAACGCGCTCTTTCGCCTTTGGGTTGAGGTATGGTATTTCCCACACATCAGAAAGTGGAACACCCCTTTTTTGCTCTACTAATTCACGCTCACCATTATCGTTTTTCTGGTAAATAGTTTTTCCATTTTTATCCCGTTTTCTTTTCTGAAATATCTGGTCGATATTCGTTGTTTCTGAATAATCTGTAAATAATGGATTAAACGTAAAGTCATCACTTTTACTATAAAAGAAAATGACTTGGTGTGAGTTTAGTAAACCTTTCTTTGCGTTAGACCATCTTTTGTAGCTCCATATTATCTCGCTTTGAAAATTATCAGCACCAAATACTTCGTCTAAAATCACGCGCAAATGGTGAGAGGCAGTTTTATCGCAATGCAGAAAGATACTGCCAGTGTCTTTAAGCACTTCTCTACACCTCCCAATCCTCGCTTTCATAAAAGACTTGTACTCGCCTATGTCTTTCCAAGTATCATCAAAAGAGTATTCTTTAAGATTTTTGTCTTTAAGAACTTGCTTTGCCTGTGTGAAAAATGGCGGATCAAGATACACTAAATCGACGCTGTTTGGCGCAATTTCTTTGATTTTTTTCAAGCAGTCGCCAAGTAATAGCATATCTTTAGTCCTTATTATTTTGCCTTGCGATGTCTTCTAATAATTTCAATAGATTGATACCTGTTTTGGCTTCAATATACCCCCAAGCTTTGTCTCCATAAAAATATTTGCCATCGACTCCTTTATAGATGGTTTCGAGTGTTTGTTGTATTTTTATTGCTTGACTACGGTTTGGATAGTAAAACATTATTCGTATAGGAATATAGCCGACACTCTTTATCTGTTTTGTGCGCGTATGCTCCTTAGTTATGTGATCACCGTCGGTAGTAGCGTCTCGCCATTTAATTTCGTATGCCTCATCGTCAATAAGGCAATCAATCTCAAAAGTTTTGGGTCTTGAACCTTGTGTATTCGGAATATGGACTTTCCCGTTCAGCATTGCTATGTTTGCGTTCAAAGCACAATATAGCGGCCTCTTCCAAGAAAGAACCTGCGTATTTATAAAGAAAGCGACCCTTATTTTGGTACTCATCTATCAATTTACCTTCGCTGTTGGAAATACCTAGAACTTGATAGATTAAATAATGCGAGTTATCATCAGATTTCATTTCTTTTGAGCGGCTGTCTATTGCCTTCTTTAAGTTATCAGCGTATTTTGCAGCTAGCTTACTGATCTCACTATAAACATCACTCATGCTTTACATTGTAGCACGCATAACCTTTCTGTATTTTAGACGATTCTGCCATCAGTTATTCCCACTTTTGAATTCTAGCTACGCGGAAGAGTGATACCACGATGTGTTAGAATCGCCCCATGAAAAACGGCTACAGCGAAGAAACGACAAGGCTTTTAGAGCAGCTTGATCATTTCATCAGCGAAGCGTCTGTTCTTGAGAAAAGTGTTGGAGAGTGGCGGGAGCTTTTGCGGGAAGTCATTGAAGTTCAGCCGACCGCGCTATGGGTGCTAGACAGCGATGGTTCTATATTCCTCAGCAATGAAAAGGCGCGATCGACGCCAATAGACCCTCTGCGGATACATCTTGAACAGCACGATACGGAATTGGAAGTAGATGGCAGGTTTTTTATACTACAGGTATCAAAGCAGGGCAAGAGAACGATCATAACCGCCACGGACAACACAAATAACCGCCGCAATGAAAGGCTGATAGCGATGGGACAGGTGGCGGCGCATATAGCTCACGAGATCAGGAACCCGATCGGCGCCGTTTCTCTGCTGGCTTCAACGCTGTACGATAAGGTGGGCATAGGGGTTAAGGCGACCGTGCTGGAGATTAAGCGGTCGATCTGGCGCGTGGAAAGGATCATCAAAGCGACGCTTACGTTTTCTTCTGGCTTTACGCTAAATACCCGCGTGTTTCATCTGAGCGAACTTATCGGCGAGTTGGAAAGCGCGATAGCAAACTACTCATACACGAAGCCGATCGAGTTTCATTTCCATCTGCCGGACAAGCCCATAGAGGCGGATTCTGAACTTCTTGGAATGGCGCTGCAAAATATGCTCTTTAACGCGATCGACGCTATTGAGGAAGCAGAAAACGAAGAGGGCGGCTGTGTGAGTGTAACGTACGCGTACGCCAACAACGAAGATCGGATAGAGGTGTGCGACAGCGGCGATCCATTTGAGGATCCGTCGCGCATCTTTGAGGGGTTCTACACAACCAAGACCAAAGGACACGGGCTGGGAATGATACTGTCGCGGCAGATCGTAGAGGCGCATAACGGCAGCATAACGCTGTTGGACGGAAAAAAAGGTTTTTTGATCGCCCTGCGGAGGCAAAAACCATAGATCGCGCCGCGCCCCACCGCCAAATTTGACAGAGGC
>JAIRKM010000032.1 GCA_031260125.1 Helicobacteraceae bacterium | reverse complement strand
CTTGCCGAAAGTTTGCGTCTTAGGCGCAATACCATAAAATGGCGAAAACATTTAGCCGCAGCCCAAAAGCAAAGGAGCGCAGATGGAGCAAAACGTCCCCGTTTGGATTATCGAAAGCCGCTGTAAAGCCTGTAGCCTTTGCGTAGAGGTCTGCCCTAGCGGAACGCTCGCCATGAGAGCCGAACCAAAATGCGCGTTAGGCGCTATGGCGAGCGCGATCGCGCCGCAAGATTGCATAGGTTGCGGCGAGTGCGAGCTTGCCTGTCCCGATTTTGCTATCGCGGTAGCCGATCGCAAAGCGTTCAAATTCGCCAAACTTACAGAAACGAGCAAAGCCAACGCGCAGGCGATCAAAGCCAACGGCTACTACGCGCCAAAGGAGAAGCGATGAGAGAGATAATCCTCAACGGCAACGAGCTTGCGGCGCACGCGGCGATCGACGCGGGCTGTCGGTTTTTCGGCGGCTATCCCATCACGCCTTCAAGCGAGATCGCCCACGAGATGAGCGTTTTACTGCCCCGCGTCGGCGGCAAGTTTATACAGATGGAAGACGAGATCGCCGGCGTTTTAGTCGCCATCGGCGCGTCGGCGAGCGGCGTAAAGGCGCTAACCGCCACAAGCGGTCCGGGAATGTCGCTCAAATCGGAGAGCTTTGGGCTGGCGTTTATGTATGAGACGCCGCTCGTGTGCATCGACGTGATGCGCGGCGGACCATCTACGGGCTTGCCAACCCGCGTCGCGCAGGGCGATGTTAGCTTCGCGCGCAATCCGTCGTTTGGCGATATTCGCGCGATCGCGCTCTGCCCGGGGACGCTGGCGGAAGCCTATACGCAGACCGTTCGCGCCTTCAATTTAGCCGAAAGGTTTATGACGCCCGTTATCGTGCTGCTTGACGAGACCATCGGACACATGCACTCCAAAGCTCTTTTGCCCGATCTTGACGCGATCGAAATCGTCAATCGCAAACGCTACGACGGCGATCGTCAAAGCTACAAACCCTACGAGGCGGCGGCTAACGAGGCGGCGACTCTCAATCCGTTTTTCACGGGCTATCGCTATCATATGACGGGGCTTCATCACGGCGCGACGGGCTTTCCTACGGAAGACGCCGCGCTTTGCCAAAAGTTGATCGAGCGGCTTTTGCATAAAATCGACGATTATCAAAGCGAGATCGAGCTCAACGAAAGCTACCTGCTTGACGACGCGCAGATTGCGGTGATCGCCTACGGAAGCGCGAGTCTCGCCGTGAAAGAGGCGATCAATATGGCGCGCAAAGAGGGGATTAAAGCGGGGCTGTTCCGCCCGATCACATTGTGGCCTAGCCCGCAGGCGGCGATCAAAGCCGTTGGCGAACGATACGAAAAAACGCTTGTCGTCGAATTGAATATGGGGCAATACGCGCTGGAGATCGAACGCGTCGCCAAACGTCCCTTCGCCTCGTTGAACCAAGCCAACGGCAGAGCGATCGAGCCTAGCGCGATCTTAAAGCGGATAAAGGAGCTGTAATGGCGTTTAATTACGACGAGTATCTACGAACGGACAAACTGCCTACGCTCTGGTGTTGGGGATGCGGCGACGGCGTGATCTTGAAGTCGCTTATCCGCGCGATAGCCAAAGTCGGTTGGAATATGGACGACGTATGCGTAGTAAGCGGGATTGGCTGTTCGGGGCGGCTAAGCTCCTATATCAACTGCAACACCGTTCATACCACGCACGGACGCACAATCCCCGTGGCGACGGGGATCAAGCTGGCAAATCCCGACAAGCGCGTGATCGTAGTGGCGGGCGACGGCGACGCGCTGGCGATCGGCGGCAATCATACGATCCACGGCGCGAGGCGCAATATCGATCTAAACTTTATCGTTATCAATAACTTTATCTACGGCTTGACCAATTCGCAGGTTTCGCCCACCACGCCGCGGGGTTTTTGGACGGTAACGACTCAATACGGCAATGTCGATCCGAGTTTTGACGCGGCAAGGCTTGCAATCGCGGCGGGAGCGACGTTTGTCGCGCGCGAGAGCGTGAACGATCCTAAAAAGATCGAGAGGGTTTTTGCGGAAGGCTTTCAGCACGAAGGCTTTAGCTTTTTTGATATTTTTAGCAACTGTCATATCAATCTTGGGCGCAAAAACAAGATGGGCGAAGCGATCCAAACGCTAAAATGGCTAGAATCGATCGTCGTTCCAAAGCAGAAGTTTGACGCTATGAGCGATGAAGAAAAAGCGGGCAAGTTCCCTACGGGCGTTTTGCACAAAGATCAGACGAAAATCGAATACTGCAAAGCGTATGAAAGCGTGATATCAAAAGCGCAATCAAGCGGCAAACATTGATCGGCGCAATTTGGTTAGATATTTGGAAAGGATTTTGTTGTGAGGGCGTTTAAGTTTCTGCGCATTTTTTGTGTTTTAACGTTATTGTCCGCATTTGCTTTTGCGGGCGAAAAAATATGCGAGGATCCGGTCGACGACGGGGATGGATCTGCGGTAGTGAACTGCTTTTATCCCGCGCAAACGATCGTAGAGGCTTACGCGGATTTTCGCAAAAGCGGAATAGAAGAAAACTCGAACGATCCGGGCTATACAAACCTTCGCGCAAAACTTGAAATTGGAAAGGACGTCAAAGATACGTACGACTATGTCGCGATCAATTATGAGTGGAATGGCGATAAAACGTTTGTCGTAAAGATGTTTTACGTTGGCGGAGAAACCGACGTCAAATTTACGCAGGATCGTAACGGGACGCGCGCTACGATGATATTTTCACCCGATTAGCCGACAATAACGCGATTATAAAGAGAAAGGAAAGTCAAGATGGGAAAGTTTTTAACGTGCGCATTAGCCCTGATCGCCTTCAGCGCGGCAAACGCGGATGAGGTTTTGCCGCAAAATTGCCAAAAGACAGTTTTTAGCGAAGAGGACAGTAGTTATATGGACGGATATAACTGCTTTTACGCCGATCGGACGATTTTGGAGACGTATCAAATAGTCAAGCAAGATCTGCGAAAGCGCTACCCTGACGACGATGATTACAAAAAACTTCGCGACAAACTTGAGGTTGGTAAAAACCACTTGGACGAGTTTGGCGAATTTTTGCTAATCGAGTATACATGGGTACCGTTGGCGCAGCAGAAAGAACTTGGGTATCTAAAAGTAACTATTTCTTATGAAGCGGGCGACACAACGCTGCTATTTGTGCCGCAGAAAACAGGCGTGTTGGCAGATATATCGTTTTATATTCAATAACGATTCCTAAAGCGCGGATCGTGTAAGAAATGAAGGGAGATCGTATGAAGCGGCAGTTAAGATTTACGGGCGTGGGAGGGCAAGGCGTTTTGCTTGCGGGAGAGATTTTAGCCGCGGCAAAGATCGAAAGCGGCGGCTACGGGCTGAAAGCCGCCACATACACCTCTCAAGTGCGCGGCGGCGCGACGAAAGTCGATATTATTTTGGACGATGCGGAGATTATCTATCCATACGCGAACGAAGGCGAAATAGAGTATATGCTTTCTACCGCAAACGTTAGTTTTAACCTATATAAAAACGGACTGAAAAATGGAGCGATCATCGTAGTCGATCCCAATCTGGTCACGCCAAGCGAAGAGGATCGCAAACGATGGAGAGTCTATGAGATTCCGATCATAACGATCGCCAAAGAGGAGGTGGGCAACGTGGTAACGCAAAGCGTTGTGGCTCTGGCGATCACCGTTTGTTTAACCGGTTGTCTAAACCGCGACGAAGTGATCAAATCGATGCGATCGCGCGTGCCGCCAAAGCTGTTGGACATAAACTTAAAAGCATACGAAGCGGGCGAAAGACACGCGCAATCGACGATATAAGCCTGAGCGCGTTGCGATCATCACGAGCTTATTGCATCGAGCCGTGCGCCAGCCCTTTGCGGCGCTGGGAACCTACATATACCCAAGCCTCAGCGCTGATCTTAAAGCGTGAATCGTTTCGGTTTCTTCTACACTGATAACTCCATCGGATTTAGCGCACTCTATAGCTATATCAATAATCTGCCGCTTTATCTCGTCGTTTGCCTGTTGAACCGCGTCATAGGCGATCTCTAGCGTTTGGCTTAGGATTTTATTAGAGGGAACATATTCAAGCGATCGAGCTTTGCAAGCGCGATCAAAGGCTTCTTTTGCCTTGCCGTCGTCTTTGAATTGATCGTAAGCGATTGCGGAGAGAATGGTAGCGATCTCTTTTGCGATCGGATAGAAGCCAAAATATGTTATTTTAGGCGGTTTTCGTATGTCGAACGCAATA
>JAIRKM010000078.1 GCA_031260125.1 Helicobacteraceae bacterium | reverse complement strand
ATCTTATCCAATTGCGCTTTAAGATGCGCCATCGGTATCAGCCGTCCGTGCAGGGATCGGCAGATCGGCGTAGTTTTAACGTCCATCTCCGCCTGCACACGCGCGTAAGGCACGCCGTTTTCGATCATTCGCGTTACGTGAGCGATGTTGATGTTTTGACGGGCAAGGGTAAAGCCCGCCGATTGGAGCTTAGCAGGTTCGGCGTTGGCTAGAGAGGTAAATCTAGCCCTCAGCGCGTCGCCTATCTCGTTATAGCCTAGCGGCTGGGCTCCCAAATCGCCCAGTTTAAGCCCCAAAAGTCCTTATTTTAGCGTTAAGTAATCGTGGCAAAAGTCTTATTGCGCGATCCCTGCCGCGGCGGATCGTGAAATGGGTTTTGCCGCGCAAAGCCGTGAGTGCCTACGCCTCCTCGATCTCTACGCTCTCGTCCAATTCTGGCAGATCGAAGCCCGCCTTCGCCCGTATTTCGTCCTCGATCTTTTTGGCGATCTCGATGTTTTCCCTGAGAAACTGCCGCGCCTTCTCCCTGCCGGCGCCCAGCTTGGTGTCTTTGTAACTCAGCCACGAGCCGGATTTGTCTATCAGATCGAGCTTTACGCCGTAATCTATAAGCTCACCCTCTTTGCTAATTCCCTCGCCAAACATCACGTCAAATTCCGCCTGTTTGAACGGCGGCGCAACCTTGTTTTTGACCACCTTCGCCTTTACGCGGTTGCCGATTGAATCTTCTCCCTGCTTGAGCGTCTGTATCCGCCTGACATCAATGCGTACGGAAGCGTAAAATCTCAGCGCGTTTCCGCCTGTGGTGGTTTCCGGACTACCATAGCCGATCGTGCCGATTTTCATGCGAATCTGATTGATAAATATAATTACCGCGTTCATCTTATGAACGACGCTGGTCAGCTTGCGTAGCGCCTGACTCATCAGCCGCGCCTGCAACCCCATGTGGCTGTCGCCCATTTCGCCTTCGATCTCGTTTTTTGGCGTCAAGGCCGCTACGCTGTCGATGATGATCACGTCCACGGCGCCGCTACGCGAGATGGTTTCCACAATGTCCAGCGCCTGTTCGCCGTAGTCCGGCTGGCTGACTAGAAGATTTTGTACGTCAACGCCGAGATTTTTTGCGTATCGTATGTCCAGCGCGTGTTCGGCATCTATAAACGCGCAGACCCCGCCTTTTTTCTGACTTTCGGCGGCAATTTGCAGGGCAAGCGTCGTTTTACCGCTGCTTTCAGGACCGTATATTTCAACGATCCTTCCCTTAGGGACGCCGCCGATTCCTAGAGCCAGATCAAGCCCAAGGCTACCCGTGCTGATCGCTTCAATCGCTTCAATGGGTTTGTCGCCCATCTTCATCAGCATGCCTTTGCCGAAGTTTTTGTCAATTGCCTTTATAGCCGCCTCAAGCGCTTTTTGCTTGCTGGAATCGATCATTGTTGAACCTTTTGTTTTGCTAAAAAGAGAGTGATTATAACGCTTTTTTATAATGCGGCGGTTTAGCCCCGTTTGAAATATGCCGGCGCTAAGGCGGCGCTAAAAACGCCTTGCCGCAAGCGGAAGCGCCAATCCACCAAACTCTCCCGCGATTGACCGCTGTCCGCGGCGCTTTAACGCGAAGCCTCGCCGCGGCTATCGGTTGGGCTTTTATCGTTTATTATTCTGTGGATTTTATAACAATCGGTTTATATACGCAGCTAACGCCGCCCTCAGTCAAGGCGATTGAATAGCGGTGATCGCAATTAACCGCCGCGAATAATATAGGTAGCTGCTTATTTCCAAACGAGCTTGGCAAAAAAACCACCTTCTGACCGGGCGCGCACTCTTTGGCTACGGCGTCGTGCCGCCAATTGTTGACCTCGCATAGGTTGTTTTGGTCGATTGAACTATCCGACGAGCAGCCGATCGTGAAAATAAGCGCCGACATAACGGCACCGAGCTTAACAAAACGCAGCATCGCTTTCCTCCTGATGATAAGCTACGCATACTGTATTGATAAGTTTCTTAAATAAGCCGCAATTTAGAAAAGCATATAATTTCCGCCAACACCGCGCGCTTGCGCGTTCACGAGGAGCAACTATGAGTTTTGAAGCCTTTGTTGATGCCGAAATTCCAAAACCGATCGGCGGTTTTGTCCGCCGCAGCGCGCTATATGACGGCGATACGAGCTTTGAGGGATACGAGCCGTGCAGTTTTTTCGCGATCACTTCGTATAAAGACCGCGCGCCAACGCTGAAGTTGCTACTTGACGATGGCTCGCTTTTTTCGTTTATGCCTATCGACAGCTTTATAAGCAGTTTGCCGAATGGCGCGTCAAATCTTGTGGAAATGGACGATCTGGCGTACAAAAACTGCCCCGATTACGCCTTCGCGTTTTCTTCGCCCAAATTTCTGCAAGGCGCGATCAACTGCTATCTGGTTCGCCGCGATCTTTGGCTGGAAGCTGAATATGTCGCCTCTCTTGATTGGCATCGCGGTAATCTTATTATGCATATCTGCCATCTTGAAAATGGGCAGATCGCCCTGCTGCCAAGCCACAAGATCAAGTTCCACAACGGAGCGCGGGAATTTAAACCTTACCGCAAGATCACAAGCGTATGGGAGGTAGACGCAAAAGCGTGGGAGATCGGCTCAAAGGTATAAAAGCGTCCGCTTGCACCCGTATAAAGGTAAGTTTGATCTAAAATCATAATTTCATAAAAAAGCAGTATAATATAATTTTGTAAAATATCCATAAGAGGTAAAAACTTTATGAGCATAGAGCAAAGCATTAAATCGCGCCGCGAGAACGACAAAAAAGTTGAAGCGCAAAAGTGGTTTCAACAACTTATTCAACCTGATAAATATGTCGGGGATTTGTATTCCATCAACTACGAAACGGCAAGAGTAATGATTCACGACTTTTACCGTGCAAAAGTAGGCGGAATACCAAGTTTGAGTTTCCTTATTGCCACGAGGATTGACCCAAATAACCCTGGTATTGATTTTAAAGAAGAAGATACTTCGTTTATTCTTCTCCGTGTGATGGATTATGCTGCTTTGCCACAAGATAACGAAGCAGAACGCATAAGAGTAGAAACAGCCCAAAGAATTAGTGGTGAAACAGATAAACATTGGGATGAAACAGGCTCTATGGACTCAAAAACAAAG
>JAIRKM010000072.1 GCA_031260125.1 Helicobacteraceae bacterium | reverse complement strand
TCAACCACTTTGGAGTAATTTTGCTCTACGATTTCGCCGTCTGTGTATAATTTGGCAGTTTTGACGCATGAAGCAGCAACCCCTAAATCGCAGGCTTTTTCGTAAAGTTCAACGGCTTTAGAGTAATTTTGCTCCACATAAATGCCCTCAATATACATCATGCCAAGCCCCGAACAACCGTTACCATCTCCCAAATCGCAGGCTTTTTTGTAAAATTTTGCTGCTGCCGCCCTGTCCGCCTTGACACCTTCGTAATATAAATATTCATGATACATATGCCCAACTTTATAGCAGCTATTAGCATCTTTCAATTCGCATGCCATTTTGTAAGCATCTTGTACCGCCGCGTTGTCTCTTAGCCCTACAGGCGCGTTTTCGTATGTTTTGCCAAGATTGGAACAAGCCGAAGCGTTTCCTTTGACACAGGCTTTTGCATACTCGGCATTTGCCCAAAGCCCAGCAAAGCAGAGCAGTAAAAGTATCTTTTTCATGAAAATATCTTATATTTCAGTGATTTTTGCTGCTTCAAATTCGCCAAGCTCTTCCAAACTCTTCGCGTCATCGTCAAATTCAACTTTTCTATCCTATACGACCGCCATTATAGTACAAGCGGATTAAATCCCGCCCAGAGTTGTCGCGCTGGCAATACTTCAATACGGGTTTAATCCGTTTTGACGGCGCGAAGTAGCGCCGTTTCGCCGAACTCGACGCGGCTTTTGATAAAAAAACGCGAGCCGCAAAAAAACTCGATTGAATCGGCGTGCAACATCAGACGATTAGCGCCCGTTTTAGCGACGCGATCGGCGCTTTCAAGCCTATTGTCTAACCACGATCGCGCCGTTTGAATGTCCGCGCCGTAAAGCGCGTCGCCCAAAATTGGACAGCCGATGTAGTGCAGATGAAGGCGAATCTGATGCGTCCTGCCGCTGACGGGAAGCGCCTCGATTAGCGTCGCGTCAAAATCGGCGAAATACCGAAGCGGGCTGATGAGTGTTCTAGCCTCTTTGCCCTGTGAGAAACTGACCGCGCCAAATACTTTTGGCAGACCGAGCCTGTCGTTGCGCTCTTTCGTGCCAACCGCGATCGGCGCGTCGATCAGCCGTTTGGCGTCGATTCTCCCTTTCGCAAAGGCGAGATAGGTTTTCTTTGCCAGACGGGAGGCAAATTGATCTTTGATGATTGCTTCGGCTTTTTCGTTGCGCGAAACGACGACCAACCCGCTGGTTTCGCGATCCAATCGATGGCACAATTGCGCCGCGCTCCCGAAGATCGCCCTTGCGTCGTCAAGCAGCGTAGGGCCGCAATCAAAGCCGTTTGGGTGCGATAAAACGCCGACGGGTTTTTCAAAAACCGCGAAGTCCGATGTTGTGAAAAACGGCGTTAATCCGCTTGGATTGGGCTCGAAAACAAGCGCGCTCAATACGCCCTCGACCTCTGTTTTGATCGCAAGGCGCTCGCCGTTTAGTCTGACTCTGCCTCTGTCGATCAGCCGCTGCGCTTTGGCGCGATCGATATGCAGCGCGTCCATAAGCGCGAAAACCGCTTCTGTGGGACGCGATAATTTAAATGTATATGTTTTATAGGACAACGTTTACCGCCCATTTAATAACGCTATGATAATCGACGTGGGATTTTATCGATTAAGCGCTCATATAAGGTTTTATTGGCAGCCGTCGCACTCAATGCTCCTGTCGATCGGCTTTGGCGCTTCTTCCTTAAACTGCGGGCTTTCACTGCGCAAATAATATGTCGATTTTAATCCCAGTTTCCACGCTAAATGATATATCTCGCTTAAACGCCTTCCGGTCGTTTCTCCTATGCGAAAAAACAGATTGAGGCTCTGTCCCTGATCGATCCACTTTTGGCGGATCGCGGCGGCTTTGATTAAAAGCGTTTGATCCAGTTCGTATGCGGGAGTATAATATCCCCAAGTCTCCGGCAGCAGTTTGGGCGCTACGGCGGCGATCATCCCGCTTAGATTCTCCTCAAACCATTTGCGTTTATATATTGGCTCAATTGCCTGCGTCGTACCGATAAGAATAGAGATCGAGCTTGTGGGCGCGATCGCCAGCAAATGCCCGTTTCGCATCTTCTGCTTCTTGACCTTCGCGCGCAATTCGTCCCAATCGTAAGTCAGCCCGAAAAGCCCGCCGCGATCGATGAGTTTCTGCGCCTCTTTATTTGCCGTATCGATCGGCATAATCCCACGCGACCATTTCGAGCCTTCAAAGTTGCTGTATGTCCCCTTTTCCACTGCCAGATCGGCCGAAGCGGAAATCGCGTTATAACTTATCATTTCCATAATCTCGTCGATTGCTCTTAAATGTTCGCTGCTGCCGAAATGTATTCCGCTTTGCGCTAGAAACTCTGTCTCACCCATCACGCCAAGCCCGATCGCGCGAGTCTTGAGATTGGTCGCCTTTACCTTTCTAAGCGGATAGAAGTTGAGATCGATCACGTTGTCTAGCATTCGTACCGCGATCGGCACGACGCGCTCTATATCTTCTTTGGTGTTGATCTTTGAGACGTTGATGCTTGCTAGATTGCACACGGCTGTCAGTCCTTTTTTTGCCGACTTTTCCACCGCGTAAACCTTTCGCGCCTGCAATGTGTCAAGCGAGCTGATCTTATTCGCGCTTTTTCTCACTCCCTCGTCGGTTACGATCGTCTCTTCTTCAAGGTGTTCCTCGTATGTCCCGTCCTCAAAAAATATCCGCGCCACATAGCTGTTCGGCTCGGTATTTTGAAATATCTCCGTACATAGATTGGAGCTTCTAATAATACCGTTGTGATCGTTGGGATTGGCGTGGTTTGCCGTATCCTTAAAGCACAAAAACGGCATACCGGTTTCAAAGTAGCTAAGAAGTATTTTTTTCCAGAGGTCTTTTGCCTTTATATACACTCTTGGAATATCCTGATCCTGTTCGTATCTCATATACGCCGCGTCAAACTCCGCGCCGTAAAGATCGGTCAGATCCGGCACGTTGTACGGATCAAATAAAGCCCAGTCGTCATCCGTCTCGATCCTGTTCATAAAGAGATCGCATATCCACAGCGCGGGGAAAATATCGTGCGTGCGCCGACGCTCTTCACCGCTATTTTTTCGCAAATCTAAAAAGTCCAGAATATCTTTATGCCACGGTTCAATATAAACCGCGATCGCGCCTTTGCGCGTGCCAAGCTGATCGACCGCCACCGCCAGATCGTTTGTGATCTTCAAAAACGGTACCACGCCGCCCGCCGCGTTTTTATGCCCATCGATAAAGCTGCCGCCCGATCGCACTTTAGACCAGTCCCAGCCCACGCCGCCGCCGTATTTGCTCAGCAACGCCATCTCTTTATAGCCGTCAAATATGCCCTCGATGTTGTCTGGCGTACTTCCCACGAAGCACGAGCTGAGCTGATGGCGCGGCGTACGGGCGTTAGAGAGCGTCGGCGTCGCCGTCATCATCTCAAATTTGGACAGAACGTCGTAGAACTGCTTTGCCCACATCTGCCGATCCTCTTCGTTTTGCGCCAAAAACATCGCCACAGCCATAAACATCTGCTGGGGCAGCTCGATCGGCTCGTTGTTGCGGTTTTTTAGCAGATAGCGATCGTAAAGCGTTTTGATCCCAAGATAGGTGAATTGAAAATCGCGGTTTGGATCGATATGCGACCCAAGATCGTCAAGATCGTATTTTGCCGCCAAGCCCTTTATAATCCGCCCCTCGCGCTCGGCTACGTCGAAGTAGCGTTTGAGCGGTTGATACGCCTTGCCCTTTTCGCCTCCCGTCGCCTTGCCTACTCTATGGTAGAGATCGTAGATAAACAGCCTTGCCGCGACAAACGTCCAATCGGGGCGATCGATGTCGATCTTATCGGCGGCGGTGTGAATCAGCGTCTGTTGAATATCGGCGGTGCTTATGCCGTCTCTGAATTGCAGTTTGGCGTCTAGCTCAAGCTCGGATTGATCCACGTTGTTTAAGCCCGCCACGCTGTCGGCGGTGAACTTTTGAATTTTGGCGATCTCCAGGGCTTCACGCCGCCCGTCGCGCTTAATTACCGTGATCATTGGCACAATCCTCGCTGGTTTATTTCGAGACGGATTTTACGCCATAGCCCCTTTTTGCGCGGAATCCCTTTCGCGCGGGCAAAGTCAAATAAAAAAGATAGGTGAAAATCTCTCACAGCCGATCGTTTTTTGGCGTCAAAGGCGCTCGCGCGTCCTGCGCGTCAAGCCTTAAATCTGCTCGTAGTGGACTTTTTGAGCGTCGTATCGAACGGGGTTTTTCTTGCTCTCCTGCGGGTAGCCAAGCGCGATTGTGGCGTAAGGCTCAATGTTTTTGGGTAGGTTTAGGTAGTTCTTTACGCCCGCCGCACGATCGTCAAAGCCCGCGATCGCCAGCCATACGCCGCCGATTCCCAGATGCACCGCTTCTAAAAGTATGTTTTCGCACATCGCGCCCATATCCTGCTGAACGCATTGCGGGAAGCGAAGTTTTTTCTTGTTGAAAAGCGTTACGATGCCAAGCGGCGCGCCTAAAAGCGGATCGGAGTACTGACAGAGCTTTACCAGCGCCTCTTTTGTCTCTTTTCGGGTAACCACAAGAAACTCCCACGGCTGTTGGTTGCCCGCCGAAGGGGCTTGCATAGCCGCCTTCAGCAGTTGCGTAACTTTTTCCTCTTCAATAGGCCTGTCCTGAAAATGACGTATGCTCGCCCGATCGAAGATCTCTTTCATCAGTTAGCCTTTTTTCGCTCCGCTTCACGCTCAAGCCGCTCTTTGATCTTCGCGGCACTTTTGCAGGCGGATTGATTTGTCATGCCGCACGCCTTGTTGTACAGATCGACGGATACCTCCAGATCTCGCTCAACCCCTTCCGCGTTCGCGTAGAGCGCGCCCAAATTGCTACAACCCACGGCATTGCCGCTATTGCACGCCGTTCTGTAGTAATCGATCGCCTGATCGTAATCGATCTTTACGCCAAGCCCTTTGTTGTAAGCCACTCCAAGATTATTGCAGGAACGAGCGACCCCCTTGTCGCACGCCTTCTTATAGTATTCGTTCGCCGCCGCCGTGTCCTGCTTTACGCCTAAACCTCTGTCATACATAGCCGCCAGCCGGTCGCAGGCGATCCCGTCGTCCGCGGCGCACGCCCGTTCGTAAAGCTCTCTCGCGTAGCCGTAGTTCTGCCGTACTCCCTCTGCCCTTTCGTAGGCCGATGCCAGATTGGTGCATCCCCAGGTGATGTTCAGACTGCACGCTCGTTTATAAAACTCAGAGGCTTTCAAACCGCTGCCCTCCTCTTCGAGAGTAACCGCTAGGTTGTAACACCCCCAGCCGTTGCCAGCCCTGCACGCTTTCGTGTAGTAGCTTGAAGCCTCTTCGGTGTTTCCCTGCGCGTCGTAAGCGGCGCCCAGCTCAAAACACGCATCTGCGTCGCCATCGGCACAAGCAACCTCGTCGGCAAACAGCGAAGGCGCAAAAAACAGCGAAACGATCGCAATCCATCTTCCGTATTTCATAAGTCTCCTCCTTCTTGTACTTCGTTTTTATTCAGCAAAATCTGCGTCCGTATCGCTCAGATCGGCATCATTGTCGATCTGCGCCGGCTCCAGCTCCTGCACCGCCGCGTCGTCAGTCTCCACGCCGTAGGACGTGTCCTCTTGTGTGTCAGTAAGACCGGCCGGGAAGTACTTCGGGTGGGGTCCCGCAAATGCCAAGACGCACAACGCGCCTATCGCCAATACCGCTTTTTTCATATCTACTCCTATCTTTTGGGCTGTTATCCGTGTCATTATAACTATCTTTTCAAAATTTGCTTCACCTTATTCTTTACGTCTTGCTCCTGCGCCTTTTGTTTTGCCTTTATTTCATCGGCGATCTTTTTTTTCAATGCGGCTTTTAACCCGTCCTCGCTCAGATTTTTTCCGGCAAGCTTCTCCAGCTCGGAGATGAGATCGCTCTCTCCTTTGACGACCTTTCCCAACGCCTCGATCTCCGCCTCGCTCGCGCCCGCGTTCGCCAACAGCGTTTTCGCCTCCGCCTCCAAAGAGGCTTTAAGCTCCGCCTCAAAGAGATTCAGCCGTGCCGAAAGCGCCTGTTTGAACCGTTTTTTCAACTGGCTGTCCAGATCGGTCGAAAAGGAGCTTTTGGGAAAGAACGGGTTGTCCCACAGCTTCATATCGATGTCAAAACGGTTGATGCCGACCAGCGTAGCGGCAAGTATCTTTTCCACCTCGCTTTTGGCGTTCTCGATCCCTAGCGCCGTATTCCTGAACGCGAGCTTGCCCTTTGCGTCCAGCTCGCCGCTCTCTATCTTGCCGGAAAGTTTCAGATCGAGCTTGGCTGGGGCGAAGAAAAACTTGTCTTTTTTGAAGCCCTTTTTATCTATGCCCGTCCAATCAAGCGTAAAGCTGTCCACCTCTTTTTTGATCCGATCGTGCGTCCATACGAGCGATAGAACGTCAAACCCCTTCACCCGCGCGGATTTGGCGGAAGCTGTCAGCGGCACCTTGGTGATCGCCTGATTCTCCGTGGCGTTTTTCAGCGTTACCTCGTAGAGATTTTTTTCCGCTGTCGTCAGATCAAAACCGGCGGTCTTTAGCCAAAACTTAGGCTTTGGCTCCCACTCCTTGTAAACCACGACGCGGCTTTTGCCCCTTTCGGGCTTTGGCAGTGGCTCGCCGTTTGCCGCCGCCTTTATCTCTTTTACCTGATCGATATAGGGTTTCATTCGCTGATACCAGTCGATAACTGTCGATATGCTGGTGGTGATGTCGTTGCCTAAGATCATCTCCGATATATTCAGCGCCCCGTCAAAGTCAAAGCTGTACTTTCTCTTCAGCCGCTCAAAGTCCTCCTTAGGCAGATCGGCAAGCTCTTTGAGCAACCTCTTCGCCTCGCTACGATCGCTTTCAAACTGCTCGATCAGCCCCGCGTACTCCTCTTTTTGCGCCCGTACCTTTTTTAGGAAGGCGTCTGTGTCGCTTAGCAACGCTACGATCGCCTTCTCGTTTTTGATCGTTTTCGCCCGCGTTTCCAGCGACTTATATTCATTTTTGAGCTGTTCATAGACCTTTTTGTTAAATTTCGTATCAGCCGTTTTGCTCCAGAAGCCGCTGATCTCCTTCAGCCGCTTTACGGTTTTTTCGCCGACGGTTTTGGTTTCTAGCTGCTCTTTCTTGAGCAATGTTTTTGCGTCGGGAATGTCCCGCGCTATATCGCTCATAAAGGTCTCAACCGCGCTCGGCTCCCTCTTGTCGATCTCGACTTTCTTCTCCTCCTCGACCTTCTCTTTCACGGCGGCGTTCTTGCGATCGGTTTCTAGCATGATGCCGGTAGCTGTTAATTCGTTGATCAGCACCTTTTTGTGTAGCAGATAGGCGATGTCTAGGCTAAACCCTATATGCCCAATCTCCACGCTGTTCTTTTGAGCGTCCTTCGAGTCGGGGATTTGAACGCCCTCAATCGTTATTCCAAGCGGACTGAGCGAGGTTTTTAGGCGGTCGATCGTTACGTGATAGCCGATCGGCTTGCTCAGCGCATTTTCCAGCTCGGTTTTGATCAGCCGATCGGAGAGGAAAAAGAGAGCCAGCGCGAGAAGCACCGCAAGCGCCAGAAATATAAGCAGCCCCCACCAGCGGAAAAAGGCGGCTCGTTTCTTGCTCGGCTTTGCCAGCATAGATCGCAAAATAGGAACTTTGGAGATGCCGATCCTATATTTGGCGATCAGGAAGCTAAGGACGATCAGCAGCGGAACAGTCAAGATGACACTCAAAGCGAACGCTCCCATCACCATCGTGTGGTTGAAGCTTGTCAGGATTGACCACGGGTTGTTGTACAGCGACGTGAAAAGCTCCTCAAGCTGCGGAAGCGTAAGTATGTAATAACCCAGACTTTCGATTTGCGGATCGATCGCGTAACCCAGCAGGCCAAAAAGCGCCGCGCTAACGATAAAGACGCCCAGATTAACGTTGATCAGGAACGCGAAGAGATATATGACAAGATTATGCGGCGCAAAAACGGGCGTAAATCCTATGAACATGCCAAGCGCAGCCGCAAGCGAGACCTGCCACGCGGACTGGCTGGAGTTAAGAGCTTTGAAAATTTTTAACAGTTGCTGGATCATATCGACCTCCAAAGATCGAATTTTATCATTTAGGTCAAAACAACATCAGATCAGGCGGAGATTAAACGGCAGTTTCAGCTTGGCTATGCCCTCTCGCGCCAAATAGCCCGCCCCTTTTATCGTAAGCGTTGAGCCATCAAGCGCAAAGACGAGTTTGGCGCGCTCTCTAGCGCGGTTAAGCGTACGGATCAGGAGCAGTATCGCCGCAAGAAACCGCAGCGTGTCCGCCTTTGGCAGCAGCGGGGCAAGCGGGCTTTCGAGAAGCGCTAACGCCTTTTTTTGCTGCACGCGAATCAGCTCGGCGATCAGCGCGCGCTCGTTGTGGTCAAATCCGTACGACAGCCCGTTGAGGACGATCTGCGCGCCCTGCTCAAATGGGTGATAAGGATCAATATACTCGCCGATCGACAGCAGCCTTGCCGCGTCGCAAAGCGGCTCTTTGCGGCGATCGTCTATGCGATGAAGCGGCTTTAGAAGATCAAAAAGCAGCGCGGCGTTTCGCGCCCGCCAGCTTTCCTCCCTGCTGTTTACCCCAAAGCGGTCGATCAGGCTTATGAGGCTAGGACGTGTTTTGTTTGGTAGCTTAGCGCCCGCGCCGCGCAGGAGATCGGTCAGAAACACCCCCTCGCGCACGCCGGCGCCACTGGCAACCGCCTCTTTCGCGCCGATGGCTTTGGCGATAAGTTTGAAGATCAGCGTTCCCTCGCGGATCACGTCAAAGCGATCCTGTTTGAACCCCAAATCCTTCAAGCCGCCAAAGTCGCTTTTCGTAACCCGATCGAAAAAAGCGCCGCGGCCGTTCAGCGAAAAGCGAAAGCCGTGCAGCGTTTCAAATGGATAGCCGTCCTCATTGATGATCGCGTTTGAAAGCGCGCGCATCGTGCCGCCCACGCCGACGATGAGATCGCTGTTAAACTCGGCGGGCAGGGAAGCGATGGTCGTCTCCACAAAGCGGATCGCGCCTTTAACATCGCTCTTTTCGTCAAAAAATAGCTCTTTTAGCCGCACCGTTCCTAGATTGAAGGAGATCGTTTGGGCGATCGCGCCGTCTTTAATCAGCGCCAACTCGGTCGAGCCGCCGCCGATGTCAACGGTAACGCCGTTTTTGATCGCCAGTAGGTTTGCCGCCGCAAGTCCGCCAAGCCACGCCTCCCTCTCACCGTCGATCACCTTGATCCTCAAAGAACACCTTTTGAACACGCGGTTAAGAAGCTCGCCTCTGTTGGGGGCGTCCCGCACGGCGGACGTGGCGACGGCGAGTATTTTTCTCACGCCGTATGAGCCTGCTATCCTCATAAACTCCTCAAGCGCGTCCTCCGCCCTTCTGATCGCCGCTTCCTGCAAAACACCGCCGTTTTTGTACGCGTTTTCGCTTATGCGCACGCGCGATTTGACCTCGTTAAGCAGATGAAACCCGTAGCGGCTCGTTCGCTCAAAGATCGCCATTCGCACCGAGTTTGAACCGATGTCGATGACAGCGGTGATCTTTGCCACCGCCCTTACTCCTCTTTTTGCAAATTTTGATACTTCAAAGCCAGCTCCTCGGCACTCTCGACGTTATCCGGATCGGGGGCGATGCAATCTACAGGGCAGGAAGCGACGCAGGCGGGCTCGTCAAAACTTCCAACGCATTCTGTACACCTGTCCGGATCAACAAGATAGATCGGATCCCCTTCGTCAATAGCGCCGTTTGGGCATTCATCTATGCAGGCATCGCAAGCGATGCAGTCTTCAGTTATCAGCAAAGACATGGTTTTTCCTTACAACCGGTTTTAGGCGCGCTTTGTACATCAAAATTACTTAAATTAACTCTGCGCCGCTTGATTTTGTAAAACTGGCTCAAACGAAAAAACGGCGAGCGTCCCGTTTCTATCCTCTCTCTTTTTCAAGGAAATGGTGCCGGCAAGAGCCATTGCCGCACCTTTTGCAATATAAAGACCAAGCCCGACGCCCTTCAATTCACCCTTGCCGACAAAAGGAGCGAACGGATCGAAAAGCGGTTCGATCCCATCTCCTTCGTCTAAAATCGCAATGGTGTATTTCGGAGCGGAATAAACGCTTTTGATCGTGATCGTTTTGCCTTCCGGCGTATATTTGAGCGCGTTTGAAAACAGATTGTTGAGGATATGCCCGATCAGCGTTGATTTAACGCAAACCATAAGCGAATTGGGCTCTACCTCGTACTCTAACTTTCTGTTGGCGGCGGCGGTAAGCAAAGCGAACTCCTTTGCCTTCTCGTTGATATAAAGGGGAAGATCGATGATCTCCGGCGACACAAACTGCGCCGACTCCGCCCTTCCGATCTCCAGAATCGTCCGCGTCATCATATTCATTTCGTCAATCGTTCTGTTGGTATCCTTCAGCGTTTCCTGATACTTTTTGATCGAGCGCTCCTTTAGGAGAACAACGTCGTTTCGCGCGCGAATCACCGCAAGCGGCGTTCTCAGCTCGTGCGCGACCCCCACGAAAAGCTCGCGCTGATAGGAGGTGTGTCCCTCAATACGCGCCAAAAGGCGGTTAAGCGTCTCCGTAAGCGGACGTAGCTCCATAGGAACGCGCAGGTTTGCGGCGATTGGCGACACGGATTTTTCGTTCATCTGCGCAATCTCCTCAGTCAGGTCGCGAATCGGGTACGCCAGAAAGAACGAGTACAGCCCCGCAACAAAGGGGATCAGAATGAGAGAGACCATATTCACTACGAAAATGGTGTTTTGTATCGTATGGAACGCTTCCGCCTGATGCGTGATGTCGCGCTCTACGACGATCTCTTCTCCCCCAATTTTTCCCACAAGGCGGTATAAAAACCTGTCCTCCTCGCGCTGCTGGCTGAAAACGACGTCCAAATTGACATATTCGTAGCCGTTTTCGGCAGCGGCGATGCGATTCGCCTCGCCGATCATGCTCCGCTCGATTCCGCCGTAGATACTCCGCTCGATCGTAGAGTAAACTACGTAGGCAACCCCAAAAACAAGCGCGGCAAAGATCGGCAGGAGTTTAAGCGCGAACTCCGATCTTAGGCTTTTTTGGGATAGCAAAATCTGTATCCGCGTCTTCTAACCGTCTCAATTGTGTCGATTTTAAGCGGCTTGTCAATCTTTTGGCGAATCTGATTGATCGCCACCTCGATCACGTTTGGCGTTACAAGCTCAGGTTCTTCCCAGATGGCGTCTAGCAATTGCTCTTTGCTTACGATCTGATCGCAGTGGCGCGCCAGATGCGTCAGCACTTCAAAAGGTTTGCCTTTAAGCTCAACTTCCTGATCATTGTAGATAACCTTCTCTTCATCCGGACTGATCTTGAGGTCTTCAATTTCGATCATATTGGTGCCTCCGAAACGAAGCCGCGCCTCAATGCGCGAGATAAGTACGTCAAATTCAAACGGTTTGCAGATGTAGTCGTCCGCCCCTTTTTTCAGCGCCGCGATTTCACTTTCGTGATCGTCGCGGGCGGAGACGATCAGGCAGGCTGTCCGCTGGCTTCTGCGCTTGATCTCCGGAATGATGTCCAGCCCGTCCCCGTCAGGAAGCATCCAGTCGATCAGCGCCAGATCGTAATTTCTTATGCCTACAAAATACTGCGCGTCTTTGAGGCTTTCCGCTTCGTCAGTTTGAAAGCCAAGCTCACGCAATCCTTCCGAAAGCGTCTTGTTTAATGTGGTTTCGTCTTCAACTATTAAAATACGCATAACTTTAACCCTCTTTTTTTATAGTAACAGAACTATTGTAGCACACCGCTGTTAATTTCCAAAGATAAAGACGCGACGGCGTTTGGGAGAGCTTCGGGTTTTTCTATGGAAAGTTTTACCTTTTTTATATCGGCGCTAAGGGCGAGTATCTTGGTCGTAACCGCATTCAGCGCCTCTTCAATCAGAGTAAATCCGCCGCCTTTAATCTCCGTTTCGATCAGCCGCGCCACCAGAGCGTAATCCAAAAACCTCCCCCGCGAATACGCGTAGTCGATCTCGGCGTTTGCGATCACGCGCTGGACCCTTTCGCGCTCATACGGCAGAACGCCAATGACCGCCTCAAATGAAAGATCGCGCAGATTCAGCCTCATACAACTTTCGCCTCCTCGCGCCGCAGAAGCCGCACGATGTTCGGAATGTGCTTGTAAAAGATGATAAAGCCGATGATCACGATCGGGGCGTGGGTGTTTATGCCCGGCACTTCCGGATGGATCACAAAGCTGAGCAGTACGGCGGTAAGCATGCCGACAAGCGAGGCGATTGAAGATATCTTGATCGCTTTGGCGGCGATAAACCACGCCAGCAACCCCAGACACGCTTCGGCGGGTAGCATGACCATCACCACGCCTACGCCTGTCGCAATCCCCTTGCCGCCCTCAAAGAGCAGGTAGGGGCTGAAGCAATGACCTATCACAGCCAACACCGCGATCGTCCACGCGACATTTTCGTCAAATCCCGCCAATAGAGCGACGATCATCACGATTGCTCCCTTCAGGGCATCGCAGAAGACGGTTAAAATGCTTAGATTCTTTGCCAGAACGGGGTTTTTCTCCTTTAAGACGCGCAGCACGTTTGTCGCTCCGATGCTGCCGCTACCCGTCTCGCGGATATTCACCTTTCCCACAAACCGTCCCAGCAGATAGCCGAAAGGAATGGCGCCGATCAAATATCCGGCGAGATAGAACAGAAAATTCGCGTTAAACAGCAACCCCATAGCCTCTCCCATTGCAGTTTTGTATAATCATCTTATCAAAGCCGTCCTAAGGAGTTACGCTTGGAAACGCTCAGAGAAATTTTTAGGTTGAAAAAAGAGCTGAACGTTACAATCGCGGCGCACTACTATCAACGCGACGAGGTTATCGCCGCCGCCGATCTGATCGGCGACAGTCTGGAGCTATCGCGCAAAGCCAGCGCCGATCCAAACGAGTACCTCATCTTCTGCGGCGTAGGGTTTATGGCGCAGAGCGTCAAAACGCTGGCGCCCGCCAAGCGGGTGCTGATGCCGCGGATCGCCTGTTGTTCAATGGCGCGGATGATCGACGGCGCAAGTTACGATCGCTCGATCGAACGGCTGGAGGCGGCTGGCATTCCAAAAGAGAACGTTATGCCGATCACCTACATAAACTCACAGGCGGAGATCAAAGCGCGGGTCGCCAAAATGGGCGGCATGGTGTGTACCAGCGCGAACGCCGAAAACATCATACGCCGCGCGCTGGAAGCGGGTAAAAAAATCTTTTTTATGCCCGATCGCTGTCTTGGGCTGAATCTGGCAAAACGGATCGGGATTAGCACGGCGACGCTCGGAAGAGACGAGGCCTTCGCCTCAAAAGATATGATCGTTTACGATGGTTTTTGCTCGGTTCATCAGCTTTTCACGCCGCAAGACGTTGATTTCTACCGCGATCGCTATCCGGGTATTTTGATCGCGGTGCATCCCGAATGCGATCCCGCCGTTGTGGATAAGGCGGATTTCGTGGGGTCGACCAGCCAGATCATCAAATGGGTGCAGGCAAAGCCGAACGAGCAGACGATCGCTGTGGGAACGGAGTTTAATCTGGTCAACAGACTCCGCGAAAAGAACACCTTCGTCCTCTCCTCCACCAAACCGGAGTGTCCGACGATGAACGAGACTACGCTGCGCGATCTGCTGGGGGTACTCAAGTCGATAGAGAACGCCACCTTCATCAATGAGATCGAGGTGGAAGAAGACGAGCGAAAATGGGCAAAGATAGCGCTGGATCGAATGCTGGAGATAGCTTAGCTCACAA
>JAIRKM010000054.1 GCA_031260125.1 Helicobacteraceae bacterium | reverse complement strand
CGGCTCAAAGAGATCAAAATCGGTAATAAGCCGCCCATCTTCGTAAATGGAGCTTACCGTTGCGTGAGTTTTTTGATCTCTTAATATCAGATCGCCCACGGCTATCTCCTTGAATCCATAAAGCGAGTTAATATCAAAGATAAAAAAACGGTCGATCTTTTTGGCGGCTTCTCTGAAAAAATTTTTCAGCTCTTCCGGCGGCAGATAGTTTATCACGTCAAAGACGGCGATCGCCGCGTCGTAAAAGCCGCTCTCCGCGCTCAGATCGATCCTCTCCGCACGCACTCCCTTTTTCCGCGCCCGCTCAACCATCTCGGCGCTGAGATCGATGCCTTTGACTTCTAAGCCCGCCGATTGCAGCTTCAAAAGGAGCGCGCCGCTTCCGCAGCCGATGTCAAGCGCGCTCTTTACCCCGCGGCTGGACAACTCTTGCAGGTAGCGGTTGTGCAGCGCCTCGATCTCCCGCTCAAGCCCGATCAGCGGCTCAATGCGGGCGTATAGATCCAATCCTTTCACAAAACGCCGGCAATCGCCTCGCGCAACGCGATTATCTCCCGTTTATTCTCAATAAAGCTCTCGCGGTTGGCAAACAGGCGCGCGGAGGACTCGGCGATCACCTCTACCATCTCCAGATCGTTTTCGCGCATCGTCTCACCAGTCTCCACAATATCCACGATTGCGTCGGCAAGCCCCACCAGCGGGGCAAGCTCAATCGATCCGTACAGCTTAATCACCTCCACCGCCATCGCTTTTGAGGCGAAAAACCGCTTGGCGGTATTGACCATCTTAGTCGCCACCCTGATCGATGGGCGCGGCTGCGCAAGGCTCTCACCCTTTCTCATTCCCAACGCCACTTTGCATCTGCCAAACTTCAAATCGAGCAGCTCCGTCACCTGCGCTCCGCTCTCCAGCAGAACGTCCTTGCCGCAAACGCCCAGATCGGCTGCCGCGCGCATTACATAGGTGGGGACGTCCTGACTCCTCACGAGCAAAAACTTAAATCCGCCGCACTCCACAATGAGCTTTCGGTTTTTGAACGAGAACTCCGTTGCGTAAACCTTCTTAAACAGCAGGAGAGCGTCGTCGGCAATCCGTCCTTTTGGAAGCGCGATTGTGAGCATCAAAATCCCTTTATTATCTTTTCCATACCTTTGAAGATGAGCGACTGATCGACTATCGATCCCTCAAAGTAGCGCGCGAAGTAGCCGCCGTCCCCGCCGGTTAATATGATCTGCTTGTGGCGCGCAACCGCGTAAACCGCGCAGACAAGAGGCGTGATAATCCCGTAGCTGATCGCCTCTATCGTCGACTCCGGTAGCTTTGCGGGATCGATGGCAAAGCTGATCGCGCCTTGCAGACGCGGGGAGATCTGCGCGTACATGCTCTGAAATTTCGCAAGTCCCGGATAGATAAAGCCGCCCAAATGCAGTTCGTTTTGTATCACATCGACCGTAATCGCCGTTCCCGCGTCCACGATCACGCCGTCGGAAACAGCCATACAAGCGACAGCGCGGTCAATCCCAAGACCCTGATACTCGGTGTCAAGGCTGACATACGGCTCCAGATCGATTACGGGGTAGTGGGCGTTGAGCCGCCGCAGGGCGCGCTTATTGACGCTGATAACATAAATAGCCTCATCTTGCTCCAACTTCAAATCGGGTACTTTGCCGCATGGGGCGCTCCAGATGCGTCCGTTTTGCTTGAAGTGGTACCGCGTGTTTCCGATTTCGCAGAGGATCACGCCGCGTGCCTTGAAAGCGGATGGAAGATCGAGACGCTCTCCAGCAGATGCCGCCGTTCCAGATGCGTGTATATCTGCGTCGTGTTGAGGCTGCTGTGACCCAAAAGCTCCTGAACGATCCTTAGGTCTGCGCCCCCCGTAATCAGCGACGTGGCAAAGGAGTGGCGCAGCGCGTGAGGGGAGACGCCTAGATAACGCATGGTGATCTTAAAGGCATATACCCTGCTTAGCCTCTCTCCCTTGTAGTTGATAAAGAGATACGGGTTTGCTATGCCGCGCGCCGCTAGATACTCATCGATCGCTTGGAGAGCGCGCGGCGCGATCGGCACGAGCCGCTCCTTTGCGCCCTTACCAAAACGCACGCGCAGCCATCCCTCGCTGATGTCCTGCTTCTGTACCGAAAGCGCCTCGCTTATGCGGCAGCCAGAAGCGTAGAGAAAGATGATCAGTGCGTAATCCCTAAGACCAATCCACTCCCCTCTGTCTATCGCGCTCAAAGCCCGCTCGATCGTCTCGCTTGTGAGATAGATTGGCAACGTGCGCGGCAACTTCGCCCCTTTGATCGCCCAGCTTTCGTCCATCAGAAGGTTGTCGTAGCACCAACCCAAAAAATGGTTAATGGCGCTAAGTTTGCGGTTAAGCGTCCACTTGTTGTCAAACTGGGATAAAAACCGGTATATGTCGTCGCATTTTAGGCTGTCGATCTCCTTCTTGATGAAGCCGTCAAACTGCACCAAGTCGCCGCCGTAGGCGTCAAGAGTCGCGCCGCTGAGTCCAAGTATCACCTTGCAGTGGCGTAAAAATCTATCGATCGCGTCTTTCATCGACCGGTCCACTCGATGACCTTGTTGTTCAGATAGAGCCTCTCCTTTGTGGCAAAGATGCGCGCTCGAACCGCGTCAGGCAATTCGTAGACGGTGGTCTTCTTCAAATCGTCTTCAAACTTCACAAGATAGCCGCTCTGCTCCGCCGCGTATATGGCGCCGTTATGCTCGGCGGCGGCGACAAAACGGGCGTAAGTCTCCTTCGTTGAGCTTTGCGCTTTCAGTTGCGCAGAGAGGCGCTGCACCGTCCCGTCCTGCAAAAAGGCGTACATTCCGCTTGGAAAGATTGCCATGAATCGTATGCTTGCGTCTAGCGAATGACGTACGCCGCCTCTGCTTATTGAAAAGAAGCGGTTCGCGGTGGCGGCGATTATGTGGTCATTAAACTCTCCAAGAAAGATCGGATTGGCGAAAAATGATTCGTTTGAAAGCGCGAACTCACCGACGGTTTTTCTAGCGGCGCGATCGACAACTAGAAGTTTGCCATCAAGCGTTGGGAAAACCGCCTCGTTTTGACTCATAATAGGAGAGGCGATCTTGTCGCTGACAGCCATGACCGGCTTCTCACGTGAAGAGAAGATCGATTCCGCGCTCCCAACATCGACCAGTCTGCTGACGTTACCGCGCGTAACAAGCGCGATCGTCCTGCCATCCGTAGCCGCCGAGACGATCGGCTCGTCGAATGAAAATTCCCTTCTCGCGCCGTTTGGCAAAAAGAGTAGCAATCTGCCGCCGCTGTCCGCCGCAAGCAGATAATGGCCGTTTATGTTTAAAAGCCTAAACCCCTCCGGCAGACGGCTGATCGCAATTGCTCTATCGGTGATTATCCCTCCGTCCGCTCTAACGGCGGCGCTCTCGCTTACAAATACGATCTCGCTTTCGATTCTCTCGTCAAACCAGAGGTGCGACTCAACATTGGTCGGCTCATATACCGCCAGCTTTGAGCAACCCGCAAGCAACCACAAGAGCGACAGAAGACCAATCGCCGCGCCGCTTCCCCTCACTGCTTCGCCGCCGCTCCGTAATGGGCAAGCATATCCGCGTCGCCCTGCAACACGAAATTGCCGCCAAAGGAGTCAAGAACGACTTTTGCCCGATCGAACTCGCCGCTTTTCAACAGCAAAAACGCATCTTGAAACCTAGCTATATCTTCAAGCGCCTTTACTTCACGCTGAAGAAACCGCTCTATTTCGACGTATTCGCCGCTGAGTGAGGCAAGCTGATACGCCGCGAAAACGGCGGCGATCGAATCTCCCTTCGCGATCTCGCCCAGCGTCTCTCGATCCTCGTTCCTGCTCGCTTCGCTTAAAAGGTAGAGATCGTGAAGCTCCGGCGATTTCTCTTTAAGCACCGCCAGCGCCGCCCTGTCTTCGGGATTGCCCTCCAGCCTTATAAGCGCGGCGTTAGCCGCCGCCAAGCGGCTCTCTTCCACGTAGCTATACACAGCCGAAGCCGCAAGCCAGACTACCAACAGCAACGCCGCCGATATCAGCAGTACGCGGTTCTTCTTTGCCCAACGCTCAAGCTTTACTCCAAGTTCAAGAAGAGCGCTGTCTTTATCTCTGCCTGCCACACCAATTCCTTAAAAAAATTGGGCGAATTTTAACCTTTCGGCGCTTTTACACCTTGAATCTAGACATCGTATCGCGCATAGAGCGCGCCAGAGACGCGATGTTGTCGGCGGCTTGAAACGATTTCTTTGCCACCTCTGAATTTTCATCCGTCGCCTGCGCCACCCGTTCGACATGCTCGGCGATCTGATGGCTCGCCGTCGATTGCTCATTGAGCGCCGATGTTATGTCATCAACGCGCACCTGCACCTGTTCCGCGCCCTTCTGAATGTCATTGATCGCGTTTCCCGCCTCGCTGGCAAGCGAAACGCCGGTATTTACCCGATCCGCCGCGTGCGTCATCGATGAAACCGCCGAATGCGAGCTTTCCTGAATCGCGCTGATCATAGCCGCGATCTCTGTCGTAGCGCTTGTGGTGCGTTCGGCAAGTTTGCGGATCTCGTCCGCGACGACCGCAAAACCGCGTCCCTGCTCGCCCGCCCGCGCCGCTTCGATCGCCGCGTTAAGCGCCAGCAGATTGGTCTGATCGGCGATGTCTTTGATCGTCTGCACGATGCCTGAAATCTGTTCGCTCTGCTTGCCAAGCTCGGAGATCGTTTCGGAAGAGCTTTCAACCGCGTCCGCCATCTGGCGCATCTCTTCCACCGTCTTGAGGACGACCGATGTTCCGCTTTTAGAGAGATTCATCATCTGATCGGCGTTTTTGCTGGTCTCTTTGGCGTTTTCGCCCACCTGTGTGATGCTCGCCGTCATCTCCTCCACGCTCGCCGCCATATCGGAGCTGGAGTCGCTTGTCTTTTCCGAAGCCTTCGCCACGCGCCCGCTCAGTTCGGCAAGCTCCGCGCTGGCTTTATCCAAATGCTCCGTGTTTTTTAGTAGCGACGCAAAAGTCGTTTGCAGCGAATCTAGCAGATGATTGATAATCCTGGCGGTCGTCCCTACCTCGTCCTCCGCCCTTACCTGTATCCGCTTGGTAAAGTCGCCCGTTTGTTCTATCTCTCCCGTCATCGCCTGAATTCGATCGAGCGGCTCGGTAATGGATGTCGCGATCAAAAACGCGATTACGCCTAGCAGAGCCAGACTAACGCAGGTAACCACGATCATCCGGATGCTTGTTTGTGAATATGTATTTGTTGTCGCTATGTTCATATTTTCGGCAATATCTTCCTGCAAAGCGATTAGATCCGCCACGGAATGCTCAACGATCTCCGCGTGAGCCCTAAAACCTTGTATAAGTTTAATGTTGCCCTCTTCGGTGTAAATGCCGTTTTTAAGTTGATCTACGAGAGGCGTATATGTGTCGTTAATAAACGCTTTGTAGTGCGTTTCGATTGTCTCAGACATTTTTAATTCTTCGGCGTTACGCTCGGTTTTTTTGTAGCGTTCCCAGCCTCCATCAAATCTTTTGCGCCAATCTTCGGCGCTATCAATATGAATCATTACGGGGTGATCGTGCGTCTTTGCAAATCTGCTGTTTGGATCATGCTGAAAGGCAAGCAATAAATCGGCTACAATTTTACCCAATGCTCCGTTCATCGCGCCAAGTTCAGTTGCGGGCAACGCCGCCGCGCTATACATATGTTCGGCTTGTTCGTCCATACTTTTCACGCCGAAATAGCCAAATATCCCTACTGCCGCTATGCTAATCAAGCCTACCAAAGCCAAAATGACAAGGCGTTTTCCAACGCTAATTTGTCTAATCATGCAATATCCTTGAGAATTTTAATTCTATTGTAGCAATAATACGCTTTTAGTAACGAAAACGGAGGCGCATAGTGGCAAAAACGACCATTCAAACTATAAAGGCGGCAAAGAACGCTAAAAAACTTGTTGTGATTACAGCTTACGACGCGCTGTTTGCGAAGCTGATCGCTTCCGAAGCCGATATCGTGCTTGTCGGCGATAGTTTGGCTATGAGCTTTGGCGGATTTTGCGACACGCTCTCAATAACGCTTGATGAGATGATCTACCATACAAAGGCGGTTTGCAGAGGCGCTATTGACGCTTTCGTCGTGGTTGATATGCCCTTTGGAAGCTGCGCGAGCGCTAAAACCGCCTTAGAAAACGCAACCCGCGTTTACAAGGAGACGAACGCAAGCGCCGTTAAGATCGAGGGCGGCGCCGAAAAAGCCGAAGTTATCGAGCAACTTACTACCAACGCGATCGCCGTGATGGGACATATCGGCTTGACTCCGCAGTTTGCGCGGCTAAGCGGAGGGTTTAGAGTACAAGGTAAGGACGACGCGGCGATAGAAAAGTTGATCGAGGACGCAAAAGCTGTGGAAGAGGCGGGCGCGTTTGCGATCGTGCTAGAAGGCGTAAAGGCAAACGCCGTA
>JAIRKM010000003.1 GCA_031260125.1 Helicobacteraceae bacterium | reverse complement strand
CAACGATGGCAAGGTTTATGCTACGGGAGATAACGAATATGGTCAGCTTGGTTTGGGTAACGATACCAATAAAACTAGCTTTACCGAAGTTGCCTCTTTAAGCGGTAAAAACATTATCGCTCTATCTGCGGGCAGCTATCACTCCCTTGCTCTATCCAGTAACGGCAAGGTTTATGCTACGGGAGATAACGAATATGGTCAGCTTGGTTTGGGTAACGATACCAATAAAACTAGCTTTACCGAAGTTGCCGATCTAAACGATAAAAACATCACCGCTATATTTGCGGGCGACTATCACTCCTTTGCCCTATCCGATGATGGCAAGGTTTATGCGACGGGACTTAACGAATATGGTCAGCTTGGTTTAGGCAACACTACCGATCGCAATACCTTTACCGAAGTTAGCTCTTTAAGCGGTAAAACCATCACCGCTCTATCTGCGGGCAACCTTCACTCCTTTGCCCTAGCTAACGACGGCAAGGTTTATGCTACGGGAGAAAACCACATAGGTCAGCTTGGTTTAGGCGATACAACCAATCGCAATACCTTTAACGACGTTACCGATCTAAGCAGTAAAAGCATTACCGCCCTATCTGCGGGCAACCAACACTCCTTTGCCCTATCTAGTAACGGCACGGTTTATGCGACGGGATGGAACAACAAAGGTCAGCTTGGTTTAAGCAACAATATCGATAAAAATACCTCTACCGAAGTTACCTCTTTAAGCGGCATTACCTCCATATCTGCGGGCGGCGAACACTCCCTTGCCCTATCCAGTGACGGCAAGGTTTACGCGACGGGATATAACTACGATGGCCAGCTTGGTTTTGGCGATAATACCGATTGCAACGCCTTTGCCGAAGTTAGCTCTTTAAGCGGTAAAACCATTATCGCTATATCTGTGGGCGACATACATTCCATTGCTCTATCTAACGACGGCAAGATTTATGCTGCGGGACGTAACTTCTCTGGTCAGCTTGGTTTAGGCGATAAAATCGATCGCAACGCCTTTACCAAAGTTACCGTTTGGAACGATTAAGATCGGCGCTTTCTTGTTTGCCCGCGTAAGCGGGCGCTTTGCGCGGGAATGAGAGAAGACACAAAATCGTCTATTTTTGCTTTGAGAATCGGTGAAAAATGGCTAAAATACTCCAATCTTATCATTGAAAGGATCGTCAATGTCGTTTGCTAATGCCTTAATGCGCATGGATCCAGCATCAAGCGATGCGGATAGAAGTTCACCCCCCCCCCCCCCCCATTTTTAACTAGATCGCTGATAGGTTTAGTTTCCTCTGTTTTGTTTGTTTCGTTACTGATCGTTGGTTGCGGCGGAGGCGGCGGCGACAACCCAAGCGAAGTTCAGTTCAAAACTATTGTCGCGGGCAGCACTCACTCCTTTGCCTTGTCCAACGATGGCAAGGTTTATGCGGCGGGATGGAACGAGTATTATCAGCTTGGCTTAGGCGATACAACCGATCGCAACGTTTTTACCGAAGTTACCTCTTTAAGCGGTAAAAACATTATCGCTTTATCTGCGGGTATCTATCACTCCCTTGCTCTATCCAGTAACGGCAAGGTTTATGCGACGGGAGATAACGAGTATGGTCAGATTGGTTTTGGTAGCGACGCCAATAAAACTAGCTTTACCGAAGTTGGCTCTTTAAGCGGTAAAACCATTACCGCTATATTTGCGGGCGGCTATCACTCCCTTGCTATAGATAATGACGGCAAGGTTTACGCGACGGGACTTAACGAATATGGTCAGCTTGGTTTAGACGATAAAACCGATCGCAACGTTTTTACCGAAGTTACCTCTTTAAACGGTAAAACCATTACCGCTCTATCTGCGGGCGACCTTCACTCCCTTGCCCTAGCTAACGATGGCAAGGTTTATGCTACGGGAGAAAACCACATAGGTCAGCTTGGTTTAGGCGACACTACCGAACGCAATACCTCTACCGAAGTTGGCTCTTTAAGCAACATTACCGCCATATCCGCGGGCTACGTCCACTCCCTCGCTCTAGCTAATGACGGCAAGGTTTATGCGACGGGAGATAACGAATATGGTCAGCTTGGTTTGGGTAGCGACGCCAATAAAACTAGCTTTACCGAAGTTAGCACTTTAAGCGGCATTACCACTATATCTACGGGCGACAATCACTTCTTTGCCTTGTCCAACGACGGCAAGGTTTATGCGACGGGATTGAACTACGATGGTCAGCTTGGTTTAGGCGACAACACCGATAAAAATACCTCTACCGAAGTTAGCTCTTTAAGCGGTAAAAACATTGCCGCTCTATCTGCGGGCAACCTTCACTCCCTTGCCCTATCCAATGACGGCAAGATTTATGCTGCGGGACGTAACTTCTATGGTCAGCTTGGTTTAGGCGATAAAATCGATCGCAACGCCTTTACCAAAGTTACCGTTTGGAACGATTAAGATTGTTGCGGCGGCGGCATAAGTCGGCGCTCGGTACACGCGCCGAGACTCCCCGCCTGCCGCCGGCGATCTAGCTATCGCTTTACCTCGTACGTCTCGTTGATATCCATCTCTACAATCTGCCAAGGAAGTCCTTGCTTGTTTAATTCGTCCATAAACGGATCGGGATCAAACTCCTCCATATTATGTACCCCGTAATTCTGCCATTTTCCTTCAACAATAAGTTTTGCTCCGATCATAGCGGGAACGCCCGTAGTGTAGCTTACCGCTTGACTTAACGTTTCTTTATATGCCGCTTCGTGATCGCATACATTGTAAATATATATCTTTCTTTTTGCGCCGTTTTTTATCCCTTCAAATACGCAACCTATATTTGTCTTGCCCTTAGTCCGTTCACCCAAAGTTGCGGGATCGGGAAGTAGCGTTTTGAGAAATTGTATCGGCACGATTTGTACGCCGTTATAATCCACCTCTTTAATTCCCAGCATTCCCACATTTTGCAGACATTTCATATGGGTGAGATAACTCTCTCCAAATGTCATAAAAAATCTAGCTCTTTTTAGCCCTTTTATATGTTTTACTAAACTTTCCAGTTCCTCGTGATATAAAAGATAAGAGTCCCTTGCCCCTATCTTTGGATAGTTCCATATCATCTTAATCGCCAGCGGATCGGTTTCTATCCATTTCCCCTCTTCCCAATATCTCCCTTTTGCGCTTACTTCGCGCAGGTTTATTTCGGGATTGAAGTTTGTGGCGAACGCATAGCCGTGATCGCCGGCGTTGCAGTCTAATATGTCAATATAGTGTATTTCGTCAAAGAGGTGTTTTTGCGCGTAAGCGCAGAAAACGTTTGTTACGCCCGGATCAAAACCGCTGCCCAAAAGAGCGGTTAAATGCGCCGCCTTGAAATTCGCGTCCCTCCCCCACTGCAACCTATACTCAAATTTTGCCGTTGCGGGATGTTCGTAGTTTGCGGTGTCCAGATAGTCCGCTTTTGCTTCCGCGCACGCGTCCATAATCGTCAAGTCCTGATATGGTAGCGCGATATTTAGCACGATTCTCGCGCCGGTTTTCTTAATCAGACTTACCACTTCGCTTTTGCTGTCCGCGTTTACTTCTGCCGTGTTTATCTGAATGCCTAGTTTTTTCGCGATCTCAGCGGCAATTTTGTCGCACTTTGCTTTCGTGCGGCTTGCCAGCGTTATGCGCCCAAATACATCTTTGTTCATCGCGCATTTGTGCGCCACTACTCTTCCTACGCCGCCCGCTCCAATGATAAGCGTCTTGTTTGTCATTAGTAATCCTTTTTGTTATTTTACGAGATTGCTCTTGATAGAAGCCTCCCCAACCTCGCGCTGAACGCTCCCGCGTCTTTTATTGTTACGCCGGCGACCATCTCCGCCTGCTCAAAAAGCAAAAAGGCGATGTCGTCAAACAGCTCCTTATCCTCAATGCTAGATAGTTTTTTTACAACCTCGTGGCTGGGATTTATTTCCAGAATTGGTTTGACTTCCGGCAGATCGGCGTTGCCCATCAGCTTAAACATCTGCTGCATTTGAACGCTCGGATCGTTTTCATCAAACACGAGGCAGGCTGGCGACGAATTGAGGCGCGAGGAGATTTTCACCTCTTTTACCGCCTCGCCAAGCGTCTCTTTTATCCTTTTGACAGCGGGTTGTACGGCTTCTTTCGCCTCTTCGTCCGCCTTCGTGTCCAGATCGTCCGCCGCGCCGGATTTGTTGATCGCCTTCAAAGGCGTTTCGTTGTAGCTATCAAGCTGACCAACCACAATCTCATCAATCTCGTCGTCCATGATCAGCACTTCTATATCGTTTGCCGCAAAACTTTCCAACAGAGGTGAATTGCGCAGGAGCGCCTCGTTGTTGCCGGCAATATAATATATGGCTTTTTGATCTGGCTTCATCCGTGATTTATATTGTTCAAAGCCGGTAAGTCCATCTACTTTTGTGCTTTTATATCGCACAAGTTCCATCAACTCCGCACGATTTGCGTAGTCGCTGTAAAGCCCTTCTTTTATGCAGCGTCCAAATTCATTTTGAAAGGTCTTGAACTTTTCCTCGTCAAGTTTTTTTATCTCGCTCAATATTTTTTTCACAGAAGCGGTTTTAATGTTTGTGAGTATTTTATTTTGCTGTAATATCTCACGGCTTACATTGAGGGGCAAGTCTTCGCTGTCGATAATGCCGCGCACGAAACGCAGATAGGGCGGCAGAAGCTCTTTTTCGTCATCGGTAATAAATACTCGTTTGACGTATAACTTTACGCCGGGTCTGTAATCCACGCGAAAGAGATCAAACGGCGCTTTGGAAGGAATAAAAAAGAGCGTCGTGTACTCCTGCGCCCCCTCTGCCTGCGTGTGGATTGTGGCAAGCGTTTCACCCGAATCATGGCTTATTGTCTTATAAAACTCTTGGTACTCTTCCGCTTTTATGCCGCTTTTGGGGCGTTTCCAGAGCGCGGAAGCGGAACCGATCTGATCGTTTTCCAGCGTCTTTCCCTTCTCTTTGCCTTGATCGTCATATTCCGTCTTTTCATACTCCATAAATATAGGAAATGGAATATGATTGGAGTATTTTTTAATAACGCTTTCCAATGTCCAGCGATTAGCGTATTCTTTTGCGTCCTCTTTAAGAAATAAACGAACGGTTGTACCAAAACTTTCACGTTTATCCTCATTGATCGTATATTCCCCTTTACCGTCACTCGTCCATTTCCACGCCATATCCTCGTTCGCTTTGCGCGATACAACCTCGATAGTGTCGGAAACCATAAACGCCGAGTAAAATCCAACGCCGAACTGTCCAATCAGATTGCTGTCCTTCTTATAGTCGCCCGTGAGTTGAGAGACAAATCCTTTTGTACCGCTTTTGGCAATAGTCCCTAGATTTTCCACAAGGTCTTGATCGTTCATTCCAACCCCGTTGTCGCTAATCTCAAGCCATTTGCGATCGGCGCTGTCCATACGAATTTGAATTTTCGGATCAAACGCGATCTGCTTGTACTGATCGTTGCTGATCGTGAGAAATTTCAATTTGTCCAGCGCGTCGCTTGCGTTGCTGATCAACTCCCGCAGAAATATCTCGCGGTTTGAATAAAGCGAGTGAATCATCAGGTCTAGCAGTTGGTTTACCTCTGTTTGAAAGCTGTGCTTGCTCATTTAGCCGTCCTTTTTGGATATATTTGGGCGCTATTGTAACACAAAGTTGATAGAATGTGGCTAAACGCTTGAGAAAAAGTTAGCAAAGCACAACGTCGAGCGCTAATCGACACGGCAGGTTAGCGCAATGCTGTCGCAAACCCGCGAGCCATCGGCGGCATGCCGTCAAAGCCGCCGCGCGGCGTCTCGGCTTTATTGCGCTAAACTTAATGTGATATATAATGATGTTTTTTTAAGAAAAGTTATAGCAAAGGCGAAGAATGTGCCTATCAATTCCCTCCAAAGTCGTTGAAATCGACGAGGCGAACAACGCGCTTGTCGATACGATGGGCGTAAAGCGCAGAGTCTCTTTAGACCTTGTGGGCGAGCCTGTCGGCGTTGGCGATTACGTGCTGATTCACGTGGGTTTCGCTATGGGCAAGATCGACGAAAAAGACGCGCTTGAAAGTCTCGCAATCTTCAAAGAGATCGCCGCGAAGATGCAAAGCGGAGAGATCGACGAGCGCGAAGGAGATTTGGGGCTTGCCGATCGACTATCTTAACGACTATCGCGATCCCAGCGTGATTGCGGCTCTCGCCGCGCAGATCAAACAGGAGGCGACGCGCCCTATCAATATAATGGAAATTTGCGGCGGTCATACCCATACGATTATGAAATACGGCTTGCCGCAGTTGTTGCCGCCGCAGATAAGATTTATCCACGGGCCGGGCTGCCCCGTTTGCGTAATGCCCAAAGAGCGTATCGATCACGCGATTACGATCGCCAATATGAAAGATACGATTCTCGCGACGTTGGGCGACATGATTCGCGTTCCGGGGAGCAAAGGCACTTTGCAAGAGGCCAGATCGCGCGGCGCGGACGTTCGCGCGCTCTACAGCCCGCTAGAGACGCTCAAGATCGCCTCGGACAATCCGAATAAAACGATCGTTTTTTTCGCGATCGGCTTTGAAACGACCACGCCCATGACCGCGTCGCTGATCGATCGCGTCGTTGGTGGCGGCGTAAAAAATCTGCTCTTTCATATAAACCACATTCTCGTCCCCCCGCCCGTTTGCGCGATTATGGACGACGGCGCGGAGATTGACGCGTTTTTGGGACCTTCGCACGTAAGCGTAATCGTGGGCGGCGATATATTTCTGCCCATAGCCGCGCGATACAAAACGCCGATCGTGATTAGCGGCTTCGAGCCGATCGACGTTTTAGAGAGCGTTTTAAGAATCATCAGGCAGTTTAACGAGGGTCGCCGCGAAGTGGAAAATCAATACTCCCGCGCCGTTACGCCGCGCGGCAACGAAACGGCGCAAAGGCTGATAGATCGCTATTTCACGAAACGCGAAACCTTTCGCTGGCGCGGGCTGGGCGATATTCCCCTCAGCGCGTTGAGACTAAGAGACGAGTATGCGCGTCTGGACGCGGAAAAGGTTTACGCCCTGCCGCACGATCCAATCGACGATCACAAGCTCTGTATTTGCGCCGAAATCCTAAAGGGACGCGCCAAACCGACGGACTGCAAGGTCTTCGCCAAAGCCTGTACGCCCAATTCGCCGCTTGGAAGCTGTATGGTTTCAAGCGAAGGCGCCTGCGCAGCCTATTATAAATATGGCGGCAATAGTCTCTTTAACGCTTAATGCCGCTTGGAAACGCTTTACCGCGCCGAAAGCGTGAACTGCGTCTGTTATCTGAATGTATAATTGCGCGTATATTATAAGAGCGCCAAAAACGTGTTTCTTTTAAGGAAAAGCGGTTGATTTTACATCAGAGTCAAGAGGGCTATCGGTACAACACCGATTCGATCCTCCTCTATCACTTCGCGAAGCAAAAGGCGTTAAAGGGCGCCGTTTTGGATGTTGGCTGTGGCTGCGGCGTGATAGGCTTGCTACTTGCGCGGGATTATGGCGTGGCGCTTACGGGGGTGGACATTCAACGCGAAATGATCGATTTTTGCTGTCAAAACAGCGAGCGCAACGGCATAAAAGCGGAGTTTGTATGTGCCGATTTCAGAAGTTTCGCATGCGAAAAAAAGTTTGACACGATCGTCTCCAACCCTCCGTTTTACAGCCCCTGCACCACGCACAGCAAAAACGACGCCATCAGAACCGCTCGCAACGCCGCGACACTTCCCATAGGCGATCTGCTAAAATGCGCCGGAAAGTTTCTCAGTTCGGAGGGCGATCTCTTTTTCTGCTACGATGCCGATTGTCTTTTTGACCTGACGCAGTGTCTGCGCGAAAGCCGTTACTATCCCAAAAGCGTGCAGTTTGTGCATACAAACAGCGGCAAGAAGGCGCGGCTGGTGTTGATCCGTGCGAAAAAAAGCCTTACGAAGGCGGTAAATGTTATGCCGCCGTTATTTTTATATGATAAAAACGGCATTTCTGCCGATATTCGTGAAATTTCAATGAAAGCCGACACCCTATGCGTGGCATAAAAAGAACAATCTTTCTCACTCTGATCCTCGCGATCAGCTCCTGCGCGGAATTTAACTCCGATCTGTACCGCATAATGGCGCTGGACGCGGAAGGGCGTTTGGATTTTAACGCTTCCGCACGGTTTAATATGATACTGTATAAAAACACGAGCGAAAGAACATACAGCGAGAAGTGGATCGAATCGTTGATCAGAGCGCGGCAGTACGATCAGGCGGTAGTCGAAACAAAAAAACTATTAAAAACTGACAACAGCCGCATATTAAAAAGGCATTTAATTATTGCCTATTTTGGTAAAAATGATCTGAAAAATGCGTTGGCAAATGCTACTGAACTTGCGAAAAATTCTAAGACACCAGAAGATTACGCACTGGCGGCGGACATATATATGGCAAGCGGCAACAATAAAAAAGCGCTGGCGTATTATAAACGCGCATACTCAATTACACACGATAGTCTATCTATTGACAAAATAGCGCTGATACTTTCTGAACATATGAACGACTACAAAGAAGCCGCAGCATATATGGAAACCCACCTTATAATGTACGGATCGGAAGATTATCTGCTTTCAAGACTCGCCTCTGTGTACGCAAAAGCGGGCAACATCAAAGGAGTTGTGTCGTCATACAAACGGATATACAGATCAAGACCAGATGCCGCGCTGGGACAGCGAATTGTCGAACTTTCCCTTATTCAAGACGACTATAAAAACCTGATGGAGTGGCTTGAAGAAACTCATTTCAACAATGAAATCCTTTTGGAGCTGTACAAACATGAACAGCTATACAAAAAAGGTTCGCTGCTTGCGCTAAAGCTGTACAAAAAAGACGGTGATGTCGCGCATCTGGCGGTTTACGCTATGCTGCAGTATGAAGCTGGCGATCAGAACGATCCAAAACTTATTCAAAAGACAATCTCCACACTAGAAAGGGTGGTAGCACAAAATTCCAACCATATACATCTTAATTATTTAGGATACCTTTTAATCGATCACAGCATTGATGTAAAACGTGGTGTAGAGCTTGTCAAACTTGCTGTTCAGAAAGAACCAAACAATATATTTTACAATGACTCTTTAGCGTGGGGATACTATAGGTTGGGTGAGTATGGAAAGGCTTATGATCTGATGAATAAATTCAAAGATATGATCAAAAGCGATCCGGCAATTTTTGAACACTATAAACTGATTGAAAAAAGTTATAAAAACTCGCGGGAAGCAAATAGATGATACTTAAAGCTATAGTCGAAAATACAAGAGAAATTCTGCAAAAACTGAAAATGCAGATGCCAGAAGAGGTGCTGGGACGCGCCGCGTCGCTCGCGCCGTTTTGCCCTCGCGATGTTATTGGCGTGCTACGCAAAAGCGGCGATCGCCTGAATATCATCGCGGAGGTGAAGCAATCCAGCCCGTCAAAGGGAAACATTCGCGGCGATTTTGACCCGCTTTCTATAGCGCACGATTACGAAACGGGCGGCGCGGCGGCGATTTCGGTATTGACGGAGCCTAAGTGGTTTAACGGCTCGTTGGAATACGTTTCGCTCATACGCCGCCACTCCAAACTGCCGATCCTGCGCAAAGATTTCATCATCGATCGCTATCAGCTTTTGGAAGCGCTAGTCTATGGAGCGGATTTTGTCCTGCTGATCGCACGAATCCTCTCTCAAAAAGAGCTGAAAAAACTTCTCGCGGAAAGCCGCATGCTGGGAATGAACGCGATTGTCGAGATTCACGACAAATCCGATCTGGTAAAAGCGATCGCCGCCGGTGCCGATATCATAGGGATCAACCACCGCAATCTGGACGATCTGACGATCGACCTCAACCTCTCAGACAAGCTGATACCTCTCATTCCGCAAGGGAAGATCATCGTTGCGGAGAGTGGTCTTGCGTCCCGCTCACAGCTTCTTGAACTCAGCAAGATGGGCGTGGACGCCTTCTTGATCGGCACGTTTCTCCTGAGTCAGGGAGATATCGTTTCTGCGCTGCGAAAAATGACGGGCGGTTATGTATAAATTCGCGCCGATCGCGGTTTTTATTATTTACGTTCTGCTCTTCATATTCGGCGTAAGATACTTCTCGTCTCCTTCGCCGCTCTCTCTTTTGATCGGGCATTCCTCCACCGCAATCGTAAGCAGCGCGCCGCCGCCGCTTGAAGAGAATCGATCCGATCCCCCAGCCGCCGAGGAAACCGGTGTCGAAAACGCGGTTACCACCACGATCGCGCAGGAGCCGCCGCGTATCCCGCCAAAACCGCCTCAGAAAAAAAACGAGCTTTACGCCGAGTTGCAAAAGATCGGCTACCCGTTCGCCGAGGGCAGCTTTTACAAGTCGCGGTGCGTCAGCGGGCAGATTTGCGCGCAGAACGGGACGCTCCTAGGTATCAACTTTTCCGAGTTGTACTGCCGCGCCGCCGCGTTTTCCAAAGGCAAGGCGATGCCCAGACTCGAAGCAAAACGCACGCAAAAATATGAATCGATGCAGTTTTGGCTGAGCAGAAAACCAAAGGGGTTCAGCGCTATCTTCCTCGTAAGCGATCCGTTTGTCCTCAGCGGCGATATGGCGGAGGAGAAGCGGGAGATGAAAGGAAGCCTGACGCTGGCGCTCATTGCGGATTGGAACTTTCCGTGCGAAATGGACGGGCTGTGGAAGGGTATCGATCTGCCGCTCAACTGCGTGATACCAAGAAACGGCGAGATATCCTGCGCTCTCGATCTGAAAAAGCTGATCGCCTCCTTGAGCGGGATCGGCGCGAAAGCTACCGAGCTGGAAAAGAAAAAGGAGCTTGAGGCTCTCCAAGGCGATCTGCGCGAACAGCAAAGGCGGTTCAAGAACCGCATTAGGGAGCGTCCGAACATTGAGGAGATCGACTTGAGAGAGTATTTTCAGTAGCCCGCGGCGCCTCTTCACAACTAGGAACAC
This sequence comes from Helicobacteraceae bacterium, assembly GCA_031260125.1. Taxonomy (GTDB): domain Bacteria; phylum Campylobacterota; class Campylobacteria; order Campylobacterales; family SZUA-545; genus JAIRKM01. Next base: position 12,889 of record JAIRKM010000003.1, on the reverse strand, counting down.
GTGTTGCTTTGAGGGCGTATGAAGACGATCGTCTTTTTCTTGGCGCTTGCCCTGCCTCTTTTGTCGGAGGATTTTATTGTCTCTTACCGAGCGGTGATGAAGGATCACCGCCTGTACAACGAAAACTTTCAGGTGGCGCGGTCGATGATCGCCCATCAAAAGTCCGCCGTTGTAGCCGTGTTTGAGATTCCAGCCGACGATACGCAAAGCGCTCTTAAAAGCATTCGCCAAAACTCCGATAGGGTGATTGAGGAGCTTTTGCAGCACAAAATTATGCTTACCGATACCGTTTCCACCCATAGCGAAACCGCGTCCACAAAAACGGTTGTTACGCTCAAGGCGCTTAAAATCAGCGCGGCTGTTAAAGGAGATACAGTTAAAATCGCGGTACTAGAAGACTAACAAAGCAGGTTATGAAAATCGCGATTATTGAAGACGATATCAACATGCGCAAAACTCTTGAGATCGCCTTCGCCGAACGGGACGAATTTGAAGTTGTCAGCTTCAAAAATGCCAAAGACGCACTCAAGAAGCTGGACGACACGTACGATCTTGTCGTTACCGATCTGACTATGCCGTTTATGGACGGGCTGGAGTTTTTGCGCGAGTTAAACGGCAGGTATGAAGCGATCGTGATTACAGGCAACGCCACGCTGAACAAGGCGATCGAGGCTATGCGGCTGGGCGTAAAGGATTTTCTGCAAAAGCCCTTTGAGATCGACGCGCTGATCGAGGCGATTAGACGCGCCAAGAAAGCGGCGCAGACGATAAAAAAGGCGGCGCGCATCGCGCCCGCGAAACACAAGGAGACGGCGAAAAACGAATTTTTTATCGTTAGCTCGCCCGCGCTGGAGCGTCCGCGCCAAGTCGCGCTCAAAACCGCCAAGACCGACGCGGCAGTGATGCTGCTAGGTGAAAGCGGCGTGGGTAAGGAGATATTTGCGGGGTTTATCCACTTCAATTCGCCGCGTAGCGAAAAGCCGTTCGTGCCGATCAACATGGCGGCGCTGCCCGACGCGCTGATCGAAAGCGAGCTGTTTGGATTTGAAAAAGGCGCCTTCACCGACGCACAGGCGTCAAAGCCCGGACGCTTTGAGGAAGCAAACGGCGGAACGCTCTTTTTGGACGAGATTGCGGAGATGCCTTACGCGTTGCAGGCAAAGCTGCTCCGCGTCATTCAGGAAAAGAAGATCAGGCGGCTCGGCGGGTTGAAGGATATAGAGATCGACGTGCGGCTGATCGCGGCGACCAATCAGAATATCGGCGAGGCGATCACAGACGGACGTTTCAGGGAAGACCTCTACTACCGCCTCAACACGATAGAAATCGCGATCCCGCCGCTAAGGGAGCGCAAAGAGGAGATAATGCCGCTGGCAAATGCAGCGCTGCTCAACGCGTGCGAACGCTACGGCTTTGCAAAAAAGAGCTTTTCCGATGCCGCGAAAGAGGAGCTTCTAAACTATAGCTGGCACGGCAACGTCAGAGAGTTGATCAGCGTATGCGAGCGAAGCGCGATCATAAGCGAGGGGGACGTAATTGAGACCAACGATCTATTTTTGCGGGCTAGAAGCGGCGCAAAAAGCGTGGAAAGCCTAGAGAAGGAGTTGATCGCTCAAGCGCTTGGCGAAACGCTAGGCGACGAGATCGAGGCGGCAAAATTGCTGGGAATGCCGATTGCGGACTTTGAGGCTAAACGCTCTAAATATAAAATTAGCCTTTAATTTTATTCAAGGAAATCAGATTGAGAGAGTATGTTGTGGCTGTCGTCGGCGCGACCGGCGCGGTAGGGGCGGAGATGATCCGCGTTTTGAAGGAACAGAAGTTTCCCGTTAAGCGACTTGTACCGCTTGCCAGCGAAAAAAGCGCGGGCAGGCAAATTGAGTATGGGGGCGATGAGATCGCGGTTAAGACGCTTACGCATAGCGTCTTCGGCGAAGAGGGAGTTGAGATCGCGCTCTTTAGCGCGGGCGGAGCGATCTCCGCCGAGTTTGCTCCGAGCGCGGCGAAAGCGGGCGCGGTCGTCGTCGATAACACGAGCCATTTTAGAATGGACGAGGATATTCCGCTGGTTGTGCCGGAGGTCAATCCAGAAGATATCAGGCTGTGGAAAAACAGAGGGATTATCGCCAATCCAAACTGTTCAACGATCCAGATGGTTATCGCCCTCAAACCGCTGCGCGATCTGCAAGCCATTGAACGCATCGATGTCGCCACATACCAAGCTGTCAGCGGCGCGGGGGCGAGCGCGATGAACGAATTGATGGAACAGAACAAGGCGGTTTTCACCTTTGGTTACGATCAGATTGAGCCAAAAAAGTTTGCGCACAAGATCGCGCTCAACCTTATTCCCCATATCGATAGCTTTGTGGATAACGGCTTTACGAAAGAGGAATTGAAGATGATCAACGAAACGCAAAAGATCTTTCACGACAAAATAGAGGTAGCCGCTACCTGCGTTCGCGTCCCAATTCTGCGCGGACACAGCGAGGCGATCTCCGTTCGATTTTCCAAGCCGATCGGCGCTGGCGAAGCGAGAGAAGCGCTCAAAAAGGGCGAGCATATCGTGGTGATCGACAATCCTGACAAAAACGAATACCCTATGCCGATCCTCACGAGCGAAAAAGACGAGGTATTCGTGGGGCGGATTAGAGAGGATATATACGATAAAAGAACGCTGCACATGTGGGTAGTCGCCGATAATCTGCGCGTGGGCGCGGCGACAAACGCGGTGAGAATTGCGCAAAAGTGGATTGAGGAGAACTGAGAGTGTCCGAAAAACGAAGAGGCATTGTAGAAAGAGCGTTTGAGGGACTGCTGGTAAATAGCCGTTTTCTGGTTATGCTCTCCGTGATATTCAGTCTGCTAGGCGCGACAGTGCTGTTTGTAGTCGCAAGCTACGACATCATCAGCGCGACGATCAAAGCGTGGGGTTACTATATGGGCGATAGCAGCGTCGATCTGCACGCCGATGGCGTATCGACCATTATCGGCGCGATCGATCTCTACCTGATCGCCGTCGTGCTGTTGATATTCAGCTTCGGGCTTTACGAGCTGTTTATCTCGCGCATAGAGGCGCTAGAAAGCATGTCGCTTAAAGACGCGGATATTCTCACGATCAAATCGCTCGATCAGCTTAAAGACAAGCTAGGCAAAGTGGTGCTGATGGTGCTGATCGTGAGCTTCTTTCAAAAAGTGCTGCATATGAACTTCTCCACGCCGCTTGAGATGCTCTATCTCGCGCTTGCCATCTTGGCGCTGGGCGTGGCGCTGTATCTGATGAACAAGAGCGCGCATTAAAGCTACGGGTTTTGACGAGGCGGCGTTGCGGCAGGCTTGCTTACGCCGCGCATGAAGCGCTGGCGGACGCGTCGGCAAGCATGGGCGGCGGCGCGATCGTTAAGTTTTAACCAGTTTGCCGCCGCTGATTTAAGCCGTAAAAAATAGTTCCACTCTGGTATACTCTCGCCGAAATTCAAAGTCAAGGATTGTAATGAAAAAGATTCTCGCCGCCGCCATTATCGTGATCGCCATTATCGCGATCGCCGTCCCAATCGCCTCTGGATTTATTATGCAAAAAGCGTTTAACGTTGACAAGATCAACGCTTATTTCGCCAAGCAGCTTGGCTCCGAATCGCAGCTTGAGTTTCAGCAGATCAGCTACGACAAAAGTTTGTTTGGCGCCAAGATCGTCTATGCGATTACGGGAGACATCTTTAGGGGACTCAACATATTTGAGATCGAATCGGATGTTTCCTTTGGCTGGTTTTTGACGAGCGACTCTCCGTTCATCGCGCTATTCAAAAGCCGCGACACGATTCGCCTCAGCGAAGAGGTGCTTGGAACGGCGCCAGACGATCTGCCCGATTCGATTAAAGACGGCGTTTTGCTTGAGGGCGAAAGCATAGGCGTCCCGTATGTTTGGACAAACGCCCAATACGCCTCGCGCGAGATAAGCTATAACCAAGGTTCAAGAAATCGCTTAGAGATCAAACCTTTAACGATCGATATGAGCCTAAGGAGTGAATCGGATGTTCGCCTTACGGCTAAGCTACCGTATATTGAGATTTACGACAACGGCGACCTCGTTAAAATAAGCGATATTGCCATGAATGCGTACGGAGATGTTCGGGGTCGCGCCAGCAAAAACGGCGAAGCGGAATTTACGATCGCTAAAATCGACGTCGATAGTGAACGTTTGCATCTCGATAATCTAAAATTAAAAAGCGTCCAAAAGGTAAAAGGCGATTTGGTAGATAGCGTCGTGGAGCTTTCGGCTGATAAAGTTAGTAGCTTGGGAGATAGCAGTGGTTTTCGACAAGACGTGATTGTGGATAAGCCCTATTTTGCCGCATCTATCGTAAACGCGGACGTAAAAATGCTTGAAGAACTACAAGAGCGTATTGAAGATATTCAATCGCGACAGTTGAACAACCCGCTGGCGGTTATGGAAGCTATCGCGCTAATCCCCGATTTTTTCTCCATATTTGATAAAGGGGCGGTTTTCTCGATCAAAACTAGCCTATCGGTCAATGACGCGCCGATTAGCTTTGACGCCGTGTTGAAAACCGATCCAAAGGTAGCGCTTCCGGAGTTTAGCGGTACGTCCGCTTATTTTAACGCGCTAACGGATAAATTGATAATCGACACAAACGGATCCGTTCATCAAAAGGCGTTAGAGTTTTTAGGAGCGCCCACAAACAGTTTGACGTTATTATCGGAGATGGGCTTTGCCGTGTATGAAGACGGCGTCTGGAAATCGGAGGCGCATTTTGAGAGAAATCAATGGAGCGTTTATGGCAAGCCGGTTCCCTTCAAAGGATTATTTCTGGGCGCTCTCGGCGCAAACGATCCATACGACGATTATGAAGACGATTACGAGGACGACTACGAATACGACGAGTTAGACTAACCGTAGCATTCAAGTAAACGTTTCTTGTTTTGCAGATCGCATCCGTTTCTTGCGAAATGGGCGCGGTCTGTCATATCTGTGAATGATATTGCGAATACTAATTAAGAAGGGAAGCGAGAAAAATGTAATGAATATTATAAAATTAGATATAAATCCTGACTTTCAAAAAGCCGATGCCGCGTGTTTTATAGATATCCGCAAAAATAATCAATCTCTTATTAAAACGTTTAATGCTTTACATAAACATTTCAATTTTCGTAGATTGAACGATTTTCAGAGGCATGAAAGGATAATAGATGAAGCGTAAAATAATGTATATTGCCGCCGCAGCGCTCTTTGCGATCGCAATTGCCGCGGCTATCTGGGGATATGCGGAGCAAGTGAGCAAAAGCGGCGTGATTGCTAAGACGTTCGGAGTGTTTCCAAAGACCGCTTTTATATGCTATGTCGTTGGCGCGGCGTCAGCGGTTATGGGGATTTTAACCCTGATTTTCGCGTTAATAACAAGACGCAAATAGTCAATGATAGACTTTGATAAACTCGCCAAATATTCCGCGCCCGTCCCGCGCTATACCAGCTACCCGACAGCGCCCGAGTTTAGAGATGATTGGTCGATCGGCGATCTGCGAAAACATATTGCGCGCTCCAACCAAAGCGGGCGCGATCTGTCGATCTACTTTCATCTGCCCTTCTGCCGTTCGGTATGCTATTTTTGCGGCTGTAACGCGATTTACACCAGCAAAGAGGAGCTAAAGGAGCGCTATATCGGCTACCTTACGCGCGAGATCGCGATCGCAAGCGAGGCGCTGGACTTAAAACGCCGCGTAGCGCAGATTCACTTTGGCGGCGGCACACCGACTTTTTTCAGCGCGGCGCAGCTTGCGGAGATTATAGCCGCGATCCGAGCGGGTTTTTCAAACATTGATAAAAACGCCGAGTTCTGCGTAGAGATCGATCCGCGCTTTTTTACCGAAGAGCAGATGAAGGTTTTAGCCGAAGGCGGCGTTAATCGAATCAGCTTTGGCGTTCAAGACTTTGATCTCAAAGTGCAAGAGGCGGTGCATAGGATTCAGCCCTTCGATCTCAACGCCAGATCGGTGGAGATGGCGCGCAAATACGGCGTTCAAAGCGTCAATATCGATCTGCTCTACGGACTGCCGTTTCAAGACGCCGCAAGTTTTCGCCGTACGATCGCGCAGGCGTTGCAACTTGGCGCGGATCGCGTGGCGCTGTTTAACTACGCGCATATGCCGTGGCTGAAAAAAACGATGCGCAAGATCGACGAGACGACCATTCCATCACCCGCCGAAAAACTGCGAATGCTCAAGGCGGCGATAGAGATATTCGAGGACGCTAGGCTGGAGATGATCGGAATGGATCACTTCGCAAAGCCCAGCGACGAGCTGAATATCGCGCTTAAAGAGGGCAAGCTGCATCGCAACTTTCAGGGTTATACGACGCACAGGGAGTGCGATCTGTTTGGCTTTGGCGTTACGAGTATCAGCGAGGGCGAGGATTTTTACTCGCAGAACATTCGCGATCTAAAAGGGTATGAAAACGCGCTTGACAACGAAAATCCGCCCGTTATGCGCGGCGTTTCGCTGAATATGGACGATCGGCTGCGCAAAAGAGTCATTATGGGGCTTATGAGCGTTTTCGCGCTGGATTTTGCCGAGATCGAAAAGGAGTTTAATATTGAGTTTGAAGCTTATTTCGCCGACGCGCTCTCGGCGCTGTTGCCGCTTGAAGCCGACGGACTGCTAAGCGTCGCCAATCGCCGCATAGAGGCAAGCGCTACGGGCAGATTGCTTATTCGCAATATCGCCATGCATTTTGACGCCTATTTGAGAAAAAATCAAAATCATCGTTTTAGCAAGAGCGTATAGCGCGCGAATGTGCTATTATTAATATGTCATTCATTTATAATTAAGGAGAGGTTATGATTTCAGTTGCGCTACACTTTAAGCAATCGGATACCGCACGGCTCAAAGCCGATCAAGAGGCTCTAAAAAAAGAGTGGCAAAGTGGAGTAAGCGGCTACTACGCTCTGCCCGATTCCCAAAGCGCCCTACTGGGGGAAATTGAAACCTTTAGCAGGAAAACCGCCGGATTTGACAATATAATCGTCGTCGGCATTGGCGGTTCCACTCTGGGCGCGAAAGCCGCGGATCGTCTTTTGCGCCATCTGCCGCAGAGAAGCAACAAAAAGTTGATATTTTTAGAAAACGGCGATCCTCTCGATCTCTGCATGGCGATTGAAACGATCAACCTGCACCGTTCTTTTATTCTCATAATTTCCAAATCAGGCGGGACGATCGAGACGATCTCTATCTTTAAGTTGCTGCTCTCAAAGCTGGGCAAAAGCGAGGCGGACACCTCCTGTGCAGAGCAGTTCGCCTTTATCACCGATGAGGGTTCTCCGCTGGATACGCTGGGGCAGGATAACTCGATAAGCCGCTTTCATCTGCCCAAAAATGTGGGCGGTCGATTCTCTGTTTTAAGCGCTGTGGGGCTTCTACCCCTGAGGCTTGTAGGATACAGCGCCGAAAAGCTGCTAAGCGGGGCAAAAGCGGTACGCGACGACTTTTTCAAAGACGATCCGCTCGGCATTGCGGCAAAGGCGGATTTTATCGCCAATAGCGGTAAGGCGGTCAATGCGCTTTTTGCCTACTCAAATAGCTTTGAGGAGTTCGTGAAGTGGTACGTTCAGCTTTGGGGCGAGAGTTTGGGCAAGCTCAACAACAAAAAAGTGCGGGTCGGATTTACGCCTGTCGGTTTAATCGGCAGCGTTGATCAGCACTCGTTCTTGCAGTTGATCATGGAAGGACCGCTGGATAAAACCGTAACCTTTATCAAACTTCTCGACTTCAAGCGCACCATCTCTGTTCCGGCGATCAGCTTCAAAGGGTTGGAAAAAAACGATTTTGTCAACAACAGACCATTTGACACTCTGATCAACTCTCAGGCGGACGCAACTCTGGAGGCGCTCAAAAGCGTGGGCGTTCCCTGCGACATGATCACGCTGGGCAAGCTAAGCGAATCCAATGTCGGCGCTTTGTTTATGTATTACGAGCTTTTGACATCGCTAGTCGGAGCAAAGCTCGGCGTCAATACTTACGATCAGCCCGGCGTGGAGCTTGGCAAGCAAATTTTAGAAAAAAACTTCAAGTAGGAAAATATGAGCGCAATAGCGGTTATGACAAGCGGCGGCGACAGCGCCGGAATGAATCCGGGCGTTAAGCAGTTTGTCGAGCATAGTTTAGAAAAAGGACTCAAACCTTATCTGATATACGACGGCTTGGAGGGCATGATCGACAATCGCATCAGACCCGCCTCGCACAAAGACGTTTCCGGCATTATCTACAAAGGCGGCACAATCATACGATCGTCGCGCTCTAAACGTTTTTTTGACAAGCAGTGGCGTCAGCGCGCGTTTGACAACCTTAGCGCGAACGGCATTGATAAACTCGTCGTCTTTGGCGGCGACGGCTCGTTTCGCGCGCTCGATGTGTTTTATCGCGACTTTGGCGTGCCGTTTATAGGCGTTCCGGCAACGATCGACAACGACATCTTCGGCACCGATTACTGCCTTGGCGCGGATACGGCGCTAAACATTATCCGTCAAGCGATCGACGACGTGCGCGACACGGCGAGCAGCTTTAAGCGCGCTTTCGTGATCGAAACGATGGGGCGCGACTGCGGCTATCTAGCGCTGGTCAGCGCGCTTACCAGCGGCGCGGAAATCTGCCTGATTCCCGAATTGCCCTACGATCTGGAGAGCCTTGGCAGGCGTTTTAAGCGCGAAGTGCAAGCGGGACGCACCTACATTATCGCTATCGTAGCCGAGGGGGTGAAATTTGCCGCGCAGCTAACCGACTGGCTAGAAGTCGAGATCGGAATGGAGTCGCGCTTGACGACGCTGGGGCATATCCAACGCGGCGGCAGCCCCACGGTGCACGATCGGCTGATGGGATTTGAGTTTGCCACGTTGGCGATCGACGGCTTATTGGAGGGCAGAGGCGGCGAAGTGGTCTGCTACAAAGAGTCCAAAATGGTCTATAAGTCCATAGGCGAAATCACAGAGGGCAAATACAAGATCAATCCGCTCCATTTAGAGGCGGGCAAAAAGCTGGCTAGGTGATCGACTGGTCGGTTTCAGCCGCGGCAATCTGGCGCGGCGAGGATTTGAGGGCGGTTAAACGCCTTGATCCGATCGCGCTTGAGGAGCTGCTAAAGATCGATCGGCAAAAGGAGGCGCTGCTAAGCAACACGCGCAGGTTTTTGAAGGGCGAGCCATGCAACCACGCGCTGTTGTGGGGGCAGCGAGGTTGCGGTAAATCGAGCTTGATCAAAGCGGTTTTCAACGAGCTAAAAAGCGAGGGATTGCGCCTGATCGAGGTCGATCGCGACGAGCTTGCAAAACTACCGCTGATCGCCGATATGATCGAGAGCGAGCCGTTTAGGTTTATCATCTTTTGCGACGATCTGAGCTTTGAAAACGACGAGCGCGGCTATAAGGGGTTAAAACGGATTTTGGAAGGCTCTATTGAACTGCCGCCTGAAAATATCAAAATCTACGCTACCAGCAACCGCCGCCATCTAGTCGGCGAAAACCTCAGCGACAACAATGGCGCGCTCGTGGCTGGAACAAGCGGCGAGCTGCATTTCGCCGATGTTGTGGAAGAAAAGCTGTCGCTTTCCGATCGCTTTGGCTTGACGCTGTCGTTCTACGGCGGAAGCGAAGAGGATTACCTAGCGATGATCGAGGCGCGTTTCAAAGATTACAAGGGCGATCGAGAGGCTTTGATCGTGGAGGCAAAACGGTTTTCGCAACTTCGCGCCAGCCGTAGCGGACGCGCCGCCAAACAATTCGTCGGATATTACGAAACCGCTAAAAGTTGATTGTAAACTTGCTATAAAATCACCGCCGTCAAAACCGCCCGTATGATATATCGAAAACCCGTCTTGCCACAGCTCTTTTTTTACTTTACGGGAATCAGATTGACGATCTGCACCTCGTTTTGAGTGCCAAGCCGTATCCACGGACCGAATGTTCCGGCGCCCTGCGAAACGATCAGCGTCGTTCTGTCGATCTCGTAACGCCCGCTATACATCGGAAAGCGGAATTTTATCAGCGCGGTGCCTGGGAAAAACTGTCCGCCGTGCGTGTGACCGGATAGCATAACGTCGATGTTTCCTTCTGCCGCGTAGCGCATTCCCACTGGACTATGATGTATAAGAATGGACGGCACATCGCCGTTTCTCGTGATGCGCGGCAGCTCTTCCTGTATGGTTAGGGTATTTACGACATGCGCGTCGTAAGTTTCTCTATCGGCGTTCATATACTCCATGCCGATAAGTTGAATGCCGTGCGTCTCTATCATTTCGCTTCGCAAGATACGAATGCCCGCGTCCGCAATAAATTGTAACGTCCTGTCTGTATCCACATAGTATTCGTGATTGCCGGTGGTGAAATACTGTTCGGTTTGAACGTTACTAAAAAGCGCAAATAACTCCCTCTTCAAAGCGATATTGCTTTCTATCAAATCTCCGTTATATAAAACGATGTCTGGTTTTTCTTCGTCTATGACGCTCAAAATTTTCTTCAAGTAGGATTCTCCGCGCTGAGAGCCAAGATGAATATCGGGGATATGAGCGATCTTCACCGGTTGCGCCAATCCGTTTAGCGGCACATCGTAATGCGTAACCGTAAAAAATTGGGCATTTATAAATCCGAAAATCACAAGCAGCCCGCAGGCGGCAATCACGCCGATACCAAGCGGACGTTTGGCGATACGCTTAGACAAGAGCGTCAGCGGATACGCGGCAATCAACAGGAAAAAGAGATAGATAAAAAATACAAACAGCACTCCCAGCACATTGTAAACGATCGCCGCAAGAACGCTGTCCAAAGCGTAAATCCCTTTGAAAAGCACCAGCATATAGCCGCCCAAAACAGCGGCAAGGAGGAGATGCCACGGCCAAACTTTTTGAAAACCGAGCAGTTTTTTCAGGCTAAATGGTACATACCAAACCGAAGCCGCCAACAGTATATACGCGACAATCGCGATCGCCACCTTCTACCTCCCATTGCTCAATGTAACTCTTTCATCTTTGCAAACGGCTATTTTACTTTTTCTTCGCCGCGATGGAAAGATTGTACGGATTCTACGAGGATTTTACATATCCTATACGCGGAGGCGACAAGGCGGCGCTATGCTCTTGTATTCTTAAAAATAAAGGGTGGTTATGGGACTCGCGTTTTGCGTCGAGGACATTGTAAAGGAGCGAATTGGCAGCGAAACATCGATCTGGAGCAAGAGGCCGTTCTTGTGGTTTTTGCGGAAACTCTCACACGAAAGGGAGTTTGCCGAGTTTGACGCGAAATATCCCAGCTTGCGCGGGTTGGACATTGTAGAACAGATACTGCGTCATCTCAATGTCCGATGCGAGATAGACGCCTTTGAACTAGAAAACATACCCGACAAAGGCCCAGTGGTCTTGGTCGCCAACCACCCGATCGGCTCTTTAGACGGCTTGGCGCTACTCAAAACCGTATCCGCCGTCCGCACAGATGTCAAGATTGTCGCCAATCAGCTTCTTGCCTACCTTGAGCCTCTTAAAGAGATGTTTATCGCGGTAGAAAATATGCGCGGGCGCGCCAGCCGCGATCAGATCGAAAACGCGCGGGCGCATTTGGAGAATCAAGGAGCGCTCGTTATTTTCCCCGCCGGCGAGGTCTCCCGCGTGGGACTTAAAGGCATTCGCGACAGAAGGTGGAGCGGCGGGTTTGTCAAGCTGGCGGCGCGCGCGAGATCGCCGATCGTTCCGATACACATCGAGGGGCGAAACAGCGCCATATTCTATTTGCTCTCCATGATCTACAAGCCCTTTTCGACCTACCTGCTTATCCACGAAATGTTCGTGCGCAGACGCAGATGGCTGAAGATTCACGTGGGCGAGCGCGTCTCCTATCAAACGTGGTACGACAGCAAAACCCCTTCAGGCGAAGTGGCGAGACGTTTCCGCCGCCACGTCTATCTGATCGGCAAGAGACGAAAAGGGTGCATTCCAAGCGAAGCGCCAATCGCCCTGCCCACAGCCGATCGCGCCGCGCTTAAAGCGGCTCTTGAGGCTTGCGAAGAGCTGGGCGAAGCGCCCGACGGAAAGAGTATCCGCCTATACCGCCGCGCCGAAGGGACATCGCCGATACTGCACGAACTAGGGCGGCTGCGCGAGATCGCCTTTCGCGCGGTGGGAGAGGGAAGCGGGCGGCGGCTTGATCTGGACAAATACGACGACTATTACAATCACCTGATCCTGTGGGACCCGCAGCGGCTGGAGATTGTAGGCGCGTATCGCTTTTTTGCCGCAGATCGCGACTCAATCGACTTGCTTTACAGCAAAAGTCTCTTTAATTACGGCAAGGAGATGGAGGCGATCGTGGAAAACGGGATCGAGCTGGGGCGTAGCTTTGTGCAGCCTGCGTACTGGGGCGGACGCGGGCTGGACTATCTCTTGCAGGGCATAGGCGCGTACGCGGCACGAAATCCCGATAGGCGCTACCTTTTTGGTCCCGTCTCCATATCAGGCGCTCTGCCCGTAGCCGCTAGAGACCTGCTGGTGGCTTTTTACAGGCTCTACTTTGCCGCGGGTCAGCCGTTTGCCGTTTCCAAGCGCCCCTACCCCGCCTCTTTGCCTGAGTCGCTGAAAAATTTCAGCGGAAACGACTATGAGGAAGATTTTAAGCGGCTGAAAAATATATTGGGCAATATGAACTGCGGCGTCCCCACGCTTTACAAGCAATACTCCGAAATGTGCGATCAGGGCGGCGTTCAGTTTGCGGATTTTGGGGCGGATCCGGATTTTAATGACTGCATAGATGGGCTGGTGATCGTCGATATGAGCAAACTCAAGCCTTCCCGCTATAGGCGCTACGTAGCGCCGTTTGTACAATAAACGATCCGTCTGCGCGGCGGG
>JAIRKM010000076.1 GCA_031260125.1 Helicobacteraceae bacterium | reverse complement strand
GACATTATGCTTACCCCGTCTTTGTTTGATTAAAAGCGGTTATGTTACTCATGCTTTGACTCCCCGTATTCGCTCGGCATTACTATAGCGCCGCCGCCCTCGCGCCTTATAATTTCAGGTAGTAGCGAGTTTCGCAAATGCGAAGGCTTTATTTCATAGGAGCGATCCGCGCTTTGTCTTAGTTCGTTCGCCCGTTTCCACCTTTGCGGCGGGATAAGCGCCGTAATTTGTTTACGCGGGAATAGCTCCTTGATTTTTTTAATGGTAGATACCAAATCCGTATCGGCTGTAAGCAGCAGAGCCTCGTCGAATTTGTCCTCGAAGGCGTGTTGAAGCATAGCGATAGCTATATTGATGTCGCTCTCTTTTTCTTCTAGCGTTTCGTATTTCGCGCCGCATACCTTGCAGGTTAAATGTTTACGCTTAAACTTGCCCAGAATAACGCTCGCGCCACAATTTTTAGTCGCGGCTATAAACCGCTCCTGCCGCAACAGCTTGCTTGTGTCGGCGCTTTTGAATTTTGCGGAAAAGTAATAAACCTCGCGCAAGTCGCCTTTGGTAAACAAGGAGCAAAGCGCCCGAATGTCAAGCCACTTTAGGCGGTTTTTGTTTGGAGTTTTGAGTTCAATGATAGAGTGGTAGAGGTTGAAGCCGTCGATATAGGCATAAACGCGATTCAAAATCCCGCTCCCGTTAAGGAGCGGGTCGGCTGAACGAATCCAGCCGAGTGGAAATAGGATTCTCGCATAACCTTCCTTAATGTCATATAAAGGCGCGTATTATAGCCCCATTTTCTGCCTAAAAACGAGCAAGTCGTTTTGGGGACACCTTTTGCGCGACTTGATTAGGCAGGCTCGAAAGACAAGTTGATACGCTTGCGTACATTACGCAAGCGCTAATTTGTGCCTCATGTCGCGCCCTTTTACAGTAACAAACGACCGAATAAGAAAAGTATGGCGAAGCGATAGCCACGCCTGCGCGCAAAGGGCGCACCCTCTACCGGTGGCAGAGAAACGCCTCTGATAGCAGAGGGCTAATATACCCGCGAGAACTAATCGTTAAGCCAAAAGCTGGGCAGCCAGTACTTTCTGCCTTTCAGAAAAATCTGGCTGAATTCTCCCTTTTTTTGAAGAACCGCGACTGTTTGGGGCAGCATTTTGAAGCAGCGCTCCATCTTGAGATACGACATTATGCTTACCCCGTCTTTGTTTTGCAAAAACGTGCCTAGATCGTGCAGCCACGCCTCTCGAAGGCACGCAACGCTTCCCGGTTCGATCCGCGCACCATAAAGCGATGCCGCCAACAGGATAAAAGCGGCGATTTTTTTCATATCTTTCCTTCCACTATCTGCGTAAGTATATCGCGAATTCGCGCGCGATCGGGCAGCGCGACGGTTTTGCGGCGCGACCTCTCCCCTTTTCTTATAACAACTTCACTTTTAGGAATGCTTAGCATCTTCGCTATAAAAACGATCAGCGCGGCGTTCGCCTTGTTGTCCAGCGCGGGCGCGCGAAGTTTAATAGCCCACTCGCCGTTTATGACTCCCACAAATTTATCCTTCGCGGCGTTCGGCGTAACTCTAACATGTAACGCTATTTCAGAAGGCATCTTTAAGAGCCTGTTCAAATCCTGCGCGATCAAAGTCGTTTTTTAGGCGCGGTTTTTCGGCCTTTTGAGCAAGAAGTATCTTCTCTTTCAAATTGTCTTCATTGGCGAAAATCACGCCGTCAATCTCGTCAAAAAGAGAGCGCTGGTTCTCGATCCCTTCGCCGGAGACGATCGTGCAGCCCAAAAAAAGCGGCTCTAGCGGATTGTGTCCTTTCTTTATGGCAAACGATCCTCCCAGCACGGCGATATCGGCGATCGCGTATAGTTCGTTTAATATGCCAAGCTGATCCACAAGTACAACGTCGGCTTCAAAGTTTTTTGTTTCACTCAAAAGCGCCACTTCGCAATCTTTTTTCAAGTCGTTATAAACACTCAAAAATCGATCGCTGTGGCGCGGCGCGATCAGGATTTTGCCTCCAATCCCGCTCTTTTTCCACGCATCTAAGATCAGCCGCTCCTCTCCTTCGTGGGTGCTTGCCGCAACAGTAACGATCCCGTCCGGTTTGTCAAAAAGATGTTTTATTGCGGGTTTTTGCGCGAGCTTGATATTGCCCAATATATCCACCTTTGTTGCGCCAAGCTCCAACAGCCGCTCCTTGTCAATTTTCCCCTGCGCATATATGCGATCGATGAAAGAAAACACACGGGAAAATAAAAATCGAAAACGCCGATAGGTGCCAACGCTTTTATCGGAAATTCTGGCGTTAAACAGCGCCGTCTTCGCGCCTCTCTTTTTGGCGGTTCTGAAAAGCTCGTACCACAGCTCCGCGTCAACGACGATCAGCGCTTTTTGCTCACGCGTCCAGAAAGGCAGCAGGTTTTCAAACGGCAAGTACCGCGTTTGAGCGTTCGGATAAAGCCGTCTTGCCTCGTCAAATCCGGCTTTGGTCGCCGCCGTTATATTGATGTCGCCGCCGACAGAGGAGACGATCGTAGAGATCGCCCGCGCCTCTCCAAAACTTGCGCAGTGTATCCAAACGCCTTTTTTTGTAAATGGCGGGTTTTTCACAAGAAGCATACGCTTACAAACAAAGACGCGCATTTTCTTATCGTAAATGGACACTAGAAGCAAAAACGGCAAACAGATAAGATACAAAGACCAGATCAAAAGCAAGTAAAAAAAATTGAACATCTACTCGTTTATAATCTCTTTGATCGCCCTCGCCTCTTCGCAGATGCGCCGCATCTTCTCGCCCGATCCGAGCGAGTCGTTCAGAAGCAAGCGGACAAACGCGCTTCCAACAATCACGCCGTCAGCGCCTAGAACTCGCCTTTTCGCGCT
This sequence comes from Helicobacteraceae bacterium, assembly GCA_031260125.1. Lineage (GTDB taxonomy): Bacteria > Campylobacterota > Campylobacteria > Campylobacterales > SZUA-545 > JAIRKM01. Next base: position 4,636 of record JAIRKM010000076.1, on the reverse strand, counting down.
ATCACGATTGACGCCGAAGCCGACAAAAACGGGGGTTTTCGTGGCGGCGCGAATGTTTTCCAGACAGACGCGTATGCCATCGTCCTCGCCGCGATCGACGCCCGTTATGCCGTTGTAAGCGACAAGATAGACAAACTTCCGTGCGTTTTTCAGGTTCGCCGTAGCGCGCTCTTTGGGCGTTGTAGGCGCGATAAACTCGATCAGCGCGACGCCTTTTTGCTCTAAAACGCCCGCGTACCGCTCGCTCTCCTCGTGCGGCATATCCGGAATCAGAAGCCCGCTTACGCCAAGCGAAGCCGCTTCTAGCGCCACGCGATCAAAACCGCGGTGAAAGAAGGAGTTCATATAGCCCATCCACAGCAGATCTCTGCCGCGCAGACTGCTGGAGATGCGCAGAATATCGTCAAACACAAAGCCGTTTTCTATGGCTTTGCGCCCCGCTTGCTCAATCACCGGCCCATCCGCCGCTGGATCGGAAAACGGCACGCCAAGCTCCAAAGAGTCTACTCCGCTTTCAAACAGCGCAAGCGCCAAATCAATAGTAAATTGGCTATCTGGCAGTTTCGGCGTAAGATAACCAAGGAGTTTTTTCATTAGGCAGACCTTGAGAAAATCAGGAGGAACACTACACAAGAAACGCTTAATCTACGGCGGCTAAGAGCGCAGTCCCCGCAGAGTGTATTGGACGATACGCTATAATTGCCGCCATAATTGAAAATTAAGAAGCGGCGGAAGTCCGCGTTTATGCGAAGGCGTGGTTTGGAAGCATTCAGGCAGTTGGTTGGGTTTTTGTTGCTATCACTTGCCGCGTTTGGCGCGGCGATCGCGGCGGTAAATATCGATTCGTTTATCACCGATCTTTCGCTGTATCTCGCGTTTAACCTTGCCGCGTACGCCGCGATGCTTACCGCCTTGATCCTCTCTGTCCGCTTTGATCGGCTTGGGATATTCTGCGCGATACTGCCCAATCTCTTCTTTATGTATCTGCTCACCGGCGATTTCCCGCTGGAAAAGTTCAGCACCGCGGCGCAGGACATGATACTTTTGGCGGCATGGTACTTTATACCGATCAACACGCTACTCTTCGCTCTGGTTAAAGATGGCAAGTTTGTTTCTTGGGGCGCTCTGATCCGTCTGCTGTTTATAGTGCTGGCGTTGGGAGGAATCATAGCGTGCGCTCTTAGCCCCTATGTTTCCGAGATAGCCACCTATCTTAGCGCTCATGTATTCACCTCTCTCGGCGCTCCTAAAATCGCGCTTGGCGGCGCGGCGATCGTCGCGGTTTACAGCGTCATTGACACGCTGCTGCACAGGCAAAAAACGCTTCGTATCGCCTATTTCATAAGCTGCGTGGCCTTTATGTCCGCGCTCGCTCAGTTTCCCGATCGCGCCGCTATGCTGGTTTTCTTCACCTGCGGCGCGCTTATCTGGACGATCGCCTATGTACAGCAGGCGTTTAGAATGGCGTATTACGACGAACTGACCGGCATTCTGGGCAGACGGGCGCTGATTGAGGAATTGGGCAGACTCGGCAAGCTGTACACGATCGCGATGGTAGATATTGACTTTTTTAAAAAATTTAACGACAAATTTGGGCACGAAACCGGCGATCAGGTGCTGAAAATGGTCGCCATTAAGCTGGAAAAGACGCGGGGTCGCGGCAGTGTCTACCGGTATGGCGGCGAGGAATTTACGTTGCTTTTCCGCGGCAAAAAGGCGGCGGAGGCGATGCCGTATCTGGAGGAACTGAGGGAGGAGATAGCCTCTACGCCCTTTACGGTGCGTAGCAAGGACAGACCCGAAAAAAAGCCGAGAAGACCGCTTAAACCGGCTGGCGCGCCGATGTCGATCAATGTCAGCATAGGCGCCGCCGACAGCGGCGTGGTAACGGAAGGCGTGGACGCCGTGGTGAAAGCCGCCGATCAGGCGCTGTATAAGGCAAAGGAGACGGGGCGCAACAGAGTCGTGCTGTTTGACAGCGCGAAGACGGCGAGACCGCGCCAAAAAACCGCCGCTTTTTCTGAAGATTTGCTTGAAGGGATCATCGATCCCGCCGCCAAATATAAAAAACCCAAAGCGGGCGCATCGCCCGAAAGGGAGGAGTATGAGATAGAAGAGGTCGTTTCGCCGCCAAAGCCCAAAAAGCGCAGAAAAAAGACGGACGAGCCAGCCTGACGAGGCGTGCGTTCGGCGCTTTCTCGGACAGGCAAAACGCATTAGTTCATTTTCGTTACACTGACAAATAAAATTGAAAGGGTTTCCATGCTTCACGAATACCGCGATGAAATCGCGCAATTAAAGCAGTCCAACGCGCATTTCGCAAAGATCTTTGAGCGGCACAACGAACTCGACGACAGAATTACCGCCATTGACGCGGGAAGGGAACATCTCGATCAGCTTGAGCTGGAAAAGCTCAAAAAAGAGAAGCTTCATCTCAAAGACGAAGCCTACGCGATCATTATTGATTACAAGAAAAAGCAAGGAAGTTAAATGGTGTTTGAGGGTGCGCTGTCGCTGGAAGGCGGGGAGAAGATCGCCGTAATCGCGTCCCGTTTCAACCATATCGTTACCGATCGGCTGGTGGAAGGCGCGAAAGACAGCTTTTTACGGCATGGCGGATCCGCCGAAAATCTTGATGTCGTTCTGGTGCCGGGCGCCTTTGAAATGCCTTTGGCGCTCAAAAAAACCATCAAAACAGGCAGATATGACGCGGCGGTATGCGTTGGCGCGGTTATTCGCGGCTCAACGCCTCATTTTGACTATGTCGCCGCGGAGACTATCAAGGGAATCGCGCTTGTAGCGCTGGAAGCCTCCGTAGCCGTAACTTTCGGCGTTTTGACCACCGACACGATCGAGCAGGCGATCGAACGCGCGGGAAGCAAAGCGGGCAACAAGGGGTTTGAGGCGATGACCGGCGCAATAGAACTGATATCGCTCTACCGCAAACTAGCTAAGTGAGCAGCGCACGCCATCAAGCGCGCATTCTTGCCATTCAACTGCTGTACTCGTCCGAAATGGGAAACGATCGCCCGCACGCGCTGATCGGAGAGAGCAGGTTGTCGAAAAAATATACCGACTTTGCCGCCGAGCTTTTCAGCGCGGTAAGTAGCAACGTTGCGGAATTGGATGCCAAGATAGCGGAAACTCTCAACGAGGGGTGGACGATCGAGCGGCTCGGCGCGGTGGAAAGGGCGATCTTGCGGCTTGGCGTGCATGAGCTGCTTTTAGCTTCCGTCGATTCGGCGATAGCGATCAACGAAGCGGTTGAGTTGAGCAAAGAGATGGCGGACGAAAATGCGCCGCCGCTTATCAACGGCGTGCTGGAGAGCATCCGAAAGAGCCTGCGGTGAAGCTGTGCGTCGCGCTCGATCTGCATAGCGCGAAGGAAAATCTGGCAATTGTTGAAAAGCTGAGCGGGATCGATCTGTGGTTTAAGATCGGACTGCGGAGTTTTATCCGCGACGGATGGAAGTTTGTCGATCAGACAAGGCGGGTAAGCGGCGCGCCCATTTTTTTGGATTTGAAGCTACACGATATTCCAAATACGACGGCGGACGCGGCTGCGGAGATCGCCGATCGCGGGATCGAGATGTTTAACATTCACGCTTCGGCGGGGACGAAGGCAATGGAAGCGGCGATGAATCGCCTACACGGATTAAGCCGCCGCCCAATCGTATTGGCCGTTACCGCGCTGACGAGCTTTGACAACACGGAATTTATGGCGATCTACAACAGCCCTATTGAAAAATCGGCGATCGATATGGCAAAACTCGCAAGCGGCGCGGGGCTTGACGGCGTGGTTTGCTCGGCGCATGAGAGCGCGGCGATCAAGACAGCAGTCTCCGATCGTTTCCTGACGCTTTGCCCCGGCGTTCGTTTTAATGGCGGCGGCGACGATCAATCACGTGTGGCGACGCCGGAAATAGCCAAAGAGCAAAAAGCCGATTTTATCGTTGTAGGTAGACCGATATTGAGCGCCCCCGATCCGCGCGCGATCGCTCGGTCGTTGGCGCACGGACTCTAAGGCGCCAATCCTCTATCCGCTTGCCCTCAGATTTAACGCGCCAATAACGCTAGAGACTAGTTTAGGCGGACGTAAATGCCCGCCTTTGTAACGGCAAGCGCGCCCGTTTGCCCGCGATCGTCTGTTACAATACCGAGCATTTTGTAGCCTTGCATTTCATACGGCTGATACAGCCGCCAACTGCCATTAACGTCTACCTTCATTTTTGACCTCCTTTTTCACGCTCAAAAGCGTCGTATTCGTCCGCTGCCTTTTGGTCGAGCAGGGACACAAACAATCCGATCGGCTCTGCGCCATCGCTTGCGCGAATAATAATTGCCCTTACCGCGCTCGGTATTTTGACTTTGTAGCCGTTGATGTTGATCTCGCCGTTAGGCGTATCAACAATCGCCTCAATATCAAGCGCATAATCGTCCGCGTTAATCGCGGCGATAGCCTCTTTTTCTGCTTTGCTACCGCCGTGTTTCATCGTTTCACCTTTCTTCACTTTTCGCTGATTGCTGTGGAAAAGCTACTGATAAGACCCAAAAACAAGATTAAGGCGAGAACAGGGATTATACTAGCATATATTACAGCAAACGTAACTTCAAATCCAAACGTATAAACGCAAAA
>JAIRKM010000084.1 GCA_031260125.1 Helicobacteraceae bacterium | reverse complement strand
GGCGATCAGTTTGAAAAGCAGGACCGCGTGATAAGCACGCGAGGCAATAGACTAGGTTGCGAGCTTGGCGCGTTTTCTGGGCAAAAAGACGGCTTGCTGTTTGATTATGCTTTTAACGTCAAAACTAAATTTATAACGCTACATATAACGGATAAGTTTGATTATATGGGTAGAGGGTTTTCGTTTTTTGACCCGATACAAAAGATTATTTTGTTGCTTGACGGCGACAAGCTAGAGTTTACGCTAAGGGCAGGGACGAAAGATTATAGCGGTCAAACAGAATGCGAAAAACACGGTTGTATGAAGCAATTAAGCGAAACGGCGACGGGCAGAATAACGTTAGACCAACTTAAAACAATCGCTAACGCTAAAACAATACAGGCGAAAATTATAGGCAAAAAACGTGAGGCTGTTTTGGACGAGGCTTATAAAATTGACGTTAATTTTGCGCCAAATACGCAAAAGTTTCTGGACGCTATCAAAGATAACATCTAGCGGACGTTAAGTCGCGCAAATGAGAAAAGCTATACAATCACCTAATATCGAAAAGACAAGGAGCGTCAAATGAACAACCGTCTTTCTCGTCGAGACGTTCTCAAAGGAGGCGCTGTTGTTGCGGGCGCGATCGCCGCCGCAAGCGTTTTTCCTAGCGCCATCATCGCCGCGCCCCCAAAAGAGAGCGCCGCGAAAGCCAAAGTCTTTTTTACCAAGGAGATCAGCGCCGCCAGTCTGGTAAAAATCTACGAAAAGATCGACGCTTCTTTAACGGGCAGGATCGCTGTCAAATTGCATACGGGCGAGCCCAACGGACCGAACATCATTCCGAGGGATATGGTCAAGGCGCTTATGGCAAAGATACCAAACGGCGCTATAGTCGAAAGCAACGTGCTTTACTCCAGCCCAAGGCAGAACACCGAAGGACACAGGCAGACGCTGAAGACCAACGGCTGGACGTTTTGTCCGGTGGATATTCTGGATGAGGATGGCGACGTAAACCTTCCTATTCCGGGCGGTAAACGGCTGAAGCAGGTGGCGATCGGCAAAAATATCCTCAACTACGACTCTATACTGGCGCTCACCCACTTCAAAGGGCATGCTATGGGCGGCTTTGGCGGATCGTTAAAAAATATAGCCATCGGCTGCGCTTCGGGAAAAGTCGGCAAGGCTCAGCTCCACAGAGAGGGGGCAAATCAGTGGGCGGGCGGCCCTAACTTTATGGAGCGGATGGTTGAGGGCGGCAAGGCGCTGACAGGGCATTTTGGAACGCACGCGGCGTATATCAACGTGTTGAGGAGTATGTCCGTTGATTGCGATTGTGTCGGCGTTTCGGCTGCCAAGCCTACCGCGCCCGATATAGGCATTCTGGCTTCGACCGATATTCTCGCCATCGATAAAGCCTCCGTGGATATGGTGTACGCTCTGCCCGAAAAACAGCGGCGCGATCTTGTGGAACGCATTGAAAGCCGTAGCGGTCTGCGTCAGCTTGAGTATATGAAGATCATGGGCATGGGTCATGACGATTACGAAATAGTTGAGATATAACCGTTTAATGCGTTTAAGAGAGAAGAAGAGCGAAGCAGGAGAGCCGATGGCGTTTTTGAGGACGATCGCGCCGTGCCGCGCTTAGCCGTGCAGGATGCCTGATGGACGAATCTGTGCAAGGCGTACTGCTCGACTATTCCCGCGGAGCGCGCATAGGGCTTCCAGAGGCAGTTTTCTGCGAAGGAAAGAGCGCGGGGAGGTTGCTCTCCCTGTTGGAGCGCGGACTGAACAAAGAGTCGCCAATCCTATTTACAAGGCTGTCGGCGGAGGCTTTTGCGTCCGCGCCTGAAAATATACGCGCCGCATACGACTATCACGAACTTTCTCGTACCGCTTTTGCGGAACGGTTGCCACCAAAGAAGATAGGCTCTGTCTCCATAGTGTCGGCAGGTTCTGCGGATGCCGCCGTTGTGTGGGAGGCGGCGCGGACGCTGGAATACCTTGGAATTGCGGCAAATGTTTACGAAGACAACGGCGTGGCGGGGTTGTGGCGCTTAACTTCCAAGCTAGAGGCTATCGCTTCCGCGGAGGCGATAATCATCGCAGCAGGGCTGGACGCGGCGCTGGCGTCAGTTCTGGGCGGCTTGACGGGAAAACCGCTTTTTGCCGTTCCGACCTCGACCGGCTACGGTATGGCAAAAGGGGGCGAGTCTGCGCTGTGCAGCATGCTGGTTAGCTGCGCTCCGGGAATCGGGGTTATGAATATCGATAACGGCTATGGCGCGGCATGCGCGGCGGCTAGGGTTATCAACCTATTAAATCACGCGATCGAAACGGACGGAAAATGAATCGGGACGGACACAAAACGCGTTCAAGCGGCAAAAACGTTGTTCTCACGGTGCGGACGATCTCTGGGCTTTCAGGCGATATGGCGCTGTGCGCTTTAGCCTCTCTCGCAGAGCTGACGCGGCGGGAGATCGACGCTCTTGTTTCTGAGCTGAAACTGCCCGCGCTGGAGGGATCTCTCACGATTGAGCCGCGATCGGTTAATCATATAGCGGGAGTGAGCTGCCGCATAAGTCTGCCGCGCGAACATATCCACCGTAGCTTGTCGGATATTCAAAAGATCATTGACGGTTCCGCTATGCCCGCCAAAGCCAAAGAGTTGTCCGAACGCGCCTTTGTGATTCTTGCCGAAGCCGAAGCCGCCGCGCACGGCAGGAAGGTCGAGGAGATCGTCTTCCACGAGATTGGCGCGCTGGATAGCATTTTGGATATATGCCTCTCTTGCAGGATTTTTGCCATTCTCGCGGCGGATCGTTTCGCGTGCAGTCCGCTTCCCTTAGCCGACGGCGTTATTGACTGCGCGCACGGCAAACTTTTATCGCCCGCCCCCGCCGTGCTGCGCATGTTGAAGGGAACGCCTGTGCGCGGCTTTGCGGGCGAAGGGGAAACGGTTACTCCCACCGCTTTGGCGCTGCTCAAAGCGCTTAACGCGGAGTTTGGCGAGTGGCCATCTATGATCGTGGAGAAAACGACGATTAGTTACGGCAGCACGATCTTTGCGAATGCTCCTAACGGCGCGATATGGGCGCTTGGCGGCAGTCTATGAACGGGCAGGAGAGTTTGGCGCTCACGCTTTCAATCGACGAAAAGTACGAGCATCTTTTGTCTTTGATAGCGGGACTAAAAAGCGTCGCGGCGGCGTTTTCGGGGGGCGTGGACAGCTCGTTTTTGTGTTACGCTGCGCTAAAGGCGCTCGGCAAAAACGCTCTAGCCGTTACGATCGTCTCGCCTATGCTTCCCAAAAGAGAGCTTGAAACCGCCGCCGCTTTCGCCAAAGAGATCGGGATTGAGCATACGCTGATAGAGGAGAGCAAGATCGACGAGGCGGTGGCGGCAAATCCAAAGGAGCGGTGTTATTTCTGCAAAAAGCTGGAGTTTGGCGCTATTGTCCAAGAGGCGGCGCGGCGCGGCATAAACGCCGTATTGGACGGATCGAACGTTGACGATCTCAGCGACTACCGCCCCGGCCTTAAAGCGCTGGAGGAGCTAAACATCCGCAGTCCGCTAAGAGAGGCGTTTTTGAGCAAAGCGGAAATTCGCGAGCTGTCCAGACGCTTGGGGCTGATTGCGTGGGATAAACCCGCCGCCGCCTGCCTTGCCTCGCGGATTCCTTACGGAGAGCGGATTGATCGGCATAAGCTCGCGCGAATCGAGAGCGCTGAAGAGTATCTGCTCAATATGGGCTTTAGGCAATTTAGGGTGAGATCGCATGGAGAGATCGCCAGAATCGAGGTCGGCGTGGAAGAACGGGCGCGTTTTTTCGACGAGGCGCTGATGGATGCGGTTTCGCGTGCCTTCAAAGCTCTCGGTTTTGTGTTTGTCGCGCTGGAATTGGAAGGTTATGCGGCGGGCAGTCTGAACCGATCGCG
>JAIRKM010000057.1 GCA_031260125.1 Helicobacteraceae bacterium | reverse complement strand
CTCAAACATAAAAATGTTTGATCTGCCTTTTCATCCGCTTATGAAACCAGAAGTACTCACTAGGATCGCGCCCGATCGCTTCTTCGAGGCTTTGCGCTTCAAGCTGCGCCATTCGTTTGACATCTTCCTCCCTATCTAAAGACGGATCGGGACGAATCGCATCGAGAAAAAAAAGCGTATATGTACAAAAATCTTTCGTCGTGATATATGTGGGATAAATAACCGCATCGAACTGCTTCGCAAGCCTTGAGGCGCTCTCATACCATATAATTTCGCGGTTAAAAAAGGTAACCTTAACTCCGGTTCTTGGCGACTGATCGGTCAGAAATCCAACAATTTTGCCATTTTTCAGCGCGTTTGCAACCGATCGCATCGCGCCATTTTTATTTACCACTTCCATATTGTACATTTTTCGGTAGTTGTTAAGTTCCTCTGTTAGTCTTTTAGAGTTATTCAGCGTTTGCGCGACGGTAAGGAATGGTCTATAAAAAGCGGATAAGCTCTGACCAATAAGTTCCCAATATCCATAGTGGGCGCTTATCATAATTATTTTTTCATCTTTCGCAATAGATTCTTTTATCTTTTCATCGTTTTCTATTTTCACTATTTTTCTAAGTTTTTCTGGATCTCTAAATTCACTTCCGAGCATATCAAAAAGATAGCGCGTGTATCTTAAATATAAAAATTTTGCTATCTTTTTTTTGTCAGAATTACTAGTGGATAGGAAAAATTCCAAATTCTTAAAAATAATTTTACGATGGGTGCGATTCAATAAATAAATTATTCTTGCAAGGCAAAAAGACAGAATGTTAATGACAGGTTTTGGCAAGATACGCAAAAAAAACCTAGTTGCCTTATAGCCATAGTAAAACATCAGATCGGCAAATGCGCTATTGCGGAACTTTACCGACTTTTTAGAAGTTGATTTCATCCCCATCTTTAAGCACGGTTACGTTGGCGGTTAATGGACTGTTTAAGAGTTCTTGAATGATCGTCCTTTCCATCTTGGGGTTTATATGGCTTACAAAAAATTCTATGTCCTTTCTATGGCATTTAGAAATCCCGTCTATAACCATAGACGAAGTTAGATGACCGTGTATCTTTGCCGCTTCGCTCATAGCGGAAGGATAGGTGCATTCAATTATTACGGCGCGGATAGAACCGTTTTCGTTTATCTCATTCCATACCGTCTGTGAGTAGCAGGTGTCGCTTGTAATGTATATTGCCGTTTTTCTTTTGGTGATCACAAATCCTACGGTCGGCACGGCGTGCAATGCGGGAATGGGCTTGAACGAGACATTTTTTATACAAAAGGGCTTATATTCCTTGATGGTATGCATAATTATGGAGGGCGCATGCGAATTCAGTAGCGCAATTTTCGTGAAATCAGGCCACACTTCGCCATTAAAGATATGCCTCTTCAGATTTGCAAGCGTATGTTCCAGTCCGTATATATTTAGCGGCGTATTTCTTTTGGCAAAAAAAGCATCGATCAGAAAGGGAATGTCGGCAAGATGCTCCATGTGGCAATGGGTGAGTACAATATGATCGATTTTAGCCGCATTCCGACCGAGCGGACGCATAAGATTTCCAGCGTCCAGCGCGATTGACGGTTCGATCAGATAAGAGCTGGTGCCATGATTGTACTCCTTTGTTGAATAGGCTCCGAGAATTTTAATCGAACTCACAGTTCAATCTCCATTCCGTCGTCAAGCACTATCGCGTTTTTTGTCCTCTCAAAGTCGCGCAGCTCCTTTTTGATCGTATCTATATGTTTCGGCTTTATATGGCAGATATAAATATCTACATCCGTCCGCTTCAAATGGGACAACTCCTCGTTGAGTAGCTTTGGCGTTAGATGTCCGCTTGCAAGCGCCAAATGCTCGTAAGCGGACGGAAACGAAGTTTCTATTATCAGTTTTGTGATCGTTTCGTCGCTGTTTAATATATCCCATATTTTCCCGCATTTATAAGTATCGGAAGTGAACATAATTTTTTTTCCATGCTTTTTGATAACGTAGCCTACGCTTTTCACAATATGGTTAGTTTCAAATGGAGTCATGCGGACGCTATCCGCCGCGTATTCGTTTCCCGCCTCAATCTCGTGAAAGACAATTGCGGGACCTTTGCCGCCCGCTTGCGCTATTATATTAAAATCCGGACAGATTGCGCTGTTGAATATATGTTTTTTCAATACATCGATCGTGTGATTTATGCCATATAGGTGCAGCGGCTCTTCGCGTTCCAAAAAAAATGCGTCTATAAAAAAAGGCAGATCGACAATATGATCGTAATGGCTGTGCGTGAAAAACATATGGTCGATCTTTCTGGCGCGGTATCCAAGCGGATTGAGGATATTGCCCGCGTCGATCGTTACCTTCTCGCTTATCTGTATGGACGTCGTCGCTTTACCGTCGTCTGTCCCGCCGTAAGCGCCCAATATTTTTATGATATTCACCGCCTCTTAATTCCTCATTCCGAAGTCTCTTCCGCTTTGGTGTCGCTGAATTTCACTCTGATCTCGTCTATGGTATTGAGAGCGTCAAAAAAAGCGTCAACAAGCGTTGGATCAAAATGCTCGCCGCGTTCTTCTTTGAATAGATCCAAAATGCGATCCATAGCCCACGCTTTTTTGTAAACACGATCACTTCCTAGCGCGTCAAATACGTCGGCTACGGCTGTTATTCGCCCAAAAATATGAATCTCCTCGCCTTTTAAGCCTTGCGGATAACCTTTGCCGTTGTACTTCTCATGATGTTGATACGAGACGATAGCCGCCGTTTGCAAGATGGATCGCTTGGAGTTTTTAAGTATATGGTAACCAACTGCGGCGTGCGTTTTCATAATTTCAAACTCGGCTTCAGTCAGCTTGCCGGGTTTTTTTAGTATCTCGTCAGGTATGGCGATTTTGCCAATGTCGTGCATAGGGCTTGCCATGCGGAGCAGTTCGGCTTCGCTCTCGGACATTCCCATGCTTTTTGCGATCACATACGAGTATTCCGCTACGCGTTTAACGTGGTTTCCCGTCTCTTTGCTCCGCGTTTCGCCCGCTTCGCCCATCGTAAAAATTATGTCTCTTTGGGTGTCTTCGATCTCTTTGCGCTGTATCGCGGTTTGCAGCGTGCTACCGGAGTAAGTGGCGGCGAGTTTGAGGCGCTTCACGTCCTCTTCGCTGAAAAGCGCGCTGCCGGCCACTTTGTTGATCGCCTGAAACGCGCCTATGATGTTCTTGTCGCCGTCATACACCGGCAGGGCGATGATGCTGCGCGTATGATAGCCCGTGCGCTTATCAACTTCGGGGTTAAAACGCTCATCGTGATAAGCGTCGTTTATCAGAATCGAGTCGTTGCCTCTGATCGCGTGTCCGACGATGCCGCTGTTACTTGGAATGGAGATGTTTGGCATGCCGTGCGCCACTTTTGACCAAAGCTGGGTTTTATCTTCGCTGAGCAACCAGAGAGTGCAGCGATCCGCGGCTACTAGCTCGCGTCCCAAATCCGCCAAAAGCATAAGAATGCTGTCCACGCTGTTTTCTTTGGAGATACGCGCGACATAATCAAAGAGCATCTCAAGTATTTGCGACGGCTCAAGTTCTTTTCTGTAAGAAGATGCTTCTTTATTTTGCACTGCCCCACCCGCGAAGCGTAATTATGGCGTGTATTGTAGCACGCGGCGGAGAAAATCCCGCGCGCTGGGCGCGGGAAATAGTAGGAAGAGGCGGATTAACCCACAATCGAAAAACTAAAGCCTCGATTCGTAACGCCGCATCATATGAAGCCGTTTAAGCTGTTTTTTGCGTGAAGCGATCTTGCGCTTTTTCTTTTTTTCTACGTTGGATTCGAAGGTTTTGCGCGCCCGCGCCTCCGTAACAACAAGATTGCGATCAACCTGTTTTTTGAAGCGACGGTATGCTTCCTCAAACGATTCGTTATCTCGTACTTTTACACCCGGCATAAAATATCACCTGCTTTCAGTCGCTTTTTACCACGCGGAGCGTCCGCTTGGTTTTGACTCGCGAATGTTAGCGCCGATGGGCTTAATTGCCGCTTGGTTAGAATGCTTTGCTTCCAAAAGTTTCAAGAGAGTTTAGGCGCGAAATGACCAACTATATCGTTGTAACAGGCGGCGTATTGTCAAGCCTTGGCAAGGGAATCACCAGCGCGAGCGTGGCGGCGCTTTTGAGAAATTCCAACCTCAACGTGTCAATGCTCAAGATCGACCCGTATATCAATGTCGATCCGGGCACGATGAGTCCGCTGGAACACGGCGAGGTTTTTGTAACCGCCGACGGCGGGGAGACCGATCTCGATCTGGGGCATTACGAGCGTTTTATCAACGCTACGCTTTCCAAGCGCAACAATTTCACCACCGGGCAGGTTTATCAGACCGTAATCGAAAGAGAGCGGCGCGGCGATTATCTGGGCAAGACCATTCAGGTTGTGCCGCATATAACCGACGAGATTATCCGCAGGATCAAGATGGCCGGCAAGGACGCAGACACGCTTGTGGTAGAGCTTGGCGGCACGGTGGGCGACATAGAGGGACTGCCCTTCTATGAGGCGATTAGACAGCTTAAACACCAGCTTAAAAGCAGGGTTTTCAACATTCATGTAACGCTTGTGCCGTACATCGCTGTCGCCGACGAGCTGAAAACGAAGCCGACTCAGCACTCCGTTCAGGAGCTTAGGCGCATCGGCATCGCGCCCGATATGCTCGTTTTGCGAAGCGAAAAGCCGATCCCAAAAGAGATGAAACGTAAACTTAGCGACGCCTGTGATGTGGAACCCAACAGCGTAATTGAAGCCATCGACGCGAAAAGCATATACGAAATGCCGCTGAAGTTTTACGACGACGGGCTGTTAAAGCCGATCGCCAAAGCGTTCGATCTGGGCGATCTCAAGCCCGATCTACGCGAGTGGAAAAGGCTGGTCAAACGGATACTAGAACCTTCAAAAGAGGTCATTATCGCCTTTGTAGGCAAATATCTGGAGCTAAAAGAGAGTTACAAATCGCTGATCGAGGCTCTGATACACGCGGGAGCGCACAACGACGCGCGGATCAAGCTGAAGTGGATCGACAGCGAAGCGTTTGAAAGTCAGGACGAGCGCGAGGTATTGGGCGGATGCGACGCGGTGTTGGTGCCGGGCGGTTTTGGCTCTCGCGGCATTGAGGGCAAGATCAAGGCGATTAAATACGCGCGCGAAAACGGCACTGTCTTTTTGGGCATCTGTCTTGGCTTGCAGCTTGCGCTGATAGAGTTCGCGCGGAACGTCTTGGGAATCAACAACGCCGCCTCGCAGGAGTTCGATAAAGGGACGAAAGAGCCGATCATCTATCTTATAGACGAGTTTATCGATCAAAGTGGCGACAGGCAGATTCGCACGCGCCAAAGCCCAATGGGTGGCACGATGCGGCTCGGCGAATACGAGTGTAATTTGAAGGCCGGAACGCTGCTGGCAAAGGCATACGGCGGCGTGGAGAAGATATATGAAAGACACCGCCACCGCTACGAGGCAAACGGCAGATACCGCGAGGCGTTTGAGAACGCGGGATTGATCGTAAGCGGCGAGGCAAAGGGGCTGATCGAGGCGATTGAGCTACGCGATCACCCGTGGTTTGCCGCCGTGCAGTTCCACCCCGAATTTACCAGCCGCTTGCAAGATCCAAACCGCGCGATTTTAGCCTTTATCGAAAACGCCTTGAAAAGCAAATCTTCCGCCTAACGGCAGATTGCGCGATCGGCGGCGCGAAATCACCGCCGCTAACACGCTTCGCGAGAGGCACGTAAGCGGGAAGTTCTAATGCAAAAAATGGCGTATGCCGGTAAAGATCATCGCGATCCCATGTTCGTTTGCCGCGTCTATTACCTCGCTGTCGCGGAGGCTGCCGCCCGGCTGAACGATCGCCGCTATCGCGTTTTTTGCCGCTTCGTCGATCGAATCGCGAAAAGGGAAAAACGCTTCGCTTGCCATCGCCGAGCCCTCTACGCTTACCTTCGTCGATTCCGCCTTGCGGAGCGCTGCGAGCGCGCTGTCAACACGGCTGGTCATACCCATTCCTATTGCTCTTAAAACGCGATCTTTCACATAGGCGACGCAGTTGGACTTTGTAAGCGCCGCAATCTGCCACGCGATCGTCAAATCCCCGATCTGCTTTTGCGTCGGCGCAAGGCGCGTTACTACCCTCGCGTTCGCGATCTCGTCGCATTTCACTTCGTCGCCGGTTTGTACGACAATGCCGCCGACTATATGCTTAAAGTCAATTCGATCGCGCCGATCCGGCAGCCTGCCGTTCTCGCCAAACTTGAAGAGTTTGATCCGCTTTTTGCCGCTTAAAATTTCAATTGCCTCCTGAGTAAATTCAGGGGATACAACCGCCTCAATAAATATCTCGTTTATACGCTCCGCCAGCTTCCGATCGACGATGCCGTTGATCGCCGCCACGCCGCCGTAAGCGGAGAGCCTGTCGCATACGAGCGCCCCTTCCCACGCCTCGCACAGATCGTCGTTTAGCGCAAAACCGCATGGATTGCCGTGTTTGACGATACAGACCGCCTTTTCGCCAAAGGCGCGCGCGACTCTGATCGCGGCGCTTATATCCGTCATATTGTTAAAGCTCGCCTCGCCTTTTAACGTCTCAAACCGCGTTGAGTAGAGATCGTCAAATTGATAAAGCGCGCCGATCTGGTGCGGGTTTTCTCCATAGCGAAGCGGTTGAACGAGTTTCGCGCCGATCGACGTAAAGCCGCCCAAATGTCCGAAACGGTCGTTCATATAGCGCGCGATCGCGCTGTCGTACCACGCGGTATGCTCGTAAGCCTTGATCATCAACGCGGCGCGAAAATCGTAGTCGTCTTTGCCATTTGAGATCGCGTCCGTTATCAAGCCGTAATCCTCCGGATTGACTGCCACGATCACCGCCTGAAAGTTTTTGGCGGCGGCGCGGATCAGCGCGGGTCCGCCTATGTCTATATTTTCAACGATCTCGCCAAAGTCGTCGGTACGCTTGGTTGTTTCCACAAATGGATAAAGATTTACACACACGAGATCGATCGCTTCGATCCCGCATTTTTGCGCGCTGGCTTCGTCCTGTGCATTGCCGCGCCTCAAAAGTATGCCGCCATGAATCGCCGGATGCAGAGTTTTGACGCGCCCGCTGAAAAGTTCGCCAAAACCGGTGATCTCTCCCGCTTCGATCGCCTCGATCCCCGCTTCGCGCAGCGCTTTAAGCGTGCCGCCCGTGCCGATCAGCTCAAACCCAAGACCCCTCAGTTTGTCCGCAAACTCCGTAATTCCGCGCTTGTCGCTGACCGAAAGTAGCGCTCTTCTTGCCATTTTTTTGCTCCATCTGTCAAAATCGCTCCGCTTTTTTAGCCTAAGAGCGCTTAGTGAGGCGATTTTTAAGTAACAACCATTTACACTTACAATCATTTTTGTTAGGTTGCGATGAACACTATTTTTTCAAAGTACAGGGGCGTTTTCAGAAAATCCGCGATTCTTGAACTGATCTTTTGCGTTCTTGTTCTGATTGTGGCGCTGTTTGCCGTGCCGGTTTACCTAACGCGCAACCACGTTTCCGGATCGAATGAAACTGTCGTCGCGGCGTGCTATCAGATAGCCAGACAGAAAAGCGCCCTGCTTAGCGAATATGTCAATTCCGCTGGCGCTCTCTCCCTCCACCTTGCTACGCAGGCGAGCGAGCTTTACGCAAGCGAGCGCTACGAGCCTAACAAGAAACTCTACAGAAACAGCGGGTTTACGATCAACGGCGAAGAGGGTCAGCCGTTTAGCTTCTGGAGTACGGTAAGGGTTATAAACGAGGTGCGTCAGAGGGCGAACAAGCTGATCACGCTTCTTCCCCTTATGGAGTCGATGTTCAGCGGTTCTAGTAACTACTCATCGGCGTTTGTATATCTCGATAATCCCATGGCAATTGAGCTTCCGCTAAAGGAGTCGGCTGGGGTTCTGGATAAAAACTTTTCGCTTCTTGACGATCCGCTTTACAACGTGTTCATCAAAAATCCGCGCAGACAGTGGCGCGTGATAGTGGGCGATCGTATCCGTATCGGCGCGCCGGTGTTTGCTGGAGGCGATCTGATCGGTTATGCCGGATTTGAGATAGATATGGGCGTATTTGAAGGGCTTGTGAAAGACGACTCTCTGCCTGACGGAAGTGTTATTTTTATTATCAACAACGATAAGCAGAGCGTCGTCGCCTCAAATCTTCCAAGCGGGACGGACTACAAAACCTACACGGACGACAGCGACGGGCGGTTCCTTTCGGCAAAGTCAGACGCGGACGCTCTGCCGTTCTCCGTGATCTTTGCCGCGCCCGACAACACCAAGGAGCAAAGAGACGCCTTATTCCTGCTGTTGCTGGAATTTGCCGCCGCCGCCTCCTGTCTGGCGCTGGCGTTTTTCTGGCTGATTGCCGCAAACGGCATAAGAGGCGTAAGGACGTTCTCCAAAACGCTTACTAGATCGATTGACACGGTTGTGCGCTTTTCGTACCATCTGGGTAGCAAGCGGGCTGAACGGCTCAACGCTACGGGGATCGTAGAGATCGACGATCTGATCAATCATATACATCTTGCGCATTCTAAAGTCGCGCAGCAACTGATGATCGACGATAGGCTGCAAATAGGCACGCGCCGCAAACTTATGGAGGATTTGGAGCTCAAAGGTCCGTTTAGCGTAATCGTCTTCGGCATACAGCACACGGCGAAAGATGACATCTTTTACGCATCGGAGGACTATATCGTAAGCCGCACGTCAGAGCTAGTCAGCGCGCTACTAGAGGAGGACGACGAGCTTTACTACCTCGGTATGAACCGCTTTGCCTTGCTACTCAACACCGATAACCGCGCCGCAGTAGATGAGTTGTCCGCAAAAGTTACGCAGACCGTCGAAAACGGTAGCTACATCTTCAACGGGGTAACGCTGAATATAGCGATCCGCGTCGGCATAGGGTCGGAGCCGGCGCTGCATGGGGCGAAGCTGCTTTTAAGCGCCGAAGCGGATCTGATTAGGGCGCGGGGTCAATAGATTATCTCCGCCGCGCTTTCGTTGGCGCTGTGAAATACGATCTCTCCGTACCTTCTTGCGTATAGCCTAATGAGCAGTCTTTGAAGCGAAGGCTCAATAGAAGGGGTAAACCAGCCGTTATTCGATATGGCGATCATGTAAGGCGGCGCGCCGCGGTGCATCGCCTCAATCCCCGCTTCGTAACAGATCGCGGCGCGGAAGCGGTAGCCGCCGATCGTAAAATCCGTTGGTTTCGCGGCGGTTTGATAATCCGTAGCGCCCTCAAAAAACAGCGTATTGATCCACCGCCCCATCCACGCGGGCAGGGGGCTTGCCTCGCCAAAAGGCACGAGAAAAACCTTGTCGGCTATGATCATCGCGCCGCGGTTGAATATGTAGGCGCTGTTGAACGGGAGTTTATCTTTTAAGTGCAGAGCGCCGACGACGATTGCAATGCGGCGGCTTCTGAACAGTAGCTCTTCCATCACATCGTCGTTTTTATTGAGGAACATGACAAATGCGGCTTCCGGCAGGACGATAAGATCGTACCCCTCGTCGATCGCGGCATCGATTCTCTTTATGGCGTCGATTGCCTGCGCCGCTATATACGGCTTTTCCCACTTTACGTTCTGCGGTACGTCGGTGCGCGTCAGCGCGATTTTAATCTCCGGCATATCCGCTCTTTTAGGAGTAGGCAGCGCTAGGGATAGTATGAGAAAGATCGATCCAAGCGGAATCAGCCACCATCTTTCGTTGGGTTTTTTTTGCAGGTGAAGAAAGCACCCTAAAGCTGAGACGAGACAGAAAAACGCCGCTTGATGAACCGAGTAAAAGCTGTTTACCAGCGTAAGTTCAGGCTTGAACCACGCGAAGGAGAGCGGCTCAATCACCCAAAAGCCAAACGCCAGTCCAACCACTCTGCCCCACAGAGGCAGGAGACCTATCAGCCAGAAAAGCGCCCCATAAACCGCCGCAATACCGATCACAGTGGGCAGGGCTAGGAGCGGGTAGTCCGTAAAACGGAACGAAAGCCCGATCCACCAGAACCAGAGCAGCCCTATAAAAAAACCGATCAAAAAAATCTCCCGCCTAGAGGCGGCGAGAATCCCCAAAACGCCCAGCGGGACAAGCAGCGTGTTCAAGGCGCGTGCGCCAATGCCGAGCGCCTCCAGATAGATGAAGAGGCTCAACGCGAGGGAGGCGAGCGCGGAAGCCATTATAGTTCTCGTGATAGTATTACGTTCCTTAAAAAAAAGAATAAAGGACTTGACATGGGACAAACTGGCGACCTTCTTCAAAGTATTCTCCCCTTTGTTGTTTTATTCGCGATATTCTATTTCCTTGTTATTTATCCGCAGCAAAAGCAGCAGAAAAAACACAGGGAGATGATCGAGGCGCTTACGCGTGGAGATAAGATTATCACAAGTGGCGGCATATACGCGGAGGTGGTCAAAGCGGAGGCGGATCATCTCAAAGTTAAAATTGCCGATGACGTAACGATCAAGCTCTCTAAAGAATTTGTCTCCAAAAAGGTAGAGGAGATAGCAAAGGCATGAAAGGCGCTCTTTTTGCCGCTTCGTTCATCTGGATTTTGGCGTACGGCTCGGCGGGAGCTAGGGCAGATAGCAAGACGGAGGCGACCGCCCGCGTAAATAGCGGCGGGTTCACCGCAATGACGAGATCGCCTATCCGATTGGATTTTGCCTGATGGGATCGAGCGCCAACCTCCGCCTCCTTATCTTTTTTGCCGCGTTGATTTTCGGCGTGGTTTTCAGTCTGCCCACCATTTTGAATACCCAAAGCGGCTCAAAGATCAACCTTGGGCTGGATTTGCAGGGCGGACTTCACCTGCTGCTTGGCGTCAAAACTGACGAGGCGGTCGCCAACCGTATCAAATCAATAGCGAGCGGGATCAGCGTTTTTGCCGAGACGAACGACGTGCTGATCGATTCGCTGGAGTTTGATGAGGTAAGCATAAGTTTTACGCTGATCGACGATCGGGCTAAACCGAGCCTCGATAAGTACCTCAAAGAGATAAACGGGATTGTATTGCAGGAGAACAACTTTCGTTATCAACTGCATTTAACCGACAGCGAGATTGGGCTTGTAAAAAGCTCATCGGTAGAGCAGGCGGTGGAGACTATCCGCAACCGCCTCGATCAATTCGGGCTTAGCGAGCCTACGGTGGCAAAGCAGGGCGTCGATCAGATATTAGTAGAGTTGCCGGGCATAAAAACGGAGGAAGAGGAGCAGAGGGCGCGAAGCCTGATCGCGCAGGCGGCGCACCTTCAGATGATGGCGGTGGACGAGCAGAACATCGGCAAAGTCGCTCAGCTGACGCAGAGTCAGGCGAGGGCGCTCGGTTCGGTGATTTTGGAGGATGTTTACGATCGCAACGAACGCTATCTGGTTAAGCAGATTCCGATTTTGGACGGTGAACATATGAGCGACGCGAGGGTCGGCGTTGATCAAAATAACCAAACCGTAATCTACTTCACCCTCGATTCGATTGGCGCGCAGATATTTGGCAACTTCAGCGGTAAAAACATTGGCAAGCGGCTTGCCATAGTGCTGGACGGCAAGGTGTATAGCGCCCCCGTGATCAGGCAGCGCATAGGCGGCGGCAGTGGGCAGATCAGCGGCAGTTTCAGCAAACAAGAGGCGATCGATCTGGCGATCGCGCTAAGAAGCGGCGCGTTATCGGCGGGTGTTGAGATGCAGGAAAAGCGCAGCGTAGGCCCTTCGCTTGGCGAGGAAAGCATAAGGGCAAGCGCGATTGCGCTGATCAGCGGCTTTCTTGCGATAACGGCGTTTATGATCGTCTATTACCGCGTCGCGGGGCTTGTAAGCGTGATCGCGCTCTTTGTCAATCTGTTTATGATCGTGGCGATTATGGCGCTGTTTGGCGCCACGCTTACATTGCCGGGCATGGTGGGCATTGTGCTTACGATCGGCATGGCGATCGACGCCAATGTGATAATCAACGAGCGGATCAAAGAGCTTTTATTTGAAGGCAAAGGTGTTTTGAAGGCAATTGAGCAGGGTTACGCCAACGCCTTTAGCGCTATTTTAGACGCGAATATCACGACGTTAATCGCCGCCATTGCGCTATACACCTACGGCACGGGGCCGATCAGAGGCTTTGCCGTAACGCTTAGCGTCGGTATTTTATGCTCTATGCTTACGGCGATCGTAGGCACGCGGGGCGTTTTTGACGCTTTGGCGCATAAGATCAACGCTAAAAATGCGAAATATTTTTTCTCCATTTCGCAAGGAGAGCGCAATGCAGATATTTAGTTTTACACGCGTTTACCCCTTTTCCAAATGGAAAAAGCCGATTCTGGTTTTTGTCGGCGCGCTGTTAATCGGCTCGTATGCGCTGATGTTTTTGAAAGCGCCCAATTACGGCATCGATTTTGTTGGCGGCACGATCATACAGGCGCGCTATCAAGAGGCCGCCCCAAAAGAGGCGATCGAGAACGCGCTGAAAGGCGGCATACTTGACGGCGCGCAGGTGCAGGAGTTTGGAAGCCCGCAGGAGGTAATCATCAAGGCGCCCGCCGCGACAAACTCGCTGGGTCTTGATATTGGCGATCAGGCGCGTGAGATTTTGAAAAGCACGGGCGACTTTGAGATTCGCAAGGTCGATATGGTCGGAGCAAAGGTGGGCGAACAGCTAAGAACGGCGGGGCTAATGTCCGTACTTGTCGCGCTGATAGGGATTTTGATCTACGTGGCGCTTCGTTTTGAGCTTCGTTTCGCGCTTGCCGCCACGCTCTGCGCGATTCACGACATATCGCTTACCGTAGGCTTTATACTGCTGTTTGACGTGCCGATCAATCTCGATATTTTAGCGGCGCTGCTGACGGTGCTTGGTTACTCGATTAACGACACGATCGTGGTGTTCGATCGCATAAGAGAGATGATGAGCAAATCGGGAGCGAGCAATCTAAACGAGATCATCGACGCGGCGATCAGCAGAACGATCTCGCGTACCACGCTCACCTCACTAACGACGCTCTTTGTCGTGTTCGCCACTTACACTTTCGGCGGCGAATTGCTCAAACCGCTTTCGCTGGTTTTGATCGCGGGTATTACGATCGGCACGCTCAGCTCCATCTTTTTTGCGGCAAGCCTGCTTGGACCGCTTGGCGTAAGCGTAAGCGCATGGAGGGCGAAAGAGGCGAAAAGGGCTCAAATAAAAGCGGAAAAGATGCGTATGCGCTCCCTCTACGAAAGAGGCGCGGTTTAATAAAGGAGTAATAGATGGATTGGGGCAAGGTTGTCTATGTATTTTTTACTTTGATGAGCCTGACCACGGCGGCCGGCTTTTTGTATCAGAACGATCCGGTGTATCTGTACATAGCCACCGGCGTTAATCTGATCTCCACGCTCTTGAAGGTAGGCGTGCGCAATTTGCTCGCGGCGGAACTTCTGGCGTCAAGTCTGGTCGCCGATTTGCATCTAATTCCGGCGTTTTTTACGCTGCTTTTTGGCAGCAATATGAACGCGGCGGTGGCGCTCACGATTGGGGCGCTGCTTTCTAATGTCGTAACGATTGCGCTCTTTTTGATTGAATCGGCAAAGACCAAAGAGGATATTTA